>NZ_VFVS01000007.1:0-260636 GCF_006442215.1 Mesorhizobium sp. B2-3-11 | reverse complement strand
CAGCCACCGCATCAAGAAATGCGCCTGGAATGACGACTATCTCATCAATGCCATCACTCATATGCGATAGCCCTGCCATCAGGGGGGAGATCGGCAGTTTCTACCCGAACTTGCCAGTCCTCGGGAAACCCTTCGGCACCATACGCCCTGCCGATGCCCTCGCGCCGATCCACTCGGCCAGTTCTTCGCGCGACCGCGTGAAGGTGCGGTCGGCCGAATCCTGCCAGGAAAGACCGGTCGCCAGCGTGAACGGCTTGAGGTCGAGAAGGCCGCCGTCCTTGTATTTCTGCAGCCGCACGCCTTTACCGCGACTCATCTCCGGAATTTCTGAGAGCGCGAACACCAGCATCTTGCGGTTCTCACCGACGATGGCCAGATGATCGCCGGTGACCGGCTTGCAGCGCTTGGCTTCGTCCGGGGCCTTGACGTTCATCACCTGCTTACCCTTGCGGGTGTTGGCGACCACCTCTTCCTCCGCAACGATGAAGCCGTTGGCGTCGAAAGAGGCGAGCAGCAGCTTGCGCTTGGGATCGTGGACGAAGGCGGTGACGATGTCCTGGTCGTTGTCCATGTCGACGATGATGCGGATCGGCTCGCCATGGCCCCGGCCGCCGGGCAGCCGGTCGGCGCCGATCGTGTAGAATTTGCCGCCGGTGGTAAAGACCAGCACCTTGTCTGTCGTCTGGGCATGGAAGGCGAGCTTGAGACTGTCGCCCTCCTTGAAGGTCAGCGTCGAAAGATCGGCCAGATGGCCCTTCATTGCCCGCAGCCAGCCTTTTTCCGAAACCACGACGGTGACCGGCTCGCGCTCGATCATGGCATGCGCGATGTCGGTCAGGTCGTGCTCGGGCGCATCGGCGAACTGGGTACGGCGCTTGCCGATCTCGGTCTCCGGGCCGAACTTGTCGCGAACCTGAGTGACTTCCCACTTGATCGTCGACCACTGCTTTGCATCGGACGCCAGCAGCGCCTCGATCTGCTCCTTCTCTGCGGTCAGGCCATCGAATTCCTTGCGGATCTCGAATTCCTCCAGCTTACGCAACGCGCGCAGCCGCATGTTGAGGATCGCTTCGGCTTGGGTGTCGGTGAGCGACCAGCGGGCCATCATGACCTGCTTTGGCTCATCCTCCTCGCGGATGATCTTGATCACCTCGTCAATGTTGAGATAGGCGATCAGGTAGCCGGCAAGGATTTCCAGCCGCCTCTCGATCTCACCGAGGCGATGTTTCGAGCGACGGATGAGGACGTCGCGGCGGTGATCCAGCCATTCCTGCAGCACGCCTTTCAACGACAGCACGTTGGGCACCTTGCCGCGCGACAGCACATTCATGTTGAGCGGAAAACGGCTCTCGAGCTCGGTGAGCTTGAACAGTGATTCCATCAGGATGCCGGGGCCGACGGAACGGCTCTTGGGCACCAGAACGACGCGGATGTCCTCGGCACTTTCGTCCCTGATATCCTCGAGCAGCGGCAGCTTGCGGGCCATCAACAGCTCGGCGATCTTCTCGATCAGCCGCGCCTTCTGCACGCCATATGGGATTTCGGTGACGACGATGCTCCAGGTGCCCCTGCCCTGGTCCTCCTGGTTCCATTTCGATCGTACGCGAAAGCCGCCGCGGCCGGTCTCATAGGCTTCGAGGATGGAGGCGCGGCTGTCGACGATGATGCCGCCGGTCGGGAAATCCGGGCCCTGGACGAAATCCATCAGCTTCGCCACCGGCGCGTCGCGATGCTCGATCAGGTGCAGTGCGGCGTCGCAAAGCTCGGCCGCGTTGTGCGGCGGGATCGATGTCGCCATGCCGACCGCGATGCCGGACGAGCCGTTGGCCAGAAGATTCGGGAAGGCGCCGGGGAGCACGACCGGCTCCTCGTCCTCTTCATTGTAGGTCGGCCGATAGTCGACGGCATCCTCGGTGATGCCGGCAAGCAATTCGGTCGCCACGTCGGTCATGCGCGCTTCGGTGTAGCGCATGGCGGCGGCGTTATCGCCGTCGATGTTGCCGAAATTGCCCTGGCCGTCGACCAAGGGGTAGCGCATCGAAAAATCCTGCGCCAGCCGTACCAGCGCATCATAGATCGACTGGTCGCCATGCGGGTGGAACTTGCCCATCACCTCGCCGACGATACGGGCGCATTTGGCAAAACCCTGGTCGGGATTGAGGCGCAGCAGGCGCATGGCGTGCATGATGCGGCGATGGACCGGCTTCAGTCCGTCGCGAACGTCGGGCAGCGCCCGGTGCATGATGGTCGACAGCGCATAGGCGAGATAACGCTCTTCCAGCGCCTTCTTCAGATCGACCGGTTCAATATGATCGCCGCCGCCATTGTCAGGCGGCAAAAGCCTTTTTCCCATGGGCTGGGACTAGCCGAGCGGGTGATTCGCGGCAAGAGGCGCGCACCGGACCGGTCGATTTGCGCACGTTTCTGCAACAGGAGACCGCAAGGTCGAGCTTGCCGGCCAACATCAATCTGTTACATGCCGCATCTATTGCGAAGCACGCTGGCGGCCCGACCTTCATGCCAAATTCACTGCATTGTCCAATAGCGTTCGGATCGGGTTTGCCTTTCACCGCGATTTTCGACCATTGTGCCGGGACACGCCTTTTTCCCGTCCAGTTCGTCACGGAATGGTGATGGCGCAAAGAATTGAAAAATAATTTCAGGACACTCTCAGGGACCTTGCGATGACAATCAACCGCTCAACTCTCCGGAAATTCGCTCTTTCGACCTTTTTGCTCACACTGCCGCTGAATGCTGCCCTTGCCCAGGACGCCGCGGTCGCGGACCGGCTGAAGGCTGCGCTCTCCGCGCAGGGCGTCGACATCTCTTGGACCGGCGTGACCGGCGACAACACCAGCATGGTGCTGCAGGGCGTGTCGGTGAAACCGGCCGCGGAAAAGGAAGCGCTGACGATCGGCGACGTCAAGCTCGAGAACATCACCGAAGCCAATGGCGGCTATGATATCGGCACCGTGTCGACCTCGGCCTTCGAACACAGCAAGGACGGCGTCACCCTCGATCTCAGCCCCTTCATCATCCACGACATGACGGTGCCGGCCGACGGCTCCACCAGCCCGCTTGGCTCGCTGATGATGTATAAATCCGCTGAACTGTCGAACATGACGGTCAAGGTCGCCGACAAAACCGCATTCTCGATGGACGGCCTTGCCATCGAGATCACGCCGCCCGCCGACGGCAAGGCGATGGAGTTCACCGCCAATACGGAGAAGTTCACGGCCGATCTCTCGCTCGTCGACGATCCCAAATCCAAGGAGGTCATCAGCGCGCTCGGCTACCAGAACATCTCGGGCAATCTCGAAATGGCCGGCACCTGGCAGCCATCTGACGGCAAGATGGAACTGTCGAAATACGACATCTCCGTCGAGAATGCCGGCACGCTCGGCATGACCTTCGACCTCGGCGGTTACACGGTCGACTTCATCAAGTCGTTGCAGGAAATGCAGAAGAAGATGGCCGCACAGCCGGAAGGCGCCGACAATTCGGCGCAAGGCATGGCCATGCTCGGCCTGTTGCAGCAGCTTTCGTTCAACAGCGCCTCGATCCGCTTCGACGACGATTCGCTGACCGGCAAGGTGCTGGACTATGTCGGCAAGCAGCAGGGCATGTCGGCCAAGGACATCGCCAACCAGGCCAAGGCGATCGTGCCGTTCGGCATGGCGCAGCTCAACAATCCGGAACTCACGGCTCAGGTGACCGCCGCGGTCAGCAAATATCTCGACGATCCGAAGAGCCTCGAAATCTCGGCCGAGCCGCCGGCATCGGTGCCGTTCGCTCTGATCATGGCGGGCGCCATGTCGAACCCGCTGGACCTGCCGAAGACGCTCGGCGTCAGCGTCAAGGCGAACGAGGACTGATCGAAGCGGCCTCAGGACACGAAAAAACCGGCAGCGATGCCGGTTTTTTTTGTTGCCGAATCGGAAGAACCGGTTCGAGCAAGTTCCTGAAGTGAAGCCCGAAGCTTCTGGTCAGGCGTCCTTCTTGGTTGACGCGACGCGCAGCGCCAAATCGCGAAGCTGCTGCGGGCTCGCTTCCGAGGGCGCGTTCATCAACAAATCATAGGCCTGCTGGTTCATCGGGAACATGGTGATTTCGCGCAGGTTCTTGGCGCCGACCAGAAGCATGACGACGCGGTCGACACCGGCGGCCATGCCGCCATGCGGCGGCGCGCCATACTGGAAGGCGCGATAGAGGCCGCCAAAGCGCTCCTCGACCGTGGCGCGGTCCAGCCCGACCGTCTCGAATGCCTTGACCATGGTTTCTGGCAAATGGTTGCGGATGCCGCCGCTGGCGATCTCGAAACCGTTGCAGACCATGTCGTACTGAAAGGCCTTGATGCCGAGCAGGTCCTCGCCGTTCAGCGCATCGATGCCGCCCTGCGGCATCGAGAACGGATTGTGGGCGAAGTCGATCTTCTTCTCCTCCTCGTTCCATTCGAAGAACGGGAAGTCGACGATCCAGCACAGTTCGAAGCGCTCGCGGTCGACAAGGTTCAACTCCTCGCCGGCGCGCGTGCGCGCGGCGCCCGCAAAGGAGACGAACTTCTTCGGGTCGCCGGCGACGAAGAACGCGGCATCACCATCTGCAAGGCCAAGCTGGAGGCGGATCGCCTCGGTGCGCTCCTCGCCGATGTTCTTGGCGAGCGGGCCGGCGCCTTCGAGCTTGTCGCCCTCCTTGCGCCAGAAGATGTAGCCCAGCCCCGGCTGGCCCTCGCCTTGCGCCCAGCTGTTCATGCGATCGCAAAAGGCGCGGCTGCCGCCGGTTTTTGCCGGAATGCCCCACACCTCGGCCTTCGGGTCGTTGGACAGGATGTTGGCGAACACCTTGAAGCCGGACTCGCGAAAATGGTCGGAGACGGCCTGCATCTCGATCGGGTTGCGCAGGTCCGGCTTGTCGGAACCGTATTTGCGCATGGCGACATCGTAAGGGATGCGCTGGAATTTCTGCGTCACCGGCTTGCCGTTGGCAAAGGTCTCGAAGACGCCGCGCATCACCGGTTCCATGGTCGACAGCACATCGTCCTGCTCGACGAAACTCATTTCGACGTCGAGCTGGTAGAATTCGCCAGGCAGACGGTCGGCGCGCGGGTCTTCGTCGCGGAAGCACGGCGCGATCTGGAAATAACGGTCGAAGCCGGACACCATGATAAGCTGCTTGTACTGCTGCGGAGCCTGCGGCAGCGCGTAGAAGGTGCCAGGATGGATGCGCGACGGCACCAGGAAGTCGCGCGCGCCTTCCGGCGACGAGGCGGTAAGGATCGGCGTCGAGAATTCGGTGAAGCCGACCTCGCCCATGCGCTTGCGCATCTCGGCGATGATTTTCGTGCGCGCCACGATGTTCCGGTGCAGCGTCTCACGGCGCAGGTCGAGGAAGCGGTATTTCAGCCTGATGTCCTCGGGGTAGTCCGGTTCGCCGAATACCGGCAGCGGCAATTCCTTGGCCGCCGACAGCACCTCGATCTCCCGGGCGAAAATCTCGATCTCACCGGTCGGCAGGTTGGCGTTCGTGGTTTCCGGCAGGCGTGCCTTGACCTCGCCGTCAACGCGGATCACCCATTCGCCGCGCAAGGTCTCGGCGACCTTGAAGGCAGGCGAATCCGGATCGGCGACGATCTGGGTCAGGCCGTAATGGTCGCGCAGATCGATGAACAGCAGGCCGCCATGGTCGCGCACGCGATGCACCCAGCCCGATAGGCGAACGGAATTGCCGACGTCGCTCTTTCGCAACTGGGCACAGGTATGGCTGCGGTAACGGTGCATGGTCATGGATAAAAAGTCCGGGATTGTGGGTTGCGGGCCAAAGCATCGCAGCCCGGCCCAAAATTTGCGCGAAAAGCGCATGAGAGGCATGGTTTGTCAAGGCAAACGGATGGAGCGGCAGTCTCCCAGTCTGGAACTTCGGGTTTCAATCCATAGCCGGTCATGTGGCGGAACCGTAAACCGCCTCTCGCGTTGGCGCATGAGGGAGTGAGAGGAGGCAAACATGTTTTCCTGGAAGGGCACTTGGCGCAATCAATACGGTTCGGTTGTAGTTATCGAAGACGATAGCGATGGTTTGATCCGCGGTGTCTTCAAGACAGCATTGCCCGACAGCAGCTTTTCCGGGATGGAAGTGCCTCTCCACGGGGCCGCTCATGGAGATGTGATTGGCTTTACTTCCGCGGCGTCAGGAAAAACGGGCCCGGCGGCGGTCGGCTACACCGGCATTTTTCGGGACGGCAAGATGGAGATGTTGTGGCACACGGTGGCTGGAATGGCACTTTCAGCCGATGCCGAGGGTGAGCCCGCAAAGCTGACCCAGGTTGGAACATGGCGCGCCTTCGGGACCAGCCTAGACACTTTTGAGCGCGTCGATTGAATCCTCTGACCGCCGGCGAGTTCGTGCTGATCAACGCGGCCCTGATGCTGTTCTAGTCCTTCGGCGCCATTGGCGGCCCGTTCGCGGCCTCGACAGCGGCCAAGCGCGCTGTTTGTCTTCAGCGCCGTGGTCTACGCGGTCTTCACCGCCGTCATCCTCTCCGGCGTGGGTCCGGCGTGCCGGCCGGCAAGCGCAGCCGCTTCACCGCGGTGTTGCGCACCTCGACCATTTTTGCGCGGCTGGCGAGGAGAAATAGTGATCCAGACAGTCCGGAAGGGCCGTGACGGTGGCACCACAGCTTGACGAAAGCCTTCCCGGCTGAAATCTAGGAAGACCCTACTCCTGCCAAAAGCGATTTGATGCACGTCATCACCACCCAGAAAGAACTCGAGACCGTTCTCGCCGCTTTCGAAAAGTCGGATTTTGTCACCGTCGACACCGAATTCATCCGCGAAACGACCTTCTGGCCCATCCTGTGCCTGATCCAGATGGCCGCGCCCGGCGTGACGGCGCTGATCGATCCGCTGTCACCTGATATCGACCTCGCTCCCTTCTTCAGGTTGATGGCCAACGAGGCGGTGGTCAAAGTCTTCCACGCCGCCCGGCAAGACATCGAAATCATCGTCCATCTCGGCGATCTCGTTCCGCACCCGGTGTTCGACACACAGGTGGCGGCGATGGTCTGTGGCTTCGGCGACAGCGTTTCCTACGATCAGCTCGTGCAGCGCATCACCGGCGCACGACTCGACAAGTCGTCGCGCTTCACCGACTGGCGCCACCGCCCGCTGTCCGACAAGCAGCTCGACTACGCGCTGGCCGACGTTACCCATTTGATCGAGGTCTATCAGCACCTCAACGCCGAGCTGGCGCGGGAAAACCGCGCCCACTGGCTGAATGAGGAGATGGATGTCCTGACCTCGCGCGAGACCTACGATCCGCATCCCGAGGACGCCTGGAAGCGGCTGAAGATGCGGCTTCGCAAACCGCAGGAGCTGGCGATCGTCCAGACCGTAGCGGCATGGCGCGAACGCGAGGCGCGCGAGCGCGACGTGCCGCGCGGCCGCGTGCTCAAGGACGATGCGATCTACGAGATCGCGCAGCAAGGGCCGCGCGATGCGGCAGCCCTTGCCAAGCTGCGCACCACGCCCAAGGGCTGGGAACGCTCCTCGACGGCGACGGCACTGCTCGGCGCGGTCAACACCGCGCTTGCCCTCCCCAAGGAGCAGATGCCGAAACTGCCGAAAAGCTTCCAGCCGCCCGAGGGCTCGAATGCGGCCGCGGAGCTCTTGAAAGTGCTGCTCAGGATCATCGCCGAAAAGCAGGGCGTCGCCTCGAAGGTGCTCGCCTCCAGCGACGATATCGATCGCATCGCCGCCGAAGGCGAGGATGCCGATGTGCCGGCCCTGCAAGGCTGGCGGCGCGCCGTGTTCGGCGAACAGGCGCTGAAACTTGTGCGCGGCGAGATCGGCATCAAGTTCGACAATCGAAAAATAGCAGTGTTCGACCTGTAGGTTCAGTCTCTCTTCTTCCGTCGCGGGAGAAGAGGGTTAACGCCAACTCTGCTCAAACCACCTCGAGCAGGTGAAGAGCGAGCCAGATCCAGCCCAACAGGACAATGACCGCTCCAAGGAAGAAAGAGCGGCTGCGCCAGCGCAGATCGTTGCTGGTCAGGTGAACCCAGGCGTGAAAGTAGCGGGTGACCACAAAGCCCCACATCAGCGCCAGTGTCAGATAGTTGACGCCCTTGGTGACGTGCAGCGCCAGGCACAACACATAGAAAAGCACCGGCAGTTCGAACTGATTGCTGAGATTGCCGGCAACGGTCGCGCAGGAGGCCGGTTCTGTCGAGCGGGCCTTGTACTGGCTCGCCTTCGCCTCGCCCGACTTGACCGCAACATATCGGCGCCGGCCCAGTACGCAATAGACGATATAGATCAGCAGCACGTGGGCGAGTACCGGCCAGAAGATCGCGGTCTGGTTCATGCAGTCGCCCCTGCCCTGTTCGGCTTCAATTCTGACGTATTTGGCCCGCCAACCAGAAAGCGGCAATGACGATGACCGGGACGGCGAGAAGCACGAATTTGGTCACGATGAGCGCCGAGGCGAAAGACAGCGAGTCCGGGTTGGCGTAGAGGAAATCGGACAGAAGCCGCGCCACGGCGATATTCTGGGCGTAGTCGGCGAGCGTGTAGGGCAGCACCAGGACCAGCGCGAAGATCGCCTGCATCTGAGCCGGCAACACGCGGAAATTCTTCAGTCGCCGGCCAGTTGCCAGGATCAGGCTGACCAGCGTCAGCGACAGCAGCGCCGGAAACAAAAGATCGAAGGTCAGGTAATGCCAGACCAGGATGATCTCGCTGCCGCGCCGGCCAAGCGCCGTCAGCCAGGCCATGCCTTCGTCGGGCGTGAATCCGAAATAGCGCATGTCGAGCGAGGCCAAGCCCCCGCTCAATTGGCGGAAATAGAAGAACTCCATGCCCGTCATGGCGATGAAAACCGCCGCCGAGAGAAAGCAGAGCGCCCCGACATGGCGCGACAGGCGCAGCACCATGGCGGTCAAGTTGCGCCAAAGCCCGGAAGAATCAGGCTCCGCCGGGATAGTTGGGGCTTTCGCGGGTAATCGTGACGTCATGGGCGTGGCTTTCACGAAGTCCGGCGTTGGATATGCGCACAAAAGTGGCGCGGTCGCGGAAATCGGCAAGGTCGCGGCCACCAACATAACCCATAGCGGCTTTCAGGCCGCCTGCAAGCTGGTGCAGCACGCCAGACACAGGTCCTTTGTAGGGAACCTGCCCTTCAATGCCTTCCGGCACCAATTTCAGCGTGTCGCGCACCTCGGCCTGGAAGTAGCGATCGGCGGAGCCCCGCGCCATGGCGCCGACCGAGCCCATGCCGCGATAGGCCTTGAAGGAGCGGCCCTGGTGCAGATAGACCTCGCCCGGGCTTTCGTCGGTCCCGGCAAGCAGCGAACCGATCATGGCGGCACTGGCGCCGGCGGCGAGTGCCTTGGCGAGATCGCCGGAATATTTGATGCCGCCGTCGGCAATCACCGAGGCGCCCGATTTATGCGCTGCCTCGACCGCCGACATGATGGCTGAAAGCTGGGGAACACCGACCCCGGCCACGATGCGGGTGGTGCAGATGGAGCCCGGACCAATGCCGACCTTGACGGCATCGGCGCCGGCGTCGATCAGCGCCCGCGTGCCTTCGGCGGTGGCGACATTGCCGGCCAGGATGCGCACGGAATTGGAAAGCTTCTTCGCCCGCGTCACCGCGTCCAGCACCCGCTGTGAGTGGCCATGCGCGGTATCGATCACCAAAAGGTCCACGCCGGCCTCGATAAGGCGCTCGGCGCGTTCGAAGCCGTCATCGCCGACGCTGGTGGCGGCCGCGGCGCGCAGGCGCCCCTGCGCATCCTTGGTGGCATGCGGGTTGAGCTGCGATTTCTCGATGTCCTTGACGGTGATCAGCCCGACGCAATTGCCCGTTTTGTCGACCACCACCAGCTTCTCGATGCGGTGCTGGTGCAGAAGCCGCTTGGCCTCGTCCTGGTCGACATTCTCCTTGACCGTGATCAGGTTCTCACGGGTCATCAATTCGTAGACCTTTTGCGCCGGATCGGAAGCGAAGCGCACGTCACGGTTGGTCAGGATGCCGACGAGCCGGCCGGTCTTGTGGCCGCCGGCGCCGCCATTCTCGACCACCGGAATGCCCGAAATCGAGTAGGTGCGCATCAGCGACAATGCGTCGGCGAGCGTGGCGTCGGGACCGATCGTGACCGGGTTGACCACCATGCCGGATTCGAATTTCTTGACCTGCCGCACCTGCTCGGCCTGTTCGGCGGGTGAGAAATTGCGATGGATGACGCCGATGCCGCCGGCCTGCGCCATGGCAATGGCGAGCCTTGCCTCGGTGACCGTGTCCATCGCCGCCGACAGGATCGGCACGTTGAGGTCAATGTCGCCGGCGATGCGGGTGCGGATGTCGGTCTGGCCGGGCATCACCTCGGAATGACCGGGCTGCAAGAGCACGTCGTCAAAGGTCAGCGCCAGTGCGCCGGTGGAGGTTTCGATGATTTTTGCCATGGCCAGCCCTTTGAATGCAGAAAAAGCGCTGGACCGGAATGGACAGCGCCGACTCATTATTCCCTTTCAGGATTGGCGGTGGCTGGTAACACGTCCAGCGGCCGATGAAAAGCTGATCGTTGCTTGCACAACAGGATCACTCGATCCCAGGCGACGCGACCCCTGGTTGCGATCGCACAAAAGTGACAGCATTTAACACGACATCGATGTCCGGCCATGATAACCGCCCTGCGTGCCGGCGAGGTCGGCAACATCTGGAATCAAACCCGGACGCGTTCGTTGAACCGCACCATCCCGCTTATCCTTGCGGTCGCTCTTTTCATGGAAAACATGGATTCGACCGTCATCGCGACATCGCTGCCGGCGATCGCCATCGACATTCATACCAGCCCTATCGCGCTGAAACTGGCGCTGACAGCCTATCTGGTGTCGCTGGCGATCTTCATTCCGATCAGCGGCTGGATGGCCGATCGCTTCGGCGCCAAGAACATCTTTCGTGCCGCGATCGCGGTGTTCATTGCCGGTTCGGTCGCCTGTGCCCTCTCCGGTTCCCTGCCGGCGTTCGTGGTGTCTCGCTTCCTGCAAGGCATCGGCGGCGCCATGATGACCCCGGTCGGACGCCTGGTTCTGGTTCGTGCCACGCCCAAAAGCGAACTGGTCGCGGCCATGTCCTGGCTGACCGTTCCCGCACTGGTCGGGCCGCTGGTGGGCCCGCCGATCGGCGGCTTCATCACCACCTACTTCACCTGGCACTGGATTTTCCTGATCAACGTGCCGATCGGCCTGATCGGCATCTGGCTGGCCACCCGCTTCCTGCCGGAAACTGAATCGATGGAGACGCCGCCGCTCGATTTCGTCGGCTTCGTGCTGAGCGGACTGGCCGCATCCGGCGTCGTCTTCGGCCTGTCGGTGGTCAGCCTGCCTTATCTGCCGCCGGCGACCGGCTTCATCACGATCGCCGTGGGGCTGCTGTCGGGCGCGCTCTACCTGATGCATGCGCGCCGCGCCAGGAATCCGCTGCTCGCACTTGAGTTGTTCCGCAACCAGGTGTTCCGCTCGTCGGTGCTCGGCGGCAGCCTGTTCCGCATCGGCATCGGCGCGGTGCCGTTCCTATTGCCGCTGATGTTCCAGATCGGCTTCGGGCTGACCCCGTTCCAGTCCGGCATGATCACCTTCGTCTCGGCGATCGGCGCCATCGGCATGAAATTCGTCACCGCGCTGATCTTCCGCGTTGTCGGCTTCCGCCGCGTGCTGATCCTGGGCTCGCTTGTCGCCGCCGCGTCGATCGCCATCTATGGTCTCTTCACCCCAGAGACGCCCTATGCGTTGATGCTGGCCATATTGCTGGTCGGCGGCTTCATCCGCTCGATGTTCTTCACCGGTGTCAACGCACTCTCCTATGCCGAGGTGTCGGCCGAGGACACCAGCAAGGCGACACCGATCACGGCGGTGTTCCAGCAATTGTCAATCGCGCTCGGCGTGGCGCTCGCCGGCGGCGTTCTGGAAGTCTCGACCTCGATCCATGGCGGCCCGCTGACGCTGGGCGACTTCCATATCGCCTTCTTCCTCGTGGCGATGGTATCGGCGGCGGCATCGCTGTCGTTCATGCGGCTGGCACCCGACGCCGGCAATGCCGTCTCCGGCCATGGCCCGCTGACAACGCCCAAGACGCTGGAACAGGTGAGATCGCCGGGAGAGTGAGGCTCTCTCCCTTCTCCCCTTGTGCAAGAGGAGAAGGGAAGGCGTTACTCCCTGCTCGGCTCTCGCCCCTTGAAGTCCTTGGCCAACAGATAAAGCTCGACCGACTCATCGCGCGATGCCGGTGGCTTGACGTGGTGGACGGAGCGGAAATTCTTCTTGAGCATGGAGAGCAGCTCGTTCTCGGCGCCACCCTGAAAAGTCTTGGCCAGGAAATGGCCGCCGGGCTTCAAGACCGACAGCGCGAAATCGGCCGCCACCTCGCACAGATGCATGGTGCGGATATGGTCGGTCCGCTTGTGGCCGGTGGTCGGTGCGGCCATGTCGGACAGCACGACATCCGGATCCCCGCCCAGCGCTTCGGAGAGCTTTTGCGGAGCCTGCGGATCGAGAAAATCCAGCAGCAGCACCGGCGCGCCAGGCACGGCGTCCATTTCGAGATAATCGATGCCGACGACATGCGGATGCTCGGCCGTCGATTTCGTGCGCGCGGCCGCGACCTGACACCAGCCGCCGGGGGCGGCACCGAGGTCGATCACCTTCATGCCGGGTTTCAAGAGGTTGTGCTTGTCGTCGATCTCGATCAGCTTGTAGGCCGCGCGCGAGCGATAGCCGTCGGCTTTGGAGCGCTGGACATAGGGATCGTTGATGTGGCGCTGCAGCCAGCGGCGCGACGATTCCTTCAGGCCGCTTTTCTTCTTGATCCGCGTTTTCAACACGCGAATGCTGGCGGACCCTGGTTTTTCCGGTTTCTTGGTCATTGCCTGATTTCTTGTTTGAGCATGATCATGCCCTAGCACGTCCATCGTTGCGCCAGACGCCGTCATCGGCCATCAGCTCGCTCAATATGCCCTCGCGCAGGCCCCGGTCGGCGACGCGAAGCCGCTCCGAGGGCCAGACGGCGCGGATTGCCTCGAGGATAGCACAGCCGGCGAGCACGAGATCGGCGCGGTCAGCACCGATGCAGGGGCTGGCGCAGCGCTGCTGGAAATCCCAGCCGACCAGCCTCTCCACCATGCGGTCGACGCTGTCGCGGTCCATCCACAGGCCGTCGACCCGGCGGCGGTCGTAGCGTTCGAGGTCGAGATGGACGCCGGCCAGCGTCGTCACCGTCCCCGAAGTGCCCAACAGATGGAAATTCGGGCTGGCCTTGAGATGGCTCAACCGATCGCGGCCCTCGAAAGCGGCCAGCCTGCCGGCGACGTCGTCGACCATGGCGGTGAAGATCTCGCGCGTTACGGTGCGGCCGCCAAAGCGTTCCGCCAATGACACGACGCCGACCGGCAGCGATGTCCACGAAACGATATGGTTGGCGAGGCGTGGCGAACGGCGGCCGGTGAGATCGATCAGCGCTATCTCGGAGGAGCCGCCGCCGATGTCGAACAGGACGACGCCTTGCGTGTCGCGCTCGACCAGCGAACCGCAGCCGGAAACCGCAAGGCGGGCTTCGGTCTGGCGGTCGATGATCTCGAGCTTCAGGCCGGCTTCGCGTTCGACACGATCGAGGAACTCGACGCCGTTTTCGGCGGTGCGGCAGGCTTCGGTGGCGATCAGCCTTGCCTTCCTGATCTTGCGGCCGCGCAGTTTGTCACCGCAGACCTTCAGCGCCTCAACCGCGCGGTCCATCGCCGGCTGGCCGAGCCGGCCATTGGCGGTGAGCCCCTCGCCCAGCCTGACGATGCGTGAGAAGGCATCGATGACGCGGAACTGGCCGTGACGCGTGGGGACGGCGACCAGCAGCCGACAATTGTTGGTGCCGAGGTCCAGCGCCGCAAAGACCGGAAGCTCGTGCACCGGCGGCCTGCGGTGTCCTTGCTCGGGGCGTGGGATTGGAACGACGGGCGAGATCGCCGCAGCGGCAACAGGCTTCAGCTCCACTGCCGCGACAGCGGCCTTGCCTTGTGCCGGCGATCGATTGTCCCCGGGGCGCGCATCGTCGCGCGCAAAAACCTTGCGCCCACGCCTTCGCTTGCGCCGTTTCTTGGGCTTGCCCTTCTGGCTGTGGGTCGCGTCGCCTGCCTGCCCGTTCACGGAGCGAGGCTCCGTCGGGCGGCGTTGCTGCCAACCGGCTGTGCCCGGGCCTGACGATCCCGGGGAAGCGCTGGACGCGCCCACCTCCGGCGCCCCTGCGCCGGTGTCGCGGTCTTCCACTGTCGTTCCTTCCGGCGCCGCGCGAACCGGTGACGGACGCAGCAGGCGCTTTGGCATGTTTCAAGTTGCGGCCAGATTAACAGTGCTGTGGCCGATCACCAAGGGCCGCATGCTGAATTTTGCCGGCCGGGGCGCGAACCGCCTTTTTCGCTGCACCGCCGTAATGTACCCGCAAGGCTGGATTGATAACGCGGCGCCAGCGAAGACCGCGCCCGTCGAAGCCGATGCCCTCGCCGCTTGTCAGCGTTTTGCGCCCTGTCCAGTGCAGGCAGGTCTTGCCGGCATCAGGCGCGACAAGTGTTCGCGGTTGAATAGCCGGCTTCAATGAGGCATTTCTGAAATGAATGGGGAATGCGGGGCGGTTGGCCTCTCGACAGAAAGGAAGCGGATACACAACGCATGGCAGTCGGGCAATGAACTGGAAACGCTATTTCTGGCCGGTCGTCGGCATCGGCGCGGTGATCTTCTCGCTGCTGCTGCTCTGGCATGAATTGCGCGGCATCTCGCTGGATGACGTCTGGGACGGGCTGGCGGCCATTCCGGCTCGCGACTGGATACTGGCAGGCTTGAGTTCGGTCGTTGCCTATGCCGCGCTCGCCGGCTACGATCACATCGCGCTGCTGCATATCGGCAGACGAGTGTCGTGGCTGTTCGTCACGCTCTGCTCCTTCACCACCTATGCGCTGTCGCACAATATCGGCGGCTCGGTGTTTTCCGGCGCCGTCATCCGCTACCGCGCATACGGCACCAGGGGCCTGACCGGCCAGGAAGTCGGCGTACTGGTGGCGGTCTGCTGGATAACCTTCGTGCTGTCGACGATACTCGCCTCGGGCCTTGTGCTGGTGTTTGAGCCGCAGATTATCGACCGATTCACCGGCATCGCCCATCACGGCCTGTCGGAGGCCGCAGGCATCGCGATGCTGATCCTCATCGCAGCCTATATATTCGGTAGTTGGCTGCATCTGCGCCCGTTGACGATCGGCAGCTTCCAATTGCACTATCCGGCGCTGCCGATCGTCGCACGGCAATTGCTGATCGGCCCGATCGAACTGATCGCCGCCGCGGCGATCATTTTCTTCGCCCTGCCCGGAGTGCACAATCCCGGCTATTTTGTCGTGCTGGGCGTCTTCCTCGTCTCCTTCTCGGTCGCCCAGATCTCGCATGCGCCGGGTGGCCTCGGCGTGTTCGAGGTGGTGTTTCTGGCCGGGCTTTCCGACATGGAACCGGTCGGCGTGCTGGCGGCGCTGCTGGTGTTCCGGCTGTTTTATCTGATCATCCCGCTGTTTCTGGGCCTGGGCATCGTGCTGTTCTTCGAACGCTCGCAATTCAGCCGCAAGGAGAGCTGAGGCATCGGATCGGACTTTGCACCCGCGTTGTGCGCGCCATATGAACTCGGCGCCTGATACCAGCGGCCGAAACGTTGCGATTGAACCGCAGAGCAGGCTTGACTATTTTCCGCTGGCGGCTACAAGGCAGCGCTCAAGCGGCTCAGCCGTTCGGCCCGCGCGGTCCATGACCGCGCCTGCTGGGGAATAGGTTAACGGTAGACCCACGGACTCTGACTCCGTTAGTCCTGGTTCGAATCCAGGTTCCCCAGCCACTTCTCTTTTTAAGAACAAAATCAATCGGTTAAGGCGCGTTAGAAAACGCTAAGAGTTACATGCTGGTTGACTAATTTTGCTATGCTGATGCGGCCGCCGTTTCCGCAGGTCAATCAAACGGTTGCCTGAAGGCGGCACAGACTTCGCCTCGGTTCCATTCGGAGCACCAGATGTAGGAGCTTCTCGTTAGGAAGCTGCCGGACGAACAGTCGGCTGGCTTCGCGACCCAGTCCAGGAGCCAAACGCCGTCGTCCATGGATGATTCTTCACGTTGCCCATAAACGTCGGCCACATTGATCGCGGCAGACGCACACGCGCCGGCCCTTGCAATCAGCGGTGCCATCACCAGTTCCGGGCCGATGGCGGCGACACCATTATCGGTGCGATCGCACGAGCGATCAAACGACGAACACGTCGTGATAGGTCAGGGCCGCCCCGGGCTCCAGATGGGCGATTTCCACCTGCGGGGCCGATTTCGAGCCGTCGGGATCATAGGACAGAACGCCCGTGGTCCGGTCGTAGAGCAGGTAATCGTTGCTGTGGGCGGCGTGTTCTCGCAACTCGAAATACGACGAGTTCACCTGTGTCGGGCTGGACAAGGAACCGGGGCCGAGCTTGGTGAAGACAGCACTGTCGAGATAAAGCGCGTCATGTTCTGCGTCGAAGTCGGTGATTGTGTCGACATTGCCGGGGCCATAGGCCGTGTCAAACACGAAGGTGTCCTCGCCCTTGCCACCAGTCAGCACGTCGTTGCCACCCAGGCCCCGCAGTGTATCGTTGCCAGCCTGGGCATCAAAGGTATTGGCCGCGCCAGTGCCGACAAATGTATCGTTCCCGGTCGTTCCGTGCGTCGGGTCGGTCGGAGGCGGCGGTGTCGGGTCGGTCGGCGGGGTCGGAGGTGACGGTGTCGGGTCGGTCCCGTCATGGGCTGCATGCCAGGCGGCCTTGGCGTGGTCCCAATAGTCGCGGGCCGCCTGGCCTTGAAGGATCGTCCAGCCGGCGGGCGGCTTTGGATAATCCGCCGGCAGCGGCGTGTCGGAGAGGTTGAGATAGTAATTGCCGTGCGACTCGACCGTCTTGTCCCAGGCCCGCTGCAGCCGCTCCAAGCCGTTGTGGTGAACGTCGGAGATCGCCACAACGCAGTCGATAAAGTGCAAGCTGGGTACAATATCGTTGGCGCCTGTGCCCTTGTCGAGTTTGAATGGCGAACCGTGGGTCATCACGCCTTTGCGAAGGTACTCTCCCATGCCCAGAAGCATGCCATCCATGGTGACCGAGTTGCCAGACCCATTCACCTCACCGTCGCCAAGGCTCACTCCGGAAAACACGTGGTCGAACAAGGAATCCCGGATGGTGCCGCCGATGACGTCGTCGTCCTCGACCGCGTCGTCTCGTGAGTTGCCGACATAGCTATCCTCGATAAGAAAGGTGCCAGTGCCGCCGACACGGATGCCATCCCAGGGCTGGGTGATCGTAAAGTCGTCGATGACAAAGCTGTGGGCTGAATTCACACGGACTGCGGCGGAGTTGACGTAGATGTTCTCCCAGTCGCCGGTTTGGGAGACCGTGCCGTTGATCGTGCCGCCGAAAGCCGTGAGGTTGTCGCCGGGGTTGACGACCGCGAAGGGATAGAGGTTGGTGGGGCTTCCCTGATTGGCAACGATCCACGAGGCGTTGGTGGCATCGATTGTGGTGTCGGCGGGCAGGTTTGATGCCTTATATTGGCGGTAGCCATAGTCGCCGCTCAAGACAATGGTGTTCGTATTGGCCATGTTTGGCCACCTTTCACACCCCCGCCCTTTTTTCTGCCCAAACGCCTGAAGCCAGAAAGGCCTGCACCTACCAGAGCCCTGTTAACCATATCGTGCAAATCACAAAATGTAAAAATAATGGACGTCCCTCGAAAAAAAGCTGTCGCGCAGCGATTTCAGCGCGGCCCGACGTCCTATATGCCTATATGCTTGGCGCATTAGCACGGGAGAAAGGTGTGTCCCGAGAGCGTGACGCGCATATGTGGCGCGAAGCCGGGAAGCTTGCGGCGTCTGGCGACTATGAAGGATGGCTTGCCATTGAATGGGAGCTTCGTAGCAGAGGATTCTCACGCGCCAAGCTGCTGTTTGATAACGACCGGGTCCGCGAAAAATTGGATGACATCTGTAAGAAGGCACAGGAGCAACGAGCCCACGCCAACCGGACCTAAAGGCCAGAAGCGCGGCGATCTTGCCCTTCACCGATCGCATGTGGGCTGCCATTCCCGTATAAGGCCGCCTGATGGTCACTGACACGGAGTTCATCCGCGAAAGCATCAGCCAAGGCTGCGTGATGCTGGCCGATGGCGAGTTCTTCATCGACAGGTTGGTGAAGTATGTCGGCAACGGGAGGGTCCGGTGGCAGGTCGAATTTCGTGGACATCGAATCGAACTGACGACCGGCCAGCTCAAGAAGCAGCCTACGTTCCGAAGGAAGATGCTCGAACAGGCCGGCGTGCTGCCGTCTCAGCGTACCGGGGCCAATTACAGGCGATGGGCTATCGATCTGAGGAAGAACGCTATCGAGCTTCCTTGGCGCCATAGACCGGTCGATGCCGGATTCGCCGTCGACAGGCTTGTCAGCCATGGGAGCGTCCGGTGGATAGTTGAATACCAAGGCAAGGCAATCAAATTCATGACCACCAAACTGCGCAGGCAAACCAGTTTCCGCAAGAGGATGCTGCTCAAGGCCAAGGTGCTGCCGCCCCAACTTGACCCGGTTGCCTATCGGAAGTGGGTGGACTGGCTGATTCAAAACGCCACGGAGGCGGCACCGCAGACCAGCGATGCCTTGATGACCGAGAAAAGTTGGCTTGACGACCTGCCGGAGCTAGCCGGCTGGCAAAAAGAAGCGCCACCCGAAAGCGACTAACAGGGCGCCGGCCGACCTTCCCAGGCGGTTAATTTCCGATCATGGAATGCTGAAGGGCACCGATTCCGCAACCGTTCCATCAATGGCCAAATCAACACGATAGGTGCCCTCCGGCCATCCCGCCGTAGGTTTGGTGAGTTGTGAATCAGCCTCGTTGTTCGCTCCGACGTCGAGGTCGACCTTGTCGATAGTATAGTTTTCCGGTGCGGCGCCATGGGAATCGACCGAGACCCAGGAGAATGTGATTTTCGATGTGGGCGCGATATCCACCAAATCGGCCGACACATAAATCACCGGTGTGTCGACAGGGAAGCTGCTCTGAGGCGTTCCCCCGTCCTTCGTCGCGGAAAGGACAATGTTATCAAAGCCGGCCGCATGGGCCGGCAAGCTGAGGGCCGCCAAGGCGGCAACGGCAACTAGAACTGATTTCAAGACTTACTCCTCGGACTTGGTTACTGGCCCGCAAATCTGGGGGCGAATTGGCGCTAAGGGCGGATGCCTTCAGCCCAGCCATTTGTCATAGTCGGCCACCAGCAAGTGCAGTGGCTGCGTGTCTTCCTCGACATCGGCGAAACGGCCGATCGGCTCGCGGAAGACATTGTCGGTGCGATCGTCATTGACGGTCGATACCTCGCCGATCAGGACATCCTTGCCTTCGGCCCAGAAGGCGTGCCAGACGCCGGGCAAAAGCGTGACGCTCTGGCCCGGATCGAGCTTCAACAGCCCGCCCGCCGGCAACCTGTGGATGGTTCCGTCGACCGGCACCGACACCTCGGCCTTGGGGTCGATACCGCCATCGCGGTCATGCATGAACAGTTCAAGCACCAGCTTGCCGCCGCCGCGGTTGATGATGTCCTCGGCCTTGATGTTGTGGCGGTGCATCGGCGACATCTGCTCCTTGCGCGAGATCATGATCTTCTCGGCATAGAGCATGCCCATGCCCTTCTTCATGTCCTCGTAGCGACCGTTGCGAACAGTGAACAGGAACAGGCCGAGATCGTCGAACTTGCCCTGGCCGTAGTCGGTGATGTCCCAGCCGAGCCGTGAGGTGAAGATGGCCGAGGAATCGACCTGACGCGCCTTCATCTCTTCCGGCGACCAGTAGGCGAAGGGCGGCATGATGTAGCCGAACGAGCGGATGAAAGCGTCGGCTTCGCGGATGATATCGTTGATTGCGGAGCGTTTCATGATCATGACCCCTGGTCTCGGTTTTTCCGATAGATCGCATAGCCGAACGCCGGTGCGGTGTCGATCCATTCTGCTTATTCGAGCCTTGCGCGTTCCCGACCATGGCCCACCGATCGGGTTCGCCTGCGGCGTGACATCGCTTGCTTTCAGGCTCATAAACCCTGCGAATTTTCACAGAGATAGCCGATGCCGACCATACATGACCTCGATACGCCGTCGATCCTCATCGACGTCGCACGCGCCGAAGCCAACATCGCCAGAGCGCAGACCCATGCCGACAAGAACGGACTGAGGCTCAGGCCGCACATCAAGACGCACAAGCTGCCTTATTGGGCGAAGAAACAGGTGGCGGCTGGCGCCGTAGGCATTACTTGCCAGAAGATCGGCGAGGCCGAGGTGATGGCCGATGCCGGGCTGACGGATATCTTTCTCCCCTACAACATCCTTGGGCGCGCCAAGCTCGAACGGCTGAAGGCGCTGCATGGTCGCGTGAAGCTGTCGGTGACGGCCGACAGCGCGCAGACGCTGGAAGGGCTCGCCGCCACCTTCATCGATGCCGGGCACCCGCTATCGGTATTGGTCGAATGCGACACCGGCATGGGACGCTGCGGCGTGCAGACTGCCAATGAAGCGGTTGCCCTGGCGAGGTTGATGGACAAGGCCGGCGGCCTTGCCTTCGGCGGACTGATGACCTATCCGGCCGCCGGCCGGGCCGTGGAGGCCGAAGCCTGGCTTGCCGACGCCAAACAGGCGCTGGCCGCCTCGGGTCTCGCTTGCGAGCGCATCTCCAGCGGCGGCACGCCTGACATGTGGCGTTCCGCCGATGCCTCCGTCGTTACCGAATACCGGCCCGGCACCTATATCTATCTCGACCGTTACCAGGTCGCCAAAGGCGTCGGCGGCCTAGACGATTGCGCGCTGACGGTGCTGGCAACCGTGGTCAGCCATCCGACAGCGTCACGCGCCATTCTCGATGCCGGCAGCAAGGCCTTGTCCAGCGACACGCTGGGGCTAAAGGATTTCGGAGAGTTGATGGGCGTGCCGGGAGCGCTGGTGACGGGCCTGAGCGAGGAGCACGGTACGGTCACGCTGTCGGGCGATGGCAAGCTGCGCATTGGCGAACGCGTGCGTGTGGTGCCGGACCATTGCTGCGTCGTCACCAACCTGTTCAACGAGGTCAATCTGATCGACGGTGAGAAGGTGCTGGGAACGCTGCCGGTGGCGGCACGCGGACTTATGGGGTGAAATTCTAGGCCGGACGCTCCGCCTGCCGCGCCGCCACCCGCCGCATGGCAATGACGCGGCGGCGCCGGATTTCGGTGCGCATGGCCATCAGATGCAGCGTGAAGAAGAGCGCGGTGAAGCCGACGGCCATCACCAGCAGCGGCCAGAGCAGGCTGGGATCGATGGTCGGACCACCGAGCCTGAACACGGAAGCCGGCTGGTGCAGCGTGTTCCACCAGTCGACCGAGAATTTGATGATCGGGATATTGATGAAGCCGACCAGCGTGATGATAGCGGCGGCCCAGGCGGCGCGGCTGGCATCATCCAGCGCACGGGTCAGCGCGATGATGCCAAGATACATCAGGAACAGCACGAACACCGAGGTCAGCCTTGCGTCCCAGACCCACCAGGTGCCCCACATCGGCTTGCCCCAGATCGAACCCGTGATCAGCGCCAGCGCGGTGAAGACCGCACCGATGGGGGCCGCTGATTTGAGCGCGACATCGGCTAGCGGATGGCGCCAGACCAGCGTGCCGAGGGCAGACAGCGCCATCAGCGTGTAGCACATCATGGCGAGCCAGGCGAAAGGCACATGGATGTACATGATGCGAACGGTGATGCCTTGCTGGAAATCCTCGGGCGCGGTGAAGCTCATATAGAGGCCGACGGCGAGGACGAGCGCGGCGAGCGCCGCCAACCACGGTACAAGCTTGTCGGCCATCCCGACGAACCGCGTCGGATTGGCAAGATCGGCCCAGCCGCTCAGGCGTGAGGTGGTGTCACTCATGCGACTTACATAGACCGCCGATGCGTTTGGGGCAATCGAGCGGTGGTGTCGCAGGCGTAGAAGCGTCTTCCTTCCCTCTTGTGGGGGAAGGAAGAACCGGCTCAAGCGGCCTCACCCTGTACGGAGCGGCTCAGGCGGCGGACTTCCTCGTCATTGAGCAGGCCGCCGGCGCGCAGTAGGCTGGCGAAGCGGCCGTTGCGCAGCGACAGTTCGGCGAAGCCACCCATCTCCACCACCTTGCCCTTGTCCATGAACACGACCAGATCGGCGTCGCGGACGGTGGTCAGGCGGTGGGCGATGATGAAGGTGGTGCGGTCGCGGCGCAATTCGTCGATCGCTTCCTTGACGCGATCCTCGGTCTCGACGTCGAGTGCGCTGGTCGCCTCGTCGAGCACCAGGATCGGAGCATCCTTCAGCACGGCACGGGCAATGGCGATCCGCTGGCGCTCGCCGCCAGACAACTGGCCGCCACGTTCGCCGACCACCGTGTCGTAGCCGTTGCTCTTGGCCAGGATGAAATCCTGCGCCGCGGCCGCGGAGGCGGCGGCATGGATTTCTTCGTTGGTCGCGTCGGCACGGCCGACCCGGATATTGTCCTCGATCGAGCGGTTGAGAAGCCCGGCATCCTGGAACACGGTGGCGATCGAATGGCGCAGCGACTTGCGGGTCACCGTGCGGGTATCGATGCCGTCGATCAGGATACGGCCACTGGACGGCGAGAAGACGCGCTGCAGCAAATTGATGAGCGTGGTCTTGCCCGCACCCGTCGGCCCGACAATGGCGACGGTCTGGCCCGCCTGCACCTCGAAGGACACATCGCTGACGCCCTGCCCCGAATTGGCGAACTCGAAGCTGACATCCTCGAAACGGACATGGCCGGTGACGTTGGCAAGGTCGCGCAGGCCATCCGGCTCGGCGGTATCGGCGGCCGAGTCCTCGAGCTTATAGAAATCCTCAAGCTTGGCGCGGGCTTCCGAAATCTGAGTGGTGAAGGCCGACATCTGGTCGAGACGGGCGATCAGCATTCCGGCAAAGCCGGTGAAGGCCACGACGTCGCCGACGCGGAGCTGGCCACGGGTGACGAGATACGCGCCGATCGACAGCACGATCATCATCGAAATGGTCGAGGACAGGCGGTTCAGGGCATTGGCAATCGCCCACCAGTCGAGCACAGGATTCTGCGCGTCGAGCAGGCCCTTGACGTAACGCTTCAACGCCGCGGTCTCATGGCCGATGCGGTTGTAGCTCTGCAGCACGGCGACATTGCTGACGCTGTCGGTCACATGGGCAAACACGGTATGATAGTGACGCTCGACGGCGGTCTGCCCTGCCTTGGTGCGGCGCATGACGATACGGCCGATGCCCACGTAAAGGACGCCAAGGCCAAGCAGCACAATGGACATGCGGACGTCCATCGCAAGCGCGGTCGGCACCAGCAGCACCAGCGCGATGGCCGTCGAAAGATGCACGCGCATGAATTCGAGCCACAAGCTGAAAAGGGTTTCAACGGCGCGCAGCAGCGTGTGCAGCGAATTGGAAGTGCCGCGCTGGTGATGCCAGGCGAGCGGCATGGTGATTACGCGCTCGAAGGACTGGCACAACACTTCCGAACGACGGGCATGGGCGAAGCGATCGGCGCCACGCGCCACCAGCACGAAGGCCATGACATTGAAGAGACCGAGAGCTGCCCAAACCGCAAGCGTCGAAAACACCGGACCTTTTTCGGAAATAGCGCCGATCACCCGGCCTAAAAGGATCGGCTCAAGGATCGCGATGGCTGCAAGCGCGACGTTGGCCGCACAGATCAGCGCGACGCGCTTCTTGTCGGCAGCCAGATATCCCAGCGCTCTCCAATAGATCTGCAGAAGTGACACTTTAGCTACTCCGCCAACTTTCTATTGTGCCCAACACCAATATTGTGCACTGCACCATTTCGTAACACCTAACGGTTGATGCGTCGCAAAACAATGCCCGTCTATCGCTTCCGTTCCCGTTTAGCGAACAAAAGATGACGACGATACGAAATCTGACGTGATCACCTAACGGTTTGAGATAAAAGGTGAAATGTCAGCCTTGCGGCAAAATCGTGGCAGCAGCGGAGCGCTGCCACATTTTTAATCAACGCGAGCTTGCACGGTCGGTTTCGCGCGTCTTTGGCGGACGCCCCACAGATCGCGCGCAAGTAAACAGGGCGCGGCGGCGCGCGTCCGGAGGACGCGCGCGCTTCTGACATAAACTGCTGATTTTACGCTGGTATCTTGACCACGACCTCGGTCTGGCCGCCGGCCTTGGGTTCAAAGGACGCCGCTTTTGTCTTCGATCCGTTGACTTCGAGCGAGATCGTCTTGGCCTTTTTGTCGCGAACGACCTGGACCTTGATGTCGGCGCCCAGCATCTTGAGCGAAGCCTGGTAGCCATCCCAGTGGCTGGGCAGCTTCGGCCGGAATGTGATCTGCTTGCCGCGCCGTTCGATGCCCAGGATGCCTTCGACCGCCGCCCGGTAAAGCCAGCCCGCCGAGCCGGTGTACCAAGTCCAGCCGCCGCGCCCACCCTTGTCGTCCCCGGCATAGATATCGGCCGCCACTACATAGGGTTCGACGCGGTAGTGCTCGGTCGACGCCTCGTCGAACGCGTGGTTGACCGGGTTCAGCATCGAGAAGCAGCGATAGGCTTCATCGGTCTGCCCCATCTCGGCGAGCGCAATGACGAACCAGGTGGCGGCATGGGTGTACTGGCCGCCATTCTCGCGCACGCCAGGCGGATAGCTCTTGATATAGCCGGGATCCTTCTGCGTCTTCGAGAAGGGTGGAGTGAACAGTTTGACGATCTTGAGATGATCGTCGACGAGCAGCTTCGTCGCCTGCTGCATCGCGGTGGTCGACCGCGCCGGGTCGCCCTCGCCCGAAAGCACGCTCCAGGACTGGGCGATGGAGTCGATCTTGCACTCTTGTGATGTACGCGACCCCAAAGGCGTGCCGTCATCGAAACTGCCGCGCCGGTACCATTCGCCATCCCATGCCGTGCTTTCGAGCGCTCGCTTCAGCGCGTCGGCATGTTTTGTCCAGGCCTGTGCGCGCTTGGTGTCGCCCTCGGTCCTGGCGACCGCGGCGAAGTCGCCCAGCGTCTTCAGCAGGAACCAGCCCAGCCACACGCTCTCGCCCTTGCCGTGCTCGCCGACACGGTTCATGCCGTCGTTCCAGTCGCCGCCGAGAATCAACGGCAGGCCGGCTGGACTGCTGCGCTTGATGGCGAGGTCGAGCGCACGCGCGCAGTGGTCGTACAGGGACACCGTCTTCTTCGAGATTTCCGGGGTGAAAAAGGCGTCGTGCTCGCCTTCGCCCAGCACCTGTCCGTCGAGGAAAGGCAGTTGCTCCTTCAGGATAGTGGCGTCGCCGGTCACCAAGAGATAGCGGGCCGTGGCGTGGGCGAGCCACACCACGTCGTCGGAGATCAGGGTACGCACGCCGGCGCCGGTGCGCGGCAACCACCAATGCTGCACGTCGCCTTCCGGGAACTGCCGCCGCGCGGCGTTGAGGATCTGGTCGCGCGCCAGCGTGGGATCATGCGCCAGCAAGGCGAGTGTGTCCTGCAACTGGTCGCGGAAGCCGAAGGCGCCGCTTGCCTGATAGAAAGCCGAGCGGGCGCGGATGCGGCAGGCAAGGCTCTGATAAGGCAGCCAGTGATTGACCATGGCATCGAGCGCCTTGTCGGGCGTCTCGACCTGGATGGTGTCGAGGAAGGCGCGCCATTCGCGCTCATTGTCGGCCAGGCGCTGGTCGAAATCCTCGCCCCGGTGCTTCTGCACCAGCGCGCTCGCCTGCGCCGAAGACTCGGCATCGCCAAGCAGCCAGATGAGCGTGACGTCGCCGCCAGCCTGAATCTCGATGTCGCGGGCGATCGCCGCGCAAGGATCATCTCCGGCCTCGACGCGGCCTGACAGGGCCGCGCCGCTCAGCACCGCCTGCGGCAACTCGCTGGACCCGTGCCGGCCGAGGAACTCGGCCCGGTCTGATGTCACCGAGTGGACGCCGGTGTCGGCGGCGAGGAAGGCCACCCGCTCGCTGAAATCGAGCCCGTAGGGATTTTGCGCCAGCAGCGCGCCGGTGGCACCGTCGCGCGACGGCACTATGGTTGCCGCGGTGCGCGACCGATGCCCGCCAAGCACCCATTCGGCATAGGCGTAAACGCGCAGCCGGGCCGGTACCGGGCCGGAATTCTGGATGCGCAGCCGCGTGATCTTCACCGGATCGATGGGATCGACGACATGGGTCAGGTCCATCGACAACGATCCGCGCTTCGAGCGGAAGGTCGAGAAGCCCTGGCCATGCCACGCTTCGTAGGTCATCGAGGGATCGCGCATCACCGCGGCGATCGGCGAGAACGCCTTGCCGCTGGTCTGGTCGTAAATATAGACGCCCTCGCCCGGCCGGTTGGACACCGGGTCGTTCGACCATGGCGTCAACTGGTAATCGCGACTGTTGCGGCTCCAGGTGAAGGCAGCACCTTCGGCCGAGGTGTGGAAGCCGAACGAGGCGTTGGAGACGACGTTGATCCAGGGTTGCGGCGTGGTGCGCCCGCCAGTCAGGCGCACCACATAGTGCCGCCCGTCGCCGTCGAAGCCGCCAAAACCGTTCCACTGGCTGAGGCCGGAGCCATCGGCACTGACATCGGCCCCCGCCTGCGAGGCAAAGGCATGCATCTGCGGTGCGGGCGGGGGAATTTCGCGCGGGCCTGGCAACCCTGCCGGCTGCTGGCCATCGCGTGCCTGCAGTGCGGCCGCTTCGGCCCGTTCGATCTGGTCGAAGATGGTGCCGTTGCGCGTATGCAGCACAACCCGGGCGACGGCGAGCAGCGTCTTATAGGTGGTTTCCTCCATCAGGTCGCGGCGCACCGCGAAAATGTGCTGGCGGGGTCCGAGTTCCTTGCCGCGCAAGCGGCTGTTTTCGCAAAGCGTTTCGACTGCCCGCTGCAGATCCTGGACATAGGAGGAAGCCTGCTCGTTGACGACGACGAAGTCGATCATCATGCCGCGGGTGCGCATATATTCCTGGAAGCGCAACGCCTGGGCAACGATCTCCAGATCGGCAACGTCGCCGATCCTGACCAGGAAGATCGGGTAATCGCCCGAAATGCTTGTCGGCCACAGGCTCGACTGCTTGCCCAATCCGGAAGCAACGGACTCGGCCGGCAGCCGCAGGAACGGGTCGGGATAGATCAGATAGCGCGCCAGTTTCTGCACATTGGCCGCATCGGTCAGGCTGAGGCCCATATGGCGGGTCTGCACCTGGCTGCGCGTCCAGGCAAGCATGGCCTGGCGAGCAAAGCTCTCCTGATGGTCGAGCCGGCTTATGGCCTCATCCAGCTCGGCGCGGTTGGCCCCGACGACTGTCCAGAAGGTCAGCGATACCTTCTTGTTGGCGGGCACGCGCACCTGACGGCGCAGCGAGGCGATGGGATCGAGCGTGAAGCCGGAATGGCCACCCAGCCTGGCGCCTGGATCGAAAGCGGCGGCATCGACGATGGTGCGGCCACGGCCGATGAAGGCGCGCCTGTCGGTCTCGGCCTCGGCATCACGCGCCGGTCCCGACGGATCGGTGACGAAATGCACCAGGGTGACATCGGGCTCGCTGGTTTCGCGCTTGCGGCGCGTGGCGAAGATCGCGCCATTGTTGGCGGCGATCTCGGTTTCCACGAACATCTTCGAGAAAGCCGGATGCGCGTTGTCGGAAGCCTCCGAGCCCAGCACCAGCTCGGCAAAGGACGTCACTTCGATGTGACGGTCTGACGTGCTCTCATTGTAGAGCGTGATCCGGCGGCCCTCGCCATTGCCCTCGGAAACAACGATGCATTCCACCTCGGAGCGCAGCGTGCCGGCGGTTTTGACAAAGCTCGCCTTGTCGTCGGAAAACAAGGTTTGCGTCTTTTCCTCGGCGGCGCGTCTGGGCTCCGATGTCGCCGACCACCAGTCGCCGGTGGCAGCGTCGCGCAGGAAGATGTAGGAGCCAAGCCGGTCCTCGACGGGGTCGGGCTGCCAGCGGGTGACGGAAAGATCGCCCCAGCGGCTGTAGCCGGAGCCGGTCGCGGTCACCATCACCGAATAGCGGCCGTTGGACATCACATTGGTCGAACGCAGCGCCCGCACGGGATCGAGCACGATGCGGGTATCGGGGCTCTCGGTTTCGGTCTCGTCCTTGGAGCGCTCGTCGGCCTCGGTGCGGACGGTGGCGGTCGGAATATCGCGCGGCGCCCTCTCCTGCAGCAGCAGTTCGGCCGATTCAATGACCGGATCGCTGTGGAAGCGATCGCGCAGGCGACCTTCGAAGATGGCGTCGGCGACGGCGGCGATCGACATGCCCGAATGGTGGGCATAGTAGTTCAGCACGACCGCTTGGTTGGTGCCTTCCGGCACGCGCTGCGGCGTGAAGTCGACCGCATCATAATAGCCATGACGGCCAAGCGCGCCGATCTCGCGCAGCCGGGCCAGATTCTGCACCGCTTCGCGCGGGTTGAACTGCGCCGCCATGATAGTCGCGTAAGGCGCAATTACCGTGTTCTGGCCAAGGCCGCGCTTGAGCCCAAGCCCCGGCACGCCGAAATTGGTGTACTGATAGGTCAGTTCGCGGTCGCGGGCGTTGTAGGCCGCTTCCGAGATGCCCCACGGCACGTTCTTCTGGCGACCGTACTGCATCTGGCGCTTGATGATCAGCTTGCTGGTCTGGTTGAGGATGGAGCCTTGCGGCTCCTTCATCACCAGCGGCGGCATCAGGTACTCGAACATCGAGCCGGACCACGACATCAGCGCGCCCTGGAAGCCGATCTCGACGATGGGGCGGCCGAGCCTGAACCAGTGTTCGGTTGGCAGATCGCCCTTGGCGATGGCAAACAGGCTGGTCAGCCGCGCCTCGGAAGCCAGAAGATCGTAGCAGCTTTCGTCGAGCTGATGTTCCTCGACCCGGTAGCCGATCGACAAAAGCTTGCGCTCCGGCCGCATCAGGAACGCGAATTCCATCTCGAAGGCGAAACGACGGGTGCGCTCGCGCAAGGTGAGCAGCTTGGCACGCAGGGCCTCGACAGCGTTTTCGTCGCTGTGGGCGTCGTGGACGTGCGCCTCGCAGGTGGCTTCGAGCCTTGCCGCCCAGTCGACGATGACGTCACTCTGCGGCGATGCGGCCTCGGTGTGAATGGCGGTGGCGAGCTTGCGGATTTCGCCGGCCAGCACCGCCAGGTTGATGGTGCGGATCGACGCCATTTCTGGCTGGGCCTTGATCGTGTCGACGGCGCGCCTCATGCCGTCGAGGCGATCGACAAGCCGTTGGCGCAACGGGCGCAACTGACGGCGGTCGTCGGGCAGTTCATCGAGGCTTTCGCTCAGGATGGTCACCGTGTCGAGAATGCCTTCGAAATCGCCCTGCAGGTGGACGGAAGGCGCTTCCGCCCATTCGGCGCAGGCCGCCGCCACCGCCACCAGGTGACCGGCGAGATTGCCGCTGTCGACAGCTGAGATATAGAGCGGATAGAGCGGCTTGAGCGTCGTGGTGTCGTACCAGTTGAAGAGATGGCCGCGGCTGCGCGGCATGCTCTCGATGGTCGTCATGGTTGCATCGATGCGGGTGATGGCATCGGAAAGGCTGATCCAGCCGAAATCGCGCGCCGAAACGACCGAGAGCAGGTAGACGCCGATATTGGTCGGCGAGGTGCGCGGCGCCACGACGGGCGCCGGGCTCTCCTGGAAATTATCCGGCGGCAGATTGTGATGTTCTGCCGTGACGAAGGTTTCGAAATAGTGCCAGGTGCGCCGCGCCACGGTGCGCAGCGTGTGGATGTCGGCTTGCGATATGCGCAGCCGGTCCTCGGTTTCGGCGGAGCGGCTGATCCAGCTGGCGATCGCCGGCGAACCGATCCAGAACAAGGCAAAGAAGAAGGCGACGAAGGCACCGGTGGAATCGGCCAGCACCGGAATGGCGAGGCCGACAAAGCCGATGATCACGGCGCCATACATCATGCCGTAATAGGAGCCGACATCGTTGTCGCCCGCCTTGTGCGCCTGCGAGGCGGTGCGCCACTCCAGGAGGTTCTGCCGGCTGACGAACAGCCGGTAGAGCGTGCGCACAATGGCATCGCCCATCATCCAGGCGTTATGTGCCATCAGCACGATCTTCAGCGCCACCATGGCGGTGCCGAAGGCGACGTCGCGCGCCAGCGCGGAGAAATGGCCGCGCGGCGTCTGGTCGCCGCTTTTGGGCAGGATGGCGTTGACCACGTCGAAGGTCGGCGCCATGAACAGGCTGAGGATCAGCAAGGCCTGCCACTGCGCGGCCTGCGTGAACGGCAGCAAGGTCCAGCCGGCGATCGCCGCCATCACCCAAAAGATCGGCGTCAGCGAGCGGCGCAGATTGTCGACCATCTTCCAGCGCGACAAGGCCGGAACGCCGGAACGAGGGTTAAAGATGTAGCCCAAAAGCTGCCAGTCGCCGCGCGCCCAGCGATGGTGGCGCGAGGCATCGACCGAGTAGCGGGTCGGGTAATCCTCGACCAGTTCGACGTCGGTGACCAGTGCGGCGCGCGCCAGGGCGCCTTCGAGCAGATCGTGGCTGAGGATGGTGTTTTCCTCGATGCGGCCCTGCAAGGCGGCCTCGAAGGCATCGACATGATAGAGGCCCTTGCCGGTGAAGGATCCGTCACTGAAGACGTCCTGATAGAGGTCCGAAACGGCGAAGACATAGGGATCAAGGCCGCGATTGGCCGAGAAGACGCGCTGGAAGAACGAGGCTTCGTCGCCGCTGGTGAGTGAAGCGGTGATGCGCGGCTGCAGGATGGTGTAACCGGCGGTCACGACGCGCCTCGTGGCGTCGAAATGCGGACGGTTGAGCGGATGGCAAAGCTTGCCGACCAGGCTCGATACCGCATCGCGGGTGGTGCGGGTATCGGCGTCGAGCGTCATCACATGGACGACCTTTTCCGGCAGCGGGACTTCGAGCGGCAGGAAGGTGGTATCGCTGTCGCCGCGCAGCAAGAGGTCGAGTTCGTGCAGCTTGCCGCGCTTGCGTTCCCAGCCCATCCAGCACCCTTGACCGGCATTGTAGAGCCGGCGGCGGTGCAGGATATAGAAGCGCGGCGCGCCGTCGGAGGGATAGCGCGCGTTGAGACGGGCGATTTCGGCGCGGGCGAAGTCGAGGATCTCGGTATCCGCCGCATCGATCTCGATCTTGCTGTCGGGCCAATCCGAAAGCAGCGCGAAATGGATCTCTTCCGCCAGATTGGCGAGGTAATGCACTTCGATGTTGCGGATGTTTTCCTCGACATCGTCACGCGAGCCGATCAGCGACGGCACGACCACCAGAGTGCGCGCCTCGGGCGGCACACCGTGCCTGTAATCGTAACCGATAAGGCGTGTCGGCTTAAGGAACAGCGAGACCACGGTGTTGAAGAAAGCGAGCGCGCCTTCGCTGGCCGGCACGGCGAACAGAGCCAGCATCAGCACGATCGACGGCACCGACAGGCCGAGATTGGAAAGGGCGTTGCCGGACAGGACAAGCAGCAGGACGGTCAGCGCGAAGACGGGCAGGACGATGCCCAGCCAGCCGGTCTTGGCGAAGGTCCGCTTGACCGTCTGGCTGATCGTGGGCCGGTAACCGATCGCCTTTTCCAGTTCCAGCCGGCGCGGGCCAACGACGTAAAAACCGACATCGGTATGAGCGGATGCGACCTGGGCGTCCACTCCTTCACCGCTCTCCGGGACGGTTTCACCGACGGCGTGGCCGGCCAGTTCAATGGCTTTTTCGGCGACACGGTACTCCGAAAGGTTCGAGCGGCGAGCCAGTTCCTCGATCGCGGTGCGGTATTGATCGCGCGAGAAGAAGTCGAGCGCGGCAAAATCGGTGCGCTCGCGCAGCACGGTATCGATGCGGCTGACGCCTTCGAACCACACCGTCCAGTCGACGTCGTTGATGAGGCGCAGGCCGCGGACGATATTGCCGGTGGTCACATTGCCGCTGGACAGCGTCTGGTGCTCGGAAATGATGATTTCCTCGGCATCCGAGCCGGTCTTCTCGAGTTCGCCTTCCAGCCACTCCAGCGCCTTGCCGGCGTTCTGCGATCCGTCACGCAGGCGATAGAGAAGCTGAGTGGCAAAGGTGGTGTCCTGCGCATGCGCGCTGAAATTGGCTAGGATCGTCTGCCGATCCGGATTGTCGTCGGTCGCCAGCACCTTGTCGGCCACGTCATTGGCGATCTGGCGCATCTGGCGGGTGCGGTTGACCCTGACCGCCAGGCGACGGAGGTTCTCGATCAGCACGAAACGCAGAAGGGACGGCAGTGCCCAGAGTTCACCAATCTTCAACGGTTCGACCGACTGAAAGCCCTGGACGATAGACTTGAACATGGTCGCCGAGACGGAACTGTCGGAATGCGCGACATAAGTCCAGGCCAGCGCCAATGCGCGCGGCACGGTGCCGCCATCGGGCAGTTTCAGGGTCGGCAATTGCCGGTAAAAGCGGCGCGGCAGGTCGCGTTTGACCTGGAAAATGGTTTCCTCGATCAGATAGTTGTTGTCGAGCAGCCACTGCGCGGCCGGCGTGATGGTTTCGCCCCTCGCCTGCGCGGCATTGGTAGACCGGTAGACTTCGAGGATCTTCTTGGCGCTGTCACGGATACGGGCTTGAAAGTCGAACGGTATCAGGCCGAACAGATCCGTCAGATCGCCCTTGGCCAGGCTTTCGCCGAGCAGCCGGAGCCGTTCCTCCGGCAGGAATGTGGATCTTATCGGCTCTTCCGTGATGACTGGGAAGCTCGCGCTTGTCTTCTCGATCTGGGCTAGGTTCGTCTGAATATTCATTGAAAATTCCGTAAGCGGGCACTCAGCGGCGTCACCGCCACGGCAATGGCCCTAAAACCGGTTCGAATGCAATCGGTTGCATCAACCCTAAGCCGAAAGTTTATTTCCGCACCACGACGGAGCGTCATCTTTCGACCAATCCAAAGACGAGCGCCTCTTGCTCCCGTCGGGATCGATCGACGGAGAGGATTTGGGCTTTTTCGTGATGCCAGTGCCAGCTTACGCTATATTTCGCCAGCGTCGCGATCATGTTTGGAAACAGGCGGTAACCGTTGGGCGAAGCGCGTCAGGCGGCAGCGATTATCCGGATCACGAAAAGGGTCGCATCCGGCGCGGGCTGAACCCGCAAGACAGAGGCGTCCGGCCCGAGCAGCAGGGTGTCGAGCGGTCCGATACGAACGGGCGCGGCGCCGGGGAAAATGGCATCGCCTCCGTGACAAAGGATGAGGGTGGGACCGGCCTCGGCCGGGATTTCCGCAGGCGTCGAAATCGCCAGACGCTCGACCGAATGCAACATGCGGCCGCGACGGGTCATAACGTTGAGATCGGTGATCGGGCCGGCGATCAGCGCGGCACTCGTCGGCTGGTCGGCTGGAAAGAAAAATGGCTGGGAAGCCGCTGTCACCCGCTGCGGCGGACGGCCCGCGACATCAAGCACGATCCCCTCGCCTTCCAGCACCGACAGCGTGCGGTCGATGCCGGCAAAATTGGAGAACGGCCCGCTGCGTTCGACGCGGGCCATCGAGACGCGCCAGTCGAAATCGTCGAGCCCGGCACCATCGGGCGAGACGGCGATCTCGGTCGTCGTACCGCCGCCGTTCTTCCACGGCATGACGCGGTAATCGGTGGCACGAAGGACACGCACCACGTCAGCCGCTATCCGAGAATGCCTGGCAGATTGAGCTGGTGCTCCTTGGCGCATTCGATCGCGATGTCATAGCCGGCGTCGGCATGGCGCATGACGCCCGTCGCCGGATCGTTCCATAGAACGCGCTCCAGCCGCCTTGCCGCGTCCGGCGTGCCGTCGGCAACGATGACCATGCCGGCATGCTGGGAGAAGCCCATGCCGACGCCGCCGCCATGGTGCAGCGATACCCAGGTTGCGCCCGAAGCTGTGTTGAGCAGCGCGTTGAGCAGCGGCCAGTCGGACACTGCGTCGGAACCGTCCTTCATCGATTCCGTCTCGCGGTTTGGCGAAGCGACCGAACCCGAATCGAGGTGATCGCGACCGATGACGACCGGCGCCTTGAGTTCGCCCTTGGCCACCATTTCGTTGAAGGCGAGGCCCAATCGGTGGCGATCGCCAAGGCCGACCCAGCAGATGCGCGCCGGCAACCCTTGAAAGGAAATCCGCTCGCGGGCCATGTCCAGCCAATTGTGTAGATGGGTGTTGCCGGGGGTGAGTTCACGCACCTTGGCGTCGGTCTTGTAGATATCCTCTGGATCGCCGGAGAGTGCTGCCCAGCGGAACGGGCCGATGCCGCGGCAGAAGAGCGGACGGATGTAGGCCGGCACGAAGCCGGGGAACGCAAAGGCGTTTTCAAACCCTTCGTCCTTGGCGACCTGGCGGATGTTGTTGCCATAGTCGAGTGTCGGCACGCCGGCGTTCCAGAACGCGACCATCGCCTCGACATGCTCGCGCATGGAGGCGCGCGCCGCCTTCTCGACCGCCCGGGGGTCACTGACACGCTTTTCGCGCCACTCGGCCATCGTCCAGCCCTTCGGCAGATAGCCGTTGATGGGGTCGTGCGCCGAGGTCTGGTCGGTGACCATGTCGGGGCGGATGCCGCGACGGAACATTTCGGGCACGATCTCGGCGGCGTTGCCGAGCAGGCCGACGGACTTCGCCTCGCCGGCCGTCGTCCAGCGTTCGATCAGTTCCATGGCTTCGTCGAGCGTCTCGGCCTTCTCGTCGACATAGCGGGTGCGCAGGCGGAAATCGATCGAGTCCGGATTGCATTCGATCGCCAGGCAGCAGGCGCCGGCCATGACGGCGGCCAATGGCTGCGCGCCGCCCATGCCGCCCAGGCCGCCGGTCAGGATCCATTTTCCCTTGAGATTGCCGCCATAATGCTGGCGGCCGGCCTCGACGAAGGTCTCGTAGGTGCCCTGCACGATGCCTTGCGTGCCGATGTAGATCCAGGAGCCGGCCGTCATCTGGCCGTACATCATCAGGCCCTTCTTATCGAGCTCGTTGAATTTCTCCCAGGTCGCCCAGTGTGGCACCAGATTGGAGTTGGCGATGAGCACGCGCGGCGCGTCCGGGTGGGTGCGGAACACGCCGACCGGCTTGCCCGACTGCACCAGCAGCGTCTCGTCCTCGCCAAGGGTCTTCAGCGACGCAACGATCTGATCGAAATCGTTCCAGGTACGCGCCGCCCGGCCGATGCCGCCATAGACGACCAGTTCATTGGGGTTCTCGGCGACATCAGGGTCAAGATTGTTCATCAGCATGCGCAACGGCGCTTCAGTCGTCCAATACCGGGCATTGAGCTTGTCGCCGCGGGGGCTGCGCACTTCGCGGATGTTGTGACGGGGGTCGGTCATCATTGTCCCTTTCGGATGAGGCGGCGCGTCAGCGCCCGGCCCAGTCAATGGCGGTTTGGAGAATCTGCGTCAGCGTGGCGCGGATCGGCGCGGCGAACGCGGCATCGTAGGGCGCGGGCCAATTGTCCGGTGTGCCCTTCCCGTCCGGCTCGCGCATGTAGCCGCGGTTGGAGAGCTCCATCTGCAGCGCATGCACGCCCTGATGCGGCTGGCCGAAATGGCGCGTGATCCAGCCGCCCTTGAAGCGTCCGTTGACGACAAAGGTCTCACCGGTTTCTGCCATGATCTGGTTGACCATCGCCTGCAACGCCGGATCAGCGCTCCTGCCGTCGTTCGTGCCGAGGTTGAACACCGGCAGCGTGCCTTCGAAGAGGCGTGGCAGCACCGAGCGGATTGAATGGCAGTCGTAGAGGACAATCTTGCCATGCAAGGTCCGCAACCTGTCGATCTCGGCCTGCAAGGCGGCGTGATAGGGTGCAAAGAATTTCTCGCGGCGCTCGTCGATCTCCGACGGTCCCGGCTCTTCGCCCTCGCGATAGAGCGGATCGCCGTCGAAGGTTTCGGTTGGGCATAGGCCGGTGGTTGCCTGGCCGGGATAGAGCGAGGCGCCGGATGGATCGCGGTTGACGTCGATGACTGTGCGCGAGATCGCGGTGTGCACGATGGTAGCGCCGAGACCGCCGGCGAAATCATAGAGATTGTCGATCCACCAGTCGCAATCGCGGCGACCAAGCCATGGCGAGATAAGCCGGTTTTCGAGGCCGGCGAGGTCGACACCGGTGTGCGGGATCGACACCAGAAGCGGTGCCGTGCCTCGCTTTATTGTCAGCCAAGAAGGTGTCATAGCGCAATCCCCGGCAGCGCCACCGCGCTCGCGGCCTTCGCGACTGCACCGCTACGTACCATGGCGATCGCCTTTTCCATGTCGGGGTGGAAGTGCCGGTCATTGTCGAGATGCGGCACCTCGGCGCGAACCAGCTTGCGCACGGCTTCAAGCGCCGCACTCGAGGCGAGTGGTGCATGGAAATCGCACCCTTGCGCGGCGGCTAGCAATTCAATGCCGATAACAGCCGTCGCATTCTCGATCATGCCGATCAGCCGGCGCGCGCCATGCGCGGCCATCGAGACATGGTCTTCCTGGTTGGCCGAGGTCGGGATGGAATCGACGCTGGCCGGATAGGCTTTCTGCTTGTTTTCCGAGACAAGTGCGGCCGCCGTCACCTGTGGGATCATGAAGCCGGAGTTCAGGCCGGGCTTGGGCGTCAGGAAGGCGGGCATGCCTGACAGCGCGGGATCGACCAGCATGGCGATGCGGCGTTCCGACAGCGAGCCGATCTCACAGGCGGCAAGTGCGATCATGTCGGCGGCGAAGGCGACCGGCTCGGCGTGGAAATTGCCGCCGGAGAGCGCCGTGTCGTCCTCGGCGAAGACCAGCGGATTGTCGGTAACGCCATTGGCCTCGGTTTCGAGCGTATCGGCGGCCTTGCGCAGGACATCGAGCGCGGCGCCCATGACTTGCGGCTGGCAACGCAGGCAATAGGGATCCTGCACACGCTCGTCGCCGATCCGGTGCGACTCGCGGATGGCGCTGCCGGCCATCAGATTGCGCAACGCATCCGCGGTCTCGATCTGGCCGCGATGCTTTCTCAACATATGGATGCGCGGGTCGAAGGGGGCATCGGAACCCTTTGCCGCGTCGGTCGAGAGCGCGCCGGCGACAAGCGCCGACTGGTAGAGCACTTCGGCCTCGAACAGGGCGGCCAGCGCATAGGCCGTCGAAAACTGCGTGCCGTTGAGCAGCGCCAGACCTTCCTTGGCGCCCAATGTGACGGGCTCCAGCCCATGCGAGACGAACGCGACCTTGGCGGGAAAGCGGCCATGCGGGGTAAAGCATTCGCCGACACCGATCATCACCGCCGTCATGTGCGACAATGGGGCAAGGTCGCCGGAGGCGCCAACCGAACCCTGCGCCGGCACCACCGGGATGACGTCATTGGCCAGCATCGCTTCGAGCAACTCGATGGTTTGCGGGCGCACACCGGAGGCACCCTGCGCAAGGCTCGCAAGTTTCAGCGCCATCATCAGCCGGGCAATGGCAACAGGCATCGGCTCGCCCACGCCCGCGGCATGCGAAAGCACGATGTTGCGCTGCAGGGTCCCGAGATCCTCGGCGGGAATGCGCACGCTGGCCAGCTTGCCGAAACCGGTATTGATCCCATAGACCGGCTCACCCTTGGCGATGATGCGCGCGACAGCTTCGGCGCTTGCCTTGATTTTCGGGCGACAGGCACCGTCCAGTTTCGGCATGGCGCCACGGTAGATGGCGCGCCAGTCGGCCAGCGTCGCATCGCCGGGCTTCAGCGTCAGTTCTGTCATTGTCCTCTCCAGATGCGGGCATGCAGCGGGTTGAAGCCCATACGGTAGACGAGTTCGGCGGGGCGCTCGATGTCCCAGATCGCCAGGTCGGCGGATTTGCCCGGTTCCAGCGTGCCGGTCTCTTCGAGCAGGCCCAGCGCACGCGCGGCTTCGCGGGTGACGCCGGCAAAACATTCGTCGACCGTCATGCCGAACAGGGTCGCCGCCATGTTCATGGTCAGAAGCAGCGAGGTCAGCGGCGAAGTGCCGGGATTGTTGTCGGTGGCCACCGACATTTTGACGCCAAGCTGGCGGAACAGGGCGATCGGCGGCTTCTTGGTCTCGCGGATGAAGTAGTAGGCGCCGGGCAGGATCGTCGCCACTGTCCCCGCCTTGGCCATCGCCATGGCGCCCGCCTCGTCGGTGTATTCGAGATGATCGGCTGACAATGCACCATAGCGGGCGGCGAATTCAGCGCCATGCAGGTTGGACAGCTGGTCGGCGTGGAGTTTTACGGGCAAGCCAGCCGCCTGGGCGACATCGAAAACGCGCGCCATCTGCTCCGGCGAAAAGGCGATGCCTTCACAGAACCCGTCGACGGCATCGGCCAAGCCTTCCTCGACAACGCCGGGAAGGATCGTTTTGGCGACGAGATCAATGAAAGCATCCTTGTCGCCCTTGGCTTCGGGCGGCAGCGCGTGGGCGCCAAGGAAGGTCGTGCGGATGGTCACCGGCCGCTCATCGGCCAACCGACGGGCCGCGCGCAGCGATTTCTTCTCGTTTTCAAGATCGAGACCATAGCCCGACTTTATTTCCACGGTGGTGACGCCTTCGGCCATCAGCGCATCGAGGCGCGGCAGCGTCTGGGCAACCAGGTCGCCCTCACTGGCAGCACGCAAGGATTTGACCGACGAGACGATGCCGCCGCCGGCCCTGGCGACTTCCTCATAGGTGGCGCCGGCCAGCCGCATCTCGAACTCGTTGGCGCGGTTCCCGGCGTGGACGAGATGGGTGTGGCAGTCGATCAGGCCGGGCGTGATCCAGCGGCCATCGCAATCGATGATCTCGCCCTGGGCAAACGCCGACGGCATCTCGGATTGCGAACCCGCATAGACAATGCGGCCATCGCGCGCGGCGAGCGCGCCTTGCTCGACGATACCCAGTCCGGCAGAATTTTCAGCCATGGTTGCCAGACGCGCGTTGCGCCACAGGCGAAGCCCCCCTGCCGGGTTTTTGCTCTCTACGGCCATCATCTTTTCCGTTTCAAATCGGTGGCGATTATGTATATACATATTGAGACGCACTGCAAGTGTCATCATCGCACACGAGACCGGGAAGCGGAGAGAAAAGTGACCGATATCTTTGCGGAACAGGCGCTTCTTCCCAACGGCTGGCACGACAATGTGCGGATCACTTTCGCCAATGGGCGCATTGCGGCCGTAGAGCCTGGGAGCACCGCGTCTCCTGGTGACGAACGCCATGCCGTTCTCCTTCCCGGCATGGCCAATCTGCACAGCCACGCCTTCCAACGCGGCATGGCAGGGCTCGCCGAGTTGCGCGGCCACTCCGCCGACAGTTTCTGGAGCTGGCGCGAGGTGATGTACCGCTTCGCGCTGTGGATGACTCCCGACCAGGTCGAGGCGGTGGCGGCGCAGCTCTACGTCGAAATGCTAGAGGCCGGTTTTTCGCGCGTCGGCGAATTTCATTATCTGCACCATGACCGTGATGGACAACCCTATGCCAACCCAGCCGAGATGGCCGAGCGCATCGCTGCCGCGGCCGGCGAAACGGGTATCGGCCTGACGCTGTTGCCTGTGTTTTACGCACATTCCTCCTTCGGTGGTGCCGCGCCAAACGAGGGCCAGCGCCGATTCATCAACGATGTGAATCGGTTCGCCCGGCTTGTTGAGAAAAGCCGGGAATCTGTTCGCTCTTTGAATCAAGCGATTGTCGGCGTTGCCCCGCACAGTCTACGGGCCGCGACGCCTGAAGAACTCACGGCGATTGCGGCCATGGCGCCAAACGGACCAATCCACATCCATGTCGCCGAGCAGGTGAAAGAAGTCGAAGACTGCCTTGCCTGGTCCGGCGCGCGTCCGGTCGAATTTCTGCTTGGGGCTGCCGATGTCGACCAGCGCTGGTGCCTGATCCATGCCACCCACATGACCGATGCTGAAACCATCGGCATGGCCAGGAGCGGCGCCATTGCCGGCCTTTGCCCGATCACGGAGGCCAATCTCGGCGACGGCACCTTTGCCGCGCCTTTGTTCAGGGAGCATGGCGGCCGCTTCGGTGTCGGCTCCGATTCCAACGTGCTGATCGGCCTGCCCGACGAATTGCGCCAGCTCGAATATTCGCAGCGCCTCGCGCACCGCGCCCGCAATGTGCTGGCCGTGGCCGGCGGCTCGACCGGCCGCGCGCTGTACGACGCAGCGCTTGACGGCGGCAGCGTCGCGCTTGGCGCCGGCGCATCGCAAATCGCGCCTGGTGCATCCGCCGATCTCGTCTCGCTCGACGCCGGCAACCCCTCGCTGGCCGGCAAAACCGGCGATGCAATCCTCGACGCCTGGATTTTCGCCAATGGCAGCAAGGTCGATTGTGTCTGGGTGCATGGCAAGAAACAGGTCAGTGATGGCAGACATGCCAAGCGCGAGGCCATCGCCGAACGGTTTCGCGGCGTGATGACAGCGCTTTCCGAGGGTTCACCCAGATGAGCATGGCTGAACCGACGGAGATAGACGACAGCGAGACCGTCTCGCTGCATCAGCGCATCCTTTCCGATATCCGGGAAAGAATTCTTTCCGGCACCTGGGTGCCCGGCCACCGTATCCCGTTCGAACATGAGCTGACCGCCGAATACCAATGCTCACGCATGACGGTGAACAAGGCTCTGTCCCAGTTGGCCAAGGCAGGTTTGATCGAACGCCGCCGCCGGTCGGGCAGCTTTGTCCGCCAGCCGCAATCGCAGGCAGCCGTGCTGGAACTTCACGACATCAGGATCGAAGTCGAGGCGCTCGGCCTGCCCTATCGCTACAAGCGGCTGGAACGCCTGAAGCGGCGCAGCAATGGGGAGGACAGGACGTTGCTCGAACTGTCCGCCGCAGGTCCAGTGCTATGGCTCGAAGGTCTTCATTTTGCCGGCGAACGGCCATTCGCGCTCGAGCAACGTCTGATCAATCTTTCGGCGGTTTCGGAAGCCGGGGACGAAGAGTTTCTGGAAATCGCTGCCGGGCCTTGGTTGATCGACCGCGTGCCGTGGAGCGAGGCCGAGCATCGGATACGCGCCATGAGCGCTGACGACGCCATCGCCGATGCGCTCGACATCGATCCCGGGGCACCTTGCCTAGTGGTCGAACGCCGCACCTGGAGTGCCGAGCACCCGGTCACCCACGTGCGCTTCATCTATCCGGCGGAAAGCCATACGCTGGTAGCAAGGTTCACGCCGTCGCAGGGGTGAGTGATCTCCCCCTCGTCGTGGGGGAGATCGGCAGTTCTGACGTCGCGCCTTTACAGCGCCGCGGTGATAATAATCTCGACCAGATATTCCGGGCCGGCGAGCTTTGCTTCGCCGGTGGCGCGGGCGGGCGTGTGGCCCTGCGGCACCCACTTGTCCCATTCGGTATTCATCTCGGCGAAGGTGCCCATGTCGGCCAGCCAGATGATCGCCTGGACGATCTTGGTCTTGTCGGTGCCGGCCTTGGCCAGCAATTCATCGATGGTCGCCAGAATATCGCGGGTCTGCGCGGCGACGTTGCCGCCGGGTTCGCCGACCTGGCCGGCCAGGTAGACGGTGTTGCCGTGGATGACGATCTGGCTCATGCGCGGGCCAACATCGATGCGACGAATGCTCATTGCGAGTTCCTTCCGTTGTGGTCGCGCCTCTTTAGAGTCGCCGTCCGCTTCGGGCAAGGCCGGCTGAACCGAAACCGCTTGAGCCAATCGCTCCATCCAGGGCCAGGCGCCTACACGGCGAGTTGACCACCGCGACGCAATTCCGCCGGATTGGCTTGTTGACTAATGTAATAACATCACATATCCAAACGGCCGCACCTTAGCCGGATTTGGTTTCCCACGGAACGATATGACCCAGACCTGCCTGACATTCCGTGACCTGACGTTGGGCTACAACAGCCATCCCGCGATCCATCACCTCGATGGCGCGATCCGCAAGGGCTCGCTGACGGCCGTGGTTGGTGCCAACGGCTCTGGCAAGTCGACGCTGATGAAGGGTATTGTCGGGGTGCTGAAGCCGATGGCAGGCGAGGTCATTCGCGCGCCGGGCGTGCGGGCGGCCTACCTGCCGCAGCAATCGGAACTCGATCGCTCCTTTCCCGCCCGCGTTGTCGATCTGGTCTCGCTCGGCCTGTGGCCGAAGCGCGGCATGCTTGGCCGCTATACCGGGGAAGATCGTGAGGCCGTCAGCCAGGCTTTGATGGCCGTCGGCCTCGGCGGCTTCGAGAAGCGGCCGATCGACACGCTGTCGGGTGGCCAGTTGCAGCGCACGCTGTTTGCCCGCGTGCTGTTGCAGGATGCCGACCTGATCCTGCTCGACGAACCGTTCAACGCCGTCGACGCCAAGACGGTCGGTGACCTCATTGCCTTGATCAAGCGTTGGCACGGCGAAGAGCGCACCATCATGGTGGTGGTCCATGATCTCGATCTGGTGCGCCAGAATTTTCCCGAAACACTGCTGCTTGCCCGTCAGCCGGTTGCCTGGGGCGAGACCCGGGAGACGCTGAAACCGGAGAACCTGCTGCGCGCGCGCCGCTTCCACGAAGCCTGGGAAGAGAACGCGCCCTGGTGCGAGCCTGACGAGCACGCTCATGACCATGGTCATCATGGCCACGACCACGATCGTCACCACGGCGCCGGACCGAGGGCTGCCTGATGGACGCGCTCTACAGTCTTTTCATCGCCCCTTTCGCCGATTTCGGCTTCATGCAGCGGGCGCTGTTCGGCTCGCTGATGCTGTCGCTCGGCGCCTGCCCGATCGGCGTCTTCCTGATGCTGCGGCGCATGAGCCTGTCGGGTGACGCCATGGCGCATGCCATCCTGCCGGGCGCGGCCGCGGGTTTCCTGTTCTACGGGCTGGAAATCCTGCCGATGACCATTGGCGGCCTGATCGCCGGCATCATCGTGGCGCTCGGCGCCGGTGCCGTGTCGCGCTTCACCATCCAGCGCGAGGACGCCTCGATGGCGGCCTTCTACCTGATTTCGCTCGCCATCGGCGTGCTGATGGTGTCGATCCGCGGCTCCAGCGTGGACCTCATGCATGTGCTGTTCGGCACGGTGCTGGCGCTCAACAACGAGGCTTTGACGCTGATTGGCGGCATCGTCGCGGTGACGCTGGTCAGCCTTGCCATCTTCTGGCGGGCGCTGGTGGCCGAATGCCTCGACCCGCTGTTCCTGCGTTCGGTCAGCCGCATGGGCAGCCCGGTGCATTTCATCTTCCTCGGTCTCGTCGTGCTCAACCTCGTCGGCGGCTTCCAGGCGCTCGGAACTTTGCTTTCCGTCGGATTGATGATGCTGCCGGCGGCAGCCGCGCGCTTCTGGACGACGCGCGTCGAACCGATGTGCGTGCTGGCCGTACTGATCGGCTTTGCCTCCTGCATCGCCGGACTGCTCCTGTCCTATCATGCGTCGCTGCCATCCGGCCCTGCCATCATCCTGTCGGCCGGCGTCGTCTATTTCGCCTCGATCCTGTTTGGCACGCGCGGCATCCTGCGCGCCCGCATCATCCATCACCGTCACAGAACGGCCTGATCCCCCGCCCTAAAAGGAGACCCGCTTATGCTCAAATCGATCCGTGCCGCCCTGACGATGAGCGTTATAACATTTGCCGCCTTCAGCGCGTCATCGGCTTTCGCCGCACCGCTGAAAGTGGTCGCCAGCTTCACAGTCATTGCGGATTTCGCCAAGAATGTCGGCGGCGACCGCATCGCGATCACCACGATCGTCGGCCCAGACGGCGACGCCCATGTCTACGAGCCGAGCCCTGCCGACGCGGTGGCCATGGCCAAGGCCGATATCGTGCTGGTCAACGGCCTGCACTTCGAAGGTTTCCTGCAGCGCCTGGTCGATGCCAGCGCCACCAAGGCCTCCATTGTCACCTTGACCAAGGGCGTGACGCCGATCGACTTCAAACCTGAATTCGCCGACGCCGATGCGGCCGAGGGTGCCGGCACCGGCGGCGGCAAGACCGTCGCCGATCCGCACGCCTTCCAGTCGATCGCCAATGCCAAGATTTATGTGAAGAACATCGCCGAGGCCTTCTGCGCGGCCGACAGCGACGGCTGTGTCAGCTACCAGACCAATGCCGCCGCCTACACCAGGAAGCTCGATGCTCTGGAAGGCGAAGTGAAGGCGGCGATCCAGTCGATCCCCGAGGCAAAGCGCGTCGTCATCACCTCGCATGACGCCTTCGGCTATTTCGAACACGAATACGGCCTGACCTTCCTCGCTCCGCAAGGCATCTCGACCGATTCCGAACCGTCGGCCGCCGATGTCGCCAAGCTGGTCGAGCAGGTGAAGCAGGACAAGGCCGCGGCCATCTTCGTCGAGAACATCACCAACCCGCGCCTGATCGAGCAGATCGCCAGCGAGACCGGTATCAAGGTCGGCGGCACGCTCTACTCGGACGCGCTGTCGCAGCCCGACGGCCCGGGCTCGACCTATATCGACATGATGCGCAACAACATCCGTCAGATTAAAGGCGCCATTCTAGGCAGCTGAATTTGATCCGCACCCAACCGGGCCGTATCGGCTTGGTTGGATTTTCTGGCGCGCCATGTCTATTTGGCAGAGAATTCCGTCGATGCGGATTGCCGTGCCCACCGGGCAATGGCAAGACTGCCGCCAAACCAGATTGCGAGGATATGAGCCATGGAATATCGCCAGATCAGCGAGGACTATTCGGTCTCGGGTCAGATCCAGCCCGAAGATGTCGCCACCATCAAGGAAGCCGGCTTCAAGAGCGTGATCTGCAACCGGCCGGACGATGAGCAGCCCGGCCAACCTTCGGCGGACACGCTCAAGGCAACGGTCGAAGCCGCTGGCCTCGCCTTCCGCTACATCCCGGTGATCAGCGGCCAGATGACCGCCGAGAATGTCGAGGACCAGGCAGAGGCGCTCGACGAGCTCCAAGGCCCGGTGTTTGCTTATTGCCGGTCCGGCGCGCGCTGCACCAATCTGTTCCTGGCGATACAGCAGTCGAAGGGTTAAATCGGCAGCGCCCCGGTTTCCTTCAGCGTCTCCAGCACGATCGCCGTCTTCACATGCTGCACGGATTCATGCGGCAGGAGTACGCCGTTGACGAACTCCGACAACGATTTGAGGTCTGGCGTCACGACCTTCAGGATGTAATCCATCTCGCCGGTCAGCGCGTGCGCCTCCTGCACTTCCGGCAGGCGCGCCACCAATTCGCCGAAGCGCCGCGCATTGTCGCGGTTGTGGGTGGCCAGCGTCACTGAAATGACATTGACCAGCGAGAAGCCGAGCCTGTCGCGGTCGAGCACGGCGCGATAGCCCTTGATATAGCCATCCTCCTCCAGCCGCTGCCGGCGGCGCGAGCATTGCGATGCCGACAGGTTCACCCTTTCGGAAAGGTCGTTGTTGGTGAGCCGCGCGTCGCCCTGCAAGAGCGCCATTATCTTGCAGTCAAACTGATCAATACGCCCATTGTCCATGGTTTTCTCCCATATTATGCATGCTTCACGCATGACATCACCATTTCAAGCGTTTGAATGCAAGCACCATGCACAAGCCTCGCGCTATGATGGCGTTGGATGGCCTTTTAGGCCAAGCAGCTTCCGGAGGAATTATCATGGGTCCCTTCCCACACGACGCCCCGCCCGCCACGATCAGCAAGGACAACCCTGCCGGCACCGATGGCTTCGAGTTCGTCGAATTCGCGCATCCGGAGCCCAAGAAGCTAGCCGAACTGTTCACCCGCATGGGTTATATGGCGGTAGCCAGGCATCGCACGAAGGACATCACCGTCTGGCGCCAGGGCGACATCAACTATGTCGTCAATGCCGAGCCCGGCTCGCACGCGATGAAGTTCGCCGACAAGCACGGCCCTTGCGCGGCCTCGATGGCCTGGCGGGTGGTTGATGCCAAACATGCTTTCGAGCATGCGGTGTCGAAGGGCGCCACGCCTTATGAAGGCGACGACAAGGCACTCGACGTGCCGGCCATATCAGGCATCGGCGGTTCGCTGCTCTATTTCATCGAGGCCTATGGCAAAAAGGGCTCGGCCTATGACGCCGAGTTCCAATGGCTGGGCGAACGCGACCCGCGACCGCAGGGCGTCGGCTTCTATTACCTCGACCACCTGACCCACAACGTCTATCGCGGCCAGATGGACAAATGGTGGGACTTCTATCGCAATCTGTTCGGTTTCAAGCAGATCCATTTCTTCGACATCGACGGCAGGATTACCGGCCTGGTCAGCCGCGCCATCACCTCGCCCTGCGGCAAGATCCGCATTCCATTGAATGAGTCCAAGGACGAGACCAGCCAGATCGCCGAATACCTGAAGAAGTACAATGGCGAAGGCATCCAGCACGTCGCTGTCGGCACGGACGACATCTACGCCGCCACCGACAAGCTCGCCGAGAACGGGCTGAAATTCATGCCCGGCCCGCCTGAGACCTATTACGACATGTCTTATGACCGCGTGAACGGCCATGACGAGCCGATCGAGCGGATGAAGAAACACGGCATCCTGATCGACGGCGAAGGCGTGGTCGATGGCGGCACGACCAAGATCCTTCTGCAAATCTTCTCGAAGACCGTTATCGGGCCGATCTTTTTCGAGTTCATCCAGCGCAAGGGCGACGAAGGCTTTGGCGAAGGCAATTTCCGAGCGCTGTTCGAATCGATCGAGCAGGACCAGATCAAGCGCGGCGTCATCAAGGTTGACGGCAAGGCGGCGTAAAAGTGAAAGCTCGTTAGCAGTTCGATCAGCGTTGACCTAAGTTCCGGCCATAAGAGGTCGATCTGTGAACGTCTCCACAACTGCAGCCAGAGCCAAACTGTCGGAACTAGTGAGACGCGCGAAAGCTGGCGAGGAGATCGTGCTCACGCGGCGCGGGAAGGCCGTGACGCGTCTCTTGCCACCGCCGGTGAAGGAAGACCTTTTGCCACGCATCGGCGCTTTGAAGGGCAAATTCGTATCGCCGATGATTTTGACGCCCTCGGCCCTGAATGGGCCGAGTATTCGAGATGACGGCTAGAGCCCCAGCCGCCCGACCTCTTTCTCCCTCAGCTTCATATCATAATCGAGCAGAAACTCGTCCAACTGGGGCGGCGCGACCGAGCTACCCGAGAGCATGGCGTGGACCTGGCCGCGATGATGGATGTCGTGCAGGAAGACGTGCGCCAGGATATCGCCAATGCGTTCTGGGATCATGCCGTCCTCGCGCCGGTCGGTGATGACGCGGCGATCGAGATCGGTCTCCGACAGGCCATCGCAGAAGGCGATCAGCCGCCGGTCGGCCGCCAGCTGAGCCACGCAAAGCTCCGGCGCAGCAGCGAAAGGCGCGAAGTCATCATAGGCAGCGGCACCGACGCCGCCTTCTTCGAGAAAATCGAGATAGAGCTGATCGACCGCGAGGACATGGTTGAGCGTCGCCTTGATCGACGGGAAAAAGCTGGTGCGCTCGGCCTCGAACTCACCGGGCTTCAGCGCAAGCACGGCGCGATAGAGCCGGTCGTTCGACCACAAATTGTTGCGCGCCATGCGGCGAAGATGCTCGAGCAGGGTCATTCTTCCTCCTTGCGCTCACCGCTCGTATTTCTCCACCGTCTGCTCGATGGCGCCGAAAATCGAGGCTCCAGTCTTTGACTTCATCTCGATGCGCACCGTGTCGCCGAAGCGCAGGAACGGCGTCTTTGGTTCGCCTGACGCAATCGTCTCGATCATGCGCAGTTCGGCGATGCAGGAATAGCCGGCGCCGCCCGCCGAGACTGGCTTGCCCGGGCCGCCGTCGAGTTTGTTGGATACCGTACCCGAACCAATGATGGTGCCTGATACCAGTGGCCTTGTGCGGGCGGCATGAGCGATCAGGGCCGGGAAATCGAAGGTCATGTCGGTACCGGCATTGGCGCGGCCGAACGGCTTGCCGTTGATGTCGGCGAGCAGCGGCAGGCTGACCTTGCCGCCATCCCAGGCGTCGCCCAGCTCATCCGGCGTCACCGCGACCGGAGAGAAGGCGGAGGACGGTTTCGATTGGAAGAAGCCGAACCCCTTGGCGAGTTCCGACCCGGTGAGCGCGCGTAGCGTGACATCGTTGACCAGCATGACTAGCCGGATCGCGGCGCGTGCCTGATCGAGGCTGGCGCCCATCGGCACGTCGTCGATGATGACGGCAATTTCGGCCTCCATGTCGATGCCGAAGGCTTCATCCGCCATGCGGATCGGATCACGTGGCGCAACAAAGGAGTCCGAGCCGCCCTGGTAGATCAGCGGGTCGGTCCAGAAACTCGCCGGCATTTCGACGCCACGCGCTTTCCGCACCAGTTCGACATGGTTCACATAGGCGGAGCCGTCGGCCCATTGATAGGCGCGCGGCAGCGGCGAATGCGCATCGTGTTCGTGGAAGCGAGCTGCCGGCATCGCATTGTTCTCCAGCGATTCCGCGATTGTCGCGAGATGCGGCGAGATCCTGCGCCAGTCGTCGAGTGCCGCCTGCAGCGTGCGTGCCAGGAACGAGGCGTCGGTGTATTGCGTCAGGTCGCGCGAAACGACGACGAGTTTCCCGTCGCGCGTTCCGTCCTTCAGCGTGGCAAGCTTCATGTGGTTCCCTCTCCTTGCGCAGCTTTCTCGCTGCTTAGCTCCACAACAAGGCCGTCACGGGCAATCGTCAAGTCGCCGGCCCATGTTTTCCTGACGGCGGCAACCCAGTCCTCCTCGCCGATCCCGACATCATCGGCCGGAATGAGGTGGTTGAGCACCAGCCTTTTGACGCCGGCATCGCTGGCGATACGGCCTGCCTCCTCGGCAAAGCTGTGGCTGGCGAGCAGATGTTCCCTGAGCCGAGCGCCATTGCCGGTCCTGGCAACCAGCCGCTCGATGCCCTCCTCCAGCATGGCTTCATGGACGAGGATATCGGCACTTTCGGCGAAATCGGCGAGCGGTGGGAAGAGGGCCGTGTCGGCCGAGAACACCACGCTTTTTGCGCCATGCTCGAAGCGGAGGGCAAAGCAGTCGGTCACTGGTGGGTGGTCGACGCGCAGCGCCGTCACCTTCAGGCCGCGTTGCTCGACCACAGGGCCCTCGCCGAATTCGTCGATCGAAACCAACTCGCGAATATCGGGCCGGCCCTCATCTACGACGCGGATCTCGATGTCGAATTCCATCGCCTGACAAAAGCGCCGCCAATAGTGCCCGACCCCAGGCGGGCCGAACACGGTGACCGGCGTCGCCAAGCCAGCCATCCAGGCGGTGTGGATCAGCGGCCCCAGCTCCAACACATGGTCGGAATGCAGGTGCGTGATGAAGATCAGGTCGAGCGCCTTCAGGCTGATGCCGGCATCGACCAGGCCGCGCGTCACGCCAAGCCCGCAGTCGACGACGATCGCTCGCCCGCCGATCTCGAGCAGCGACGAACTCGGCCACGGTCCGCCCGGCCGCAGCGCCGGACCGCCTTTCGAGCCCAACAACACCAACCGATCCGGCATTGACTTGCCGCTCAAGACCAGTCGCCCTCGGGCGTGCCATTGAAGCGTTTCTTCAGGTCAGCCCAGCAGTCGATGTAATTGTCCTGCCGGGTTTCGAGTTCGGCGCCGTAGCGGGTCAGCATCTGCGGAAAGCGGGTCTCGAACATGAAAGCCATGGTGTTGTCGAGCTTGACCGGTTTCAGGTCGGCGCGCGAGGCTTTTTCGAAGCCAGGCGCATCCGGGCCATGGGCCAGCATCAGATTGTGCAGGCTAATGCCGCCGGGCACGAAGCCTTCTTCCTTGGCATCGTACTGGCCGTGGATCAGCCCCATGAACTCGCTCATGATGTTGCGGTGATACCAGGGCGGCCGAAACGTATTCTCGGCCACCAGCCAGCGCGGCGGGAAGATGACGAAATCGATATTGGCGGTCCCTTCCTCGCCGCTCGGCGCGGTGAGCACGGTGAAGATCGACGGGTCGGGATGGTCGAACAGCAGCGCGCCGACCGGCGAAAAGGTCGCCAGATCATATTTGTAGGGGGCGTAGTTGCCGTGCCATGCCACCACGTCGAGCGGCGAATGGCCGATCTCGGTGACGTGGAAATTGCCGCACCATTTCACGATCAGCCGGCACGGCGTTTCCTTCTCCTCGAACCACGCGCATGGCGTCTTGAAATCGCGCGGATTGGCCAGGCAATTGGCGCCGATCGGGCCGCGGTCAGGCAGCGTCAGCTTGGCGCCGTAGTTCTCGCAGACATAGCCGCGCACTTCGGTGTCGACCAATTCGACCTTGAAGACGAGGCCGCGCGGCAGCACGCAGATTTCGCCCGGCCGAAGCTCGATGACACCCATCTCGGTGACCAAGCGCAAGCTGCCCACCTGCGGCACGACAAGCAGTTCACCGTCGGCGTTGAAGAGATGGTCGTCGACCATCGAGCGATTGGCGACATAGACATGGGCTGCCATGCCGGTCTGCCCGAGCACGTCACCGGCTGTGGTGATGGTGCGCATGCCCTGGATGAAATCGGTCGGCTCGTTCGGCATCGGCACCGGATTCCAGCGGTACTGGCCAAGCGCCAGCTCGTGATCGCCGACATTGGGGGCAGTCTTCCACAGCGGATAGCTGGCGGCCCTGAACCGGCCCGTGTGCCTGACGCTCGGACGGATGCGATAGAGCCAGGAGCGCTCATTGGTGCCGCGCGGCGCGGTGAAGGGCGAACCGGAAAGCTGTTCGGCATAGAGGCCGTAGGCCGGCCGCTGCGGCGAGTTGCGTCCCTGCGGCAGCGAGCCGGGCAGTGTCTCGGTCTCAAAATCGTTGCCGAAGCCCGGCATGTAGGAAAAGGCCATCGCTTCCTCCCGGATTGACCAAACTTGTTTCATTTGTAACCATTGAAAATGTAACTATCAATCTTCCGTTTTTCCGGATGCGGACAATGGACATTCTCGAACTCGAAAGCTTCCTGCCCTACCGGCTGTATCGCCTCGCCGATGCCATCAGCCGCGAATTCTCGACGGTCTATAAGGACCGCCATGGCCTGACCCGGCCCGAATGGCGCACGTTATCGGGGTTGGGACAGCGCGGCACGATGACCGCGACGGAACTTGGCGAACAATCGGCCATGCACAAGACCAAGGTTTCGCGGGCGGTAGCCGAGTTGGAACGCCGGCGCTGGCTGGTGCGGACGCCTGACGAGAACGACCGCCGCGTCGAGCACCTGACACTGACGAAGGCCGGGCTCGCTGCCTATCGCGAGATGGTGCCGCTGGCGAAGGCGTTTGAGAGAGAGTTGCTGGCGAAGTTTGGCGTGGACGCACGTGCGGCGATTATGAGCGGGATGGCGGCACTGGAGATGGCGTTGGAAGGAAAATAGAGTTGATAGGCTGGCAGGACAGAGGGGGCGCGAAGGAACTCCACGTCTCTGTCGACGCGTCTCACCAGTCCATCACCACCTTGCCCGAACTGCCGCTCCTCATCGCATCGAACCCAAACTGGAAATCATCGACGCCGATGCGATGCGTGATTAGGCCGGTCACATCGAGCGGGCCCTGCACCAGGGCGATCATCTTGTACCAGGTCTCGAACATTTCGCGGCCATAGATGCCCTTCAAGTGCAGCATCTTGAAGATGACCTTGTTCCAGTCGATCTCGAAGCCGGTCGGCGCTATGCCGAGGATGGCGATCTTGCCGCCATTGTTCATGGTATCGATCATGTCGCGGAAGGCGGGCGCGGCGCCCGACATTTCGAGACCGACGTCGAATCCCTCGGTCATGCCGAGCACCGGCATAACATCGCGCAGCTTTTCCTTCGAGGCATCGACGACATGCTGGACGCCGAGCTTTTTCGCCAGCGCCAGCCGCACCGGGTTGATGTCGGTGATGACGACCTTGCGCGCGCCGACGCACTGCGCGACCAATGCGCCCATGATGCCGATCGGTCCGGCGCCGGTGACCAACACATCCTCGCCGACCAGATCGAAGGACAGCGCCGTGTGGACGGCATTGCCCAAGGGGTCAAAGATCGCGGCAATCTCGTCCGGAACATCGTCGGGAATCGGCACGACATTGTGCTGCGGGATCGCCAGATATTCGCCGAAGGCGCCAGGACGGTTGACGCCGACGCCGAGCGTGTTGCGGCACAGATGTCCCCTGCCCGCACGACAGTTGCGGCAGTGGCCGCAGACAATGTGGCCCTCGCCCGACACGCGCTGGCCGACCTTGTATTCGGTAACCGCAGCACCAAAGTCGGCGACCGTGCCGACGAATTCATGGCCGGTGACCATCGGCACCGGCACGGTCTTCTGCGCCCACTGGTCCCAGTTGTAGATATGCACGTCGGTGCCGCAGATCGCCGTCTTCTTGACCTTGATCAACACGTCGTTGGGGCCGATCTCCGGCACCGGCACCTCTTCCATCCAGATGCCCGGCTCGGCCTTGGCCTTCACCAGCGCCTTCATCATGTTCGACATTCTTTTGTCCCTTGAATCTCTTGATCCGGAATCGCTTTTCGGCGCCGGCCGTTCAGGAAATCACACCCAATTCCCTACCGACCGCACCGAATGCCTCCACCGCGCGGTCGATATCAGCGCTGGAATGCGCCGCCGACATTTGGGTGCGGATGCGCGCCTGGCCTTTCGGCACGACCGGGAACGAAAAGCCGATGACATAGATGCCACGCTTCAGCATGCGCGCGGCCATTTCCTGCGCCAGCGTCGCATCACCGAGCATCACCGGTATGATCGGATGATCGGCGCCTGCCAGCGTGAAGCCAAGCTTACGCATCTGGGACCGGAACCGCGCCGCATTGGCATATAGGCGCTCGCGCAAGGCATCGCCATTGCGGATCAGGTCGAACACCTTGATCGAGGCACCGGCGATCGCCGGCATCAGCGTGTTGGAAAAGAGATAGGGCCGCGAGCGCTGGCGCAGCCAGTCGACGACCTGGCTTTTGCCAGAGGTATATCCGCCGGAAGCGCCGCCGAGCGCCTTGCCGAGCGTGCCGGTGATAATGTCCACCCTACCCTCGACGCCGCAATGTTCGGCCGAGCCGCGGCCGTTTGCACCGACGAAACCAACTGCATGGCTGTCGTCGACCATCACCATCGCGTCGTATTTCTCGGCGAGATCGCAGACACCTCGGAGATTGGCGATGATGCCGTCCATGGAAAACACGCCGTCGGTGGCGATCAGCCGGAAGCGGCAATCCTTCGCTTCCTGCAATCGCGCCTCGAGATCGGCCATGTCGTTATTGGCGTAGCGGAAGCGTTTGGCCTTCGACAGCCTGACACCATCGATGATCGAGGCGTGGTTCAACGCATCCGAGATAACAGCATCCTCTTCGCCAAGCAGCGTCTCGAACAGGCCGCCATTGGCGTCGAAGCAGGAGCCGTAGAGGATGGTGTCCTCCAGGCTGAGGAAGGATGAAATTGTCGCCTCGAGTTGTTTATGTTCCTCTTGGGTGCCGCAGATGAAGCGCACCGAGGCCATGCCGTAGCCGTAGCGATCGAGCGCCTGCGTGGCCGCCGCGCGCAGGTCCGCGCTGTCGGCAAGGCCGAGATAATTGTTGGCGCAGAAATTCAATACTTTCTCGCCGCCGACCTCGATTTCGGCCGACTGCATCGAGGAAATCACCCGCTCGGACTTGTAAAGGCCGGCGGATTTCAGCCCTGCAAGCTCGCTGTCGATATGGGAGAGAAATGCTGCGGTCATGATCAGGCCTCGTTTGACGTGGGCAGACTGTCGTCCCGCCGGCGCAAAAAATCCATCGCAAAAGCGACCGGATCAGGTGGCCGGGCAGCATCAGCCGGGATGCAATGGACATTGCTCAAGTGACAGCCCGGGAACGCATGGACTGACGAATGCTCAAATGCGGGCTTGCGGCGAAAGAGCCCGATAACCATTTCGCGATTTCTCCCCGCCTCCCCCTTGCCGGCCGGCCGTCGACTTCCGGTCCTGTTAACGTTTGCAGTTCAATGGTGCTCATACAGAAATCCGTTGGCGAGAGGACCGCCCCCGAACATGTCTCAGCAGCCGGTGCAAACCGTTTCAGGCAAGCTCATACTGCTGATCAAAGCTGGCTACTGGCTGGCGCTGCTGATCATTGCCGCCATGGTGGCGGCCTCCTTCGTCCTGCTGCAGCAGACGATGGCCACGCAGCAGCACAACAACACGCTGCTCGACATCGTCGGCACGCAAAAAACGTTATCGCAGCGCATCGTTTTCCTTGCCAGCGCAACGGGCGCCGCCTCGCGCGACAAGCAGCCAGCGCTGGTTAGCGCGCTGAAGCAGGCCACGGCTGAGTTCGAGACAAGTTATGATCTGCTGCTCAAGCAGACAGGCGCGGATCCGCAATCGCCTGCCAAGCTCGATCCGAAGTCGATCGAGAGCGTGCTTTTCGCCAAACCCTTCCATCTCGACTATTTCTCGGTTGGCCTGATCGCCAATGGCGATCGGCTGGTCTCGGCCTTTGAATCGCAACTCAACCAGCTCGACAATGGGGGCTACAAGGGCGGCGCCGAACGAGTCAACCTCGATGCCTCGGTCGCCAATGCCACGCTGTCGGGCTATGCCGCGCTCGGCCAGCGTATCAGTGCGGATGCCGACGAGCGCTCCGAGAAGCTGCTCACCCTCCATCGCACGCTGTTCTACGCCACCCTCGGTGTCATCCTGCTGGTGGCGCTGTTCATCTTCAGGCCGATGTCCAACGCGATCCTGCGCAAGACACGTGAACTGGTCGATGCGCGCAATTCGATGGCCTTCATCGCGGTGCATGACGGCCTCACTGGCCTGCACAACCGCACCTTCCTGACCGACCATTTCGAGACGCTGATCAAGGGCGCGCATCGCCGGCGCGAACGCCTGGCCGTGGTCCAGCTCGACCTCGACCGCTTCAAGCAGATCAACGATACGCTGGGCCACGCTGCCGGCGACTATGTCCTGGTGGTGACCGCACAGCGCATGCGCGATTCCTGCCGGGCGTCGGATCTGTGCGCGCGGCTTGGTGGCGACGAATTCGTGATGATCCTCAACGGAGCCGGCAACACCGAGGACATCAACATGCTGGCACGGCGCATCCTGGTGCACATCAATGAGCCCATCGTGTTCCAGGGCACCACCATCCTTCCGGGCGCCAGCGGCGGCATCGCCGTCTACCCGATCGATGCCGACAATGCGCAAGACCTGCTCGTCCATGCCGATCTGGCGCTTTACTCCGCCAAAAAAATGGGTGGCGGCAACTTCTCGTTCTTCTCAGAGGAACTGCGTCGCGAGCTCGACTACCGCAAGCAGCTCGAACACGACATCAAGGTCGCCATTTCCGAAAAGGCGTTCCAGGTCTATTTCCAGCCGCAGGTCTCGCTGACCGACGGCACCATCAGCGGCATCGAAGCGCTCGTGCGATGGAACCATGCCGAGCGCGGCATGATCTCGCCGGGCGAGTTCATTCCGGTCGCTGAGAAATGCGGCTTCATGCCGGAGATCGGCCGCATCGTGATCAGCAAGGCGATCAACGAGGCCGCTGAATGGAACCGTGCCGGGATTGCCTTCGGGCGGCTTGCCGTCAATGTCTCGGGCACCGAGTTGCGCGAGCACGATTTCGATGCGTTTCTGTTCGAGACGTTGGAGAAGGCCGGACTACCGCCACAGAAACTGTCGCTGGAAATCGTCGAATCCGTCATTCTCGACGACGAGAAGACAGGCATCGCGGCGAAGCTGCGCCACATCAGGGCGGCCGGCGTCCATCTGGAGCTCGACGATTTCGGCACCGGCTATGCTTCGCTCAGCCACGTCAATCCCAACGAGATCGACCGGCTCAAGATCGACCGCCGCTTCGTCCAGAACATCCATGAGAATGGAGACAACTCCAAGATCGTGCGCGCCATCACGGAGCTTGCCCGGGGGTTGGGCATCTCCATCGTCGCCGAGGGCGCCGAAACCGAGGCGGAACTCGATTCGCTGATGGCAATCGGCTGCGACCAGGTGCAAGGCTATTCGATCGCTTTTCCGATGCCGCATGACAAGGCGCTTGAATGGCTGACCGCCCGCATGCCGAAGAAAGCCAGGCTGACGGTATTGCAGGGAAGCCTGGCGTAGGTGGAGCCCGGCCAGCCTTGACAAGTAGCCGCGAAAATGGCGGCCTGCCCTGATCGCAACGGGATAGCGGCCGCATGACATTCCTTCGGCTTGCCCTGGCAGCCATGTTGATGCCGGCGTTGCCGGCCTATGGCGCGCATCGCACCATCTATCTCACCTTCGACGACGGTCCGCTGAACGGCACGAGCAACATCCTCGATGTCTTGGAGGCGGCGCAGGTGCCGGCAACGCTGTTCATGGTCGGCATGCATGCCGAAGCCAGTGCGTCCAACAAGGCGTTGGTACGCCGCGCCAAGGCGATGCCGCTGGTGACGATCGGCAACCACAGCTACAGTCACGCCTACAATCACTACCGGCACTTCTATGGCGATACGGTAGGCGTGGTTGCCGACATGCTCATGGCCAATGCCGTATTGGGCCTGAAGCCGGCGGTGCACGCCCGCCTGCCGGGACGCGATGTGTTCCGGCTGCCTTCGATGTCGAAGAACGACAATTCGCTTGGACAGGCGCAAGCCGGGCGTGAGGATCCCGACTATGAGTTTGTCGCGGCGTCCGGCTTTTATCTCTATGGCTGGGATCACGAGTGGTGCACAAGGACAGCGGCGAGCCGGTGCAGAGCGTCGACCATCTGGTCAGCGAGATCGATCACTTGTTCGGCTACGGCCATTTCGCCAAACCGGGCAAGTTGATCCTGCTCATGCACGACGAGATGTTTCAGGACGGCTTTGACGGCAAGACGCAATTGACCAAGCTGATCACCGCATTGAAACTGCGCCACTATGCGTTTGGAATAATCAAGAGCTATGACGACTGAGCCATCAGGTCGGCACTGCTAGCTCCCCACATTCTCCCGCAACGCCGCGAGCACCTGTGCAAACTCAGCCAGACGCTCATCGGACAGTCCGGTGCGAAGCCGCTTGTCGAAGACGAGCGCGGCTTGCCGCAACGTCTCGAACAGCGCTTCTCCCGCCTCCGTCAATTCCACCATGTGAACCCGTCGGTTGACGGGGTCGCGCCGCCGCGTCAGCAGGCCCTGCACCTCCATCGCATTGAGATGATGGGTCAGCGTCGCACCCTGGATGCCGATCATGCCGGCAAGTTCGCGTTGATTGGCAAGCTCGCTCGACTTGACCGACAGCAGCGTGAGCCAGACCGGCAAGGTCCCCCCCGCTTCAACCAAGGCAGCGTCGAAGGCCTGGGTAACAAGCTTGGCGGTGCGGCCGAGATTCATGCCGACCGGCGGGCGTTCAAACGGTGTCATGATCTGACAGTAGAGCAAGCAATGGAAACGTGAAACTCGGCTTCATGATTGACATCTAACCGTTAGATATCTAACTTTGTCTTATTGATGGCATCGCGACATGGTTGCGGCGCGCAGGCGGCGGGCGAATGAGAGGAATGCGGTCATGCAATATGTTTATATCGTCGTCATCGGCCTGCACGTCATGGCCGGCGTCTTCTGGGCCGGCACGACCATCGCGGTTGCCCGCGATCCGGACATCCGGGCAGAGCGGTTCTTCCGGCCGCAAATGGGCGCGGCCGGTTTGGCTTTCCTGACCGGTTTGCTGCTCTGGTATTTCTTTCATGAGGGTGCTTTCGGCTCGATGGAGAAGGTACTGGCGCTCGGCATTTTGACGGCGCTGATCGCCGCTGGCGTGCAAGGCGCGCTTGTGGGCTCCTCCAGCAGGCAGCTAGCCGGCGCCGATGCCGCAACCCAAACAGAGCTGCGCGCAAAGATGACCAGGGGCGAACGCATCGCCGGCGGGCTGCTGGTCATCACCGTGCTTTGCATGGCGACCGCCAAGATGTTTTAGAATCGCACGGCCGGTGAAAGCCGACCATGCGCGGCGCGCAAAGGACCAGAGCGGTAGGTGGCTCTCCTTGCAAAGGCCGTTGCGCGCCATCTGGTCGTGATCAAATCCTGATCCCGAACCTTATGCCGTCATAGATGGCGGCGTGGATGTTGCGCGAGGCGACCGCATCCCCGATGCGGAACACGACGAAACCACCTTCCGAATTGCGTGATGGGAAGATATCGCCGCCGCTCACCAGCCGCTCATAATCGATCGCGCCGCCATTCCTCGACAGCGGCTTTAGCGACAGATAGAGGTCGTCAAGCGGCGCCGTGCCGTGCTCGACCACCACCTGGTCGACCCTGCGCTCCCCGCGCCAGCCATCGGCAAAATCCGAAGCGAGTTCCGCGACCAATTGATTGCCCTCGCGCCGCACAGAGCGCAGGCGTGTGTTGATGGTGATGGTGACGCCCCTTTCCTGGAAGGCGCGCATGTACGGCACGTGGTTCATGCCGCCCATTTCGGGGGCGAAGAACCGCTCTGGCGAAACCAGTTCCAATTTCGAGCCGCCGTTGGCAATCAGTTCGGCCGCGCCCATGCCCTGATGGCCGCCATTATCGTCAAAGAGAAGAACATTCTCGGCCGGCTTGACGCTGCCGGCCATGATATCCCAGCTCGAGATGACGAGATTGTCGCCGGAGGCCAGCGGCGGGTTCTGCGGCAGGCCGCCGGTGGCGACGACCACCACGTCAGGGCCCAGGGCCAGGACGTCGTCCTGCTCGGCCCAGGTGTCGTAGCGGATCTCGACGCCGAGCCGTTCGAGCTCGGCCAGACGCCAGTCGATGATGCCGATCAACTCCTTGCGGCGTGGGTTCTGGGTCGCCAGGCGGACCTGGCCACCCGCTTGTGATGATGCTTCCAGGATCGTGACCTGATGGCCGCGCTCGGCCGCGACGCGCGCCGCCTCCAGTCCGCCGGCGCCGGCGCCGACGACCACGACTTTCCGCCTAGGCCCTTCCGTCTTGGCAATGATATGTGGGATATCCGCCTCGCGGCCGGTCGCCGCATTGTGGACGCACAGCGCCTCGCCGCCTTCGTAGATGCGATCCAGACAATAGGTGGCGCCGACACAGGGACGGATCTCGTGCTCGCGGCCCTCCATCACCTTCCTGATGATGTGCGGATCGGCGATGTGGGCGCGGGTCATGCCGACCATGTCGAGCTTGCCGGTGGCGATCGCATGGCGCGCGGTGGCGACATCGGAAATGCGCGCCGCGTGGAAGGTCGGGAATTTCGTCGCCGCCCTCACCTCGCCGGCGAAATCGAGATGCGGCGAAGACCGCATGCCGGTCACCGGGATCACCTTTGTGAGCGCCGCATCGGTCTCGATCGAACCACGGATGATGTTGAGGAAATCGACCTTGCCGGAGCCGGCCAGCCGCCTGGCGATCTCGACGCCCTCCTCCTTCGACAGGCCTTTCTCGAAATCCTCGTCGGCGACCATGCGGATGCCGACGACGAATTTCTCGCCGACCGCCGCTCGCACCGCATCAAGCACCATGTTGGTGAAGCGCAGGCGATTGTCGAGCGAACCGCCATATTCGTCACCGCGATGATTGGTGGCAGGCGACCAGAAGCCGTCCATCAGATGGCCGTAGGATTCGAACTCGATGCCGTCGAGCCCGGCTGCCTGGCAGCGCTGGGCCGCCGATGCATAGTCGGCGACGATGCGCTCGATATCCCACTCCTCGATACTCTTGGGGAAAGCACGATGCGCCGGCTCGCGCACCGGCGAGGCTGACAGCACCGGCAGCCAGTCGGCCTTGTTCCAGCCGGTGCGGCGGCCAAGATGGGTGATCTGGATCATCACCTTGCAATCGTGCTCGTGGCAGGCGTCAGCGAGTTCGGCCAGCCACGGCACGATGCGGTCGTCATAGACATGCAAATTGCCGAAGGCGGCTGGGCTGTCGCGCGAAACGATGGCCGAGCCTGCGGTCATGGTCAGCGCCATGCCGCCCTTGGCCTTTTCGGCATGGTAGAGCCGATAGCGCTGCTTCGGCATGCCGTCCTCCGAGTAGGCCGGCTCGTGGCTGGTCGACATCACCCGATTCTTCAGCGTCAAATGCTTGAGCTGGTAAGGTTGGAGAAGCGGGTCGTTGCTGATCATCGTCTTCCTGCCGTTTTAATTTGTGCTAATGAGCGGCAAATCCAAGGAAACCGCTTATGATCGATACCAAAACCCTCACCCAGCTCGGCACGCACGTCGAGACGCCACAGAGCCCCGAAGCTGCGGTCCTGGAAACCGTGCCGTTTTCTCGCGGCGACGGACCGCCGGCGATCGTGCGCTTCACCTGCCCGGAATTCACCTCGCTCTGCCCGGTGACCGGACAGCCGGATTTCGCTCATATCGTCATCGACTACGCACCCGATGCCGCCCTGGTGGAATCGAAGTCGCTGAAGCTGTTCATGACCTCGTTTCGCAACCATGGCGCTTTCCATGAAGACTGTACGGTGATGATCGGACGTCGCATCGTGGCCGCGACCAAGCCGCTCTGGTTGCGCATAGGCGGCTATTGGTATCCACGCGGCGGCATTCCGATCGACGTGTTCTGGCAAACCGGCTCTCCGCCGGAAGGCGCCTGGCTGCCGGACACCGGCGTCGCCCCCTATCGCGGGCGCGGCTAGTTCGGCCATCATTCGCACTGGTACTGGCTTAACGCCCATTCGCCGGTCACCGACAAAAGGTCCGATATCTTCCATTCGCCGCCGACCTTCTTGAATTTCCATTCGAGGCGGTGCGGGTTGCCGCCGACGACGAAGGCGACGATGACCTTGGCCTGATCGCCATTGATCGCTTCGAGCGTCTTCAGGCTTTTGTCGATCTCGGCCTTGTCGTAGTCCGCATTGTCGAGCGCCATGTTGGGGTCCAGGCACTCGCCCTGCCCGGATTTGCGCAAGGCATCGCTCTTGTCGAGCACGGTTTTAGCCGGGTCGGTGAAATGGCCGCGCTGGGCCGGATCGACCTCCAGGCCGACCTGATCGTAAAACGGCCGCACCACCGCTGTCGGCGATCCCGGCTGGATGGGGGCGGCAGGCTCGCTCGGCGGCCATGCGACGGGCGGCGTCGCCGGCTCCGCGGCTTCGCCAGGCGCGGTTGCCGGCGGTGTCCGGCCGTCATCAGGCGCGGTCCCAGCAGGCGCATTTGCCGGCGGCCCGCCCAACAGGCCCTGAGCGGATGCGCCGTTCAAGCCAGCCGCCAGCAGGCACATGGCCGACAATGACAGGAGCGCGCGACCGGCCATTGCTTCACTCCGGATCTTGGCCCGCCATGCATTCGAGCTGGCTCAGCGTCCAGTCGCTGGTCTTCGATGCAATGTCCGATATCTTCCATTTGCCGTCGACCTTCTTCAGCGACCAGTGCATTTCGCGCGGCGCATCGTCTCCTTCCGGAAAAAGACTGAAGTTCGCCACCACTTGCGCCGTGTCGCCATCCACCGTCTCAGACAGCTTCAGTGTCTTGGAAAAGGTCTTTTGGTCGAAATCCTGCGCATCGAGGCCGGGGTCGAAGTCGATACAGGCGACCTGGTCCGGATTCTTCTTGGTCGCCTGGTCGTTGAGGTCGAACAGTTTCGTCACCGGCTCGGTGAAGCGATCGCGGTATTGTGCGTCGGCCTCGAACTTGACCTGCGGGACATAGAAGAACTTCACGGCGTCGGAAGCCGGACCGGCCACGGCGGCGGCGGGCAAGGCTATCGAAAGGGCGGCAAGGAGCACTGTCAGTCTCATGCAGAATCTCCGGCTTTTCATGGCTTGAAGCAACCAATACCACGCATCCTGCATATCGGCTTTTTTGCGGTTCATGAAGCCCGCCTGCGCACGCATCACGGCTGAAGCGGGTCATCTCGACGGGACGTGCAGGCGAAGCTTGCATTCAGAGGCCGAGCGCTGCCTTGCGTCCGTCATGGATGGCGAATGCCACCTGCCTGGAAGCGGTACAATCACCGATCGAAGTGTGGGCAATCTTGCGCCTTTCGAGTTCAATGGAAAGCATGTTGGCGGCCATATTCGTCGTGGCGAAGACCAGCGCATCGGCTTCGATCTCCTGCTCGGTTTCATCGAGCAGCGAAGCGACCCTGGCCATCCTGCCATCCCAGTGAACGACGGCGCTCTCGGTCACAAACCGCACCTTCAGCTTGGCGAGCGCCCGCCGCAGCGGCGCGTCGACGGCCATTCGCTGAAGCTCTTTGCCAACCAGGGCGTCCGGTGTCACAAGCGTCACATTGTGACCGTCCTCGGCGAGTTTCCAGGCGGTGCCGCAGCCTTTCCAATTGCCGCCATCGTCCAGCAACAGAACATTTTTTCCCGGCCTCGCCTCACGGGCCATCACCGCTTCGGCCGAGAGCGCCGGCCCGCCGCCTGGAATGCTGTCCCACTGTGGCAAGGCGCGCTGGAAAGCGCCGTCTGGCGGCATCGAGCCGGTCGCGACGATGACGTGATCCGCGCCTTCGCGCTCGACATCGTCGGCTTCGACATACTGCCCGTAGCGGATGTCGACCTGAAGCTGGCCGAGCTGGCGCTCGTACCAGTCGATCAGATCCAGAATCTGGGCACGGCGCGGCTGCAGTCCCGCAAGACGGAACTGCCCCCCAAGGCGGTCGGATGCCTCGGCCAGTGTCACCCGGTGTCCGCGCTCGGCCGCGGCGCGCGCCACTTCGAGCCCGGCCGGGCCGCCGCCGACGACCAGCACGCGCTTCGGCTGGGCGGCCGGAGCGAAGCGATCTCCGCCCCACTCCCATTCCCGCCCCGCGGATGGATTGATGACGCAGCTGATCCAGTAATCACGGCTGCGCCGGCCCCAGCACATCTGGTTGCACGACAGGCAGCCGCGAATGTCCTGCGGCCGTCCGGCGGCGGCCTTTGCCGCAAGGTGCGGATCGGCGATCTGCCCGCGCACGATGGAAACGAGATCGGCGCGGCCTTCGCTCAACACGCTCTCGGCGTTCTCGGCGGTGCGGATATGGCTCTCGGCGGTGATCAGCGCATGACGCACGGTGGATTTGAGCACGGACGCCAGGTCGGCACCGAGCTTTTCGGGATAAACAAAGGTCGGCATGATCTTGTAGAAGTCGAAGTAGGAACCCGTTCCGCAAGTCACATAGTCGATCAAGGTATCGCGGTCGTGGAGGTCGATTATCTCGGCCAGCGCTTCGCGCTTCAGCGCCACTTCGACTTCCGGCTCATCACTGATCGCAAGACCGATGATGAAATCATCGCCGCATTCCCGGCGAATCCTGGTCATTACCTCACGGCTCATCCGGGTGCGATTTTCAAGGCTGCCGCCCCATCGGTCGTCGCGGCGGTTCGACCAGGGTGTCCAGAACTGGTCCAGCATCGAATGGTACGCCGCCCAGACCTCGACGCCGTCGAAGCCGGCCTCGCGGCAACGGCGCGCCGCCTGGACAAAGCCGTCGATCGTTTCTTCAATCTCGGCTTCGTACATCCGATGCGAACCGTCGGAATCGTGGTAGCTCGGCAGGCCGGAAGGCGACCAACCGGGGTGAAACGAGTTGTCCGCGTCCGCGTGCTGGCCGACGTGGTAGAGCTGCTGGATGGCGACGGCGCCGTTGCCGCGAATTGCCTCCGTCACCTTGCGAAAATGCGGGATGACGCGGTCATCGGACGGGCTGAAGTTGCCACGGGTAAGCACGGCGGCCTGATGCACGGGCATTGGCTCGACCACGATTATGCCGGCGCCGCCGATGGCGCGTTCCGCGTAATAGCCGACATGCCGCGCGGTCGGCAGCCCCTCCACCGCCATGTTGGCGGTATGGGCTCCGAATACGATCCTGTTGCGTAACGTCTTGCCGCGCAGAGTGGCCGACGTGAACAGCCGGTTGAAGACCCGCCCAGACATGCACCGCTCCTTCAAAGCTTTGGCGGCGGCACCCAGGCGCCAGCGCTCGCAACCAAAGTCGATTCTTGCCGGAAAGCCGGCACCTCGGGGGTGCCGGCTTTGCCGCGATCCTTGAAGCTAGGCGTCCAGCCAGACGTTCTGGAGATCCATTTCGAAGGTCTGGTGGACGCCGTAGTTCTTCACCTTCTTGTTCGTATGGCTGTAGAGCTTCTGCCAGAACGGCTGGATGATGACGCCGGAGTCCTGCAGGATCTGCTCGACATCCTTCATCACCTCCTTGCGCTTGGCGACGTCGATCAGCGAGAGCGCCTGCTTGAGCTTGGCGTCGAAATCGGGATTGGAATAAGCCGATTCATTCCACGCCTCGCCGGTGCGATAGCCCAGCGCCAGCACCTGGACGCCGAGCGGGCGCATGTACCAGATGGTCATCGAATAGGGATATTTCGTCCAGTCATTCCAGAAGGTCGAGCCAGGCAGCACGGTGCGCTTGACCTTGATACCGGCGTCGCGCAGCTGGCCGGCGATCGCATCTCCGGTGTTCTTCTGCCAGTCGTCCTCGATGGTGATCAGCTCGTGCTCGAAGTCGGCTTGGCCGGCGTCCGCCATCAGCTTCTTGGCGCCCGCGGCATCGCGCTCCTTCTTGGGCAGGGCATAATATTCGGGATGGATCGGGCTGACATGGTGGTTCTCGCCGACCGTGCCCCGGCCATTATAGCCGAGTTGCAGCACCGCGTTGTTGTCGACCGCCATCTGCAGGGCATTGCGAACGCGCTGGTCGTCATAAGGCTTGTGCGTGATGTTGGTGCGGGCAACCAGCGTGGTGGCGGTCGCCACCTCTGATTTCTGCAGCCCCATCTTGTCGAGTATGTCGATGAAGTCGGCGGGCGACTCGAAGTTGAGGTCGATTTCACCGGAATCGAATGCATTGACCGTGGCGTTGAAGTCGGTGCCGTAATCGATGAACTCGACGCTGTCGAGCGGGGCTTCGCCACCCCACCACTTGCCGTTCTCGCGGCGCTTGACCACCGCCTTCTGGCCGACGTCGTAAGAGACCAGCTCGAACGCTCCCGTGCCGATCGGCTTCTTGATCGGATCGGCGCCATCGGCATCGAAATTCCGGTGCACGATAAGGGCGGGGTAATCGGTGAAGTTCGGAATGAGCGAAATGTCGGGCTCGCTGAGCTTCAGCTTGACCGTATTGTCGTCGACCTTGGTGATGGCACCGTCCCTGGCCTTGCCGGTCTTGGCATCGATCAGCGCACCGACGCGCGCCGCCATCGAGTTGCCGGCGACGCCCTTCTCGCACCAGCGCGTCACATTGTGCACCACGTCATCGGCGTTGAAGGCATCGCCATTGTTCCAGGTGACGCCCTTGCGCACATGCAGCGTGTATTCGGTGGCGTCGTCGTTGATGTCCCAGCTTTCGAGCAGCACCGGCTCGAAGGTGAATTGTCTGGTGTAGCGAACCAACGGCTCCAGCCAGCTGCGCGAGATGTTGGCCAGTTCCACCCAGTCGTAAGTGCGCGGATCCTTCTGCGCCTTCACCGCCATCGAGACGTGCAGCGTCCCGCCCTTCTTCGGCTCCTCGGCCAGAGCTTGCGTCGGCGCGGCGAGGCCGATCATGCCATAGGCAAACGCCGTCGATGCACCAAGCGCGCTGGCCAGCGCCAGGAACTCGCGCCGGTCCATGCGGCCCGCCCGCGCCTCCGTTGCCATCGCTTCGATGGCCTGCGGCACACGATCGCCATTACTTTTGAAAACCGTCATGTCACTCTCCCCTTGTTGTTCCCGTCAGGTCTTTGTCTGTTGTTTTTCAACTAACGCTGTCGGGCAATTTTTCCTCGCGCCGCGCGATCAGATCCTTGAGGCCGTCGGCGATGCCTTCGTCGAGTTTCGGCTCCTCATAATCGGCGAGCATGTTGCGCGCCTTCTCGCGGCCGCGCGTATCGTGGTCCTTCGCCCCTTCCGCCTTCCATTGTTCGTAGGAGTTGAAATCCATGATGCTCGGCATGAAGAAAGCCTTCTCGAAATGCTCGAGCGTGTGCTGGGTACCGAGGAAATGGCCTTGCGGCCCGACCTCGCGGATCGCCGCCATCGCCTCCTTGAAATCGTCGAAAGGCAGGCCGCCCGCGTATTTGTACCAGCCGACGAGCTGTTCGCAGTCGGTGGCGAATTTCGAGTAACCACAGGTGAGACCTGCTTCCAGCCAGCCGGCCGAATGCCAGATGTAGTTGGCGCCGGCAAGGATGGCGGCATGCATCAGCATGTTCGCCTCGTAGCCGGCCTGGGCATCGTTGAGCTTCGAGCCGACATGGAAGCCTGACGTGCGCCAGGGCAGTTTGTATTTCCGCGCCAGCGCACCCATCAGATACATCATCTGGGCGGCCTCCGGCGTGCCGCCCATCGGAGCGCCGGTCTTCATGTCGACCGTGACCATGAACTGGCCGTAGATCTGGGGTGAACCCGGGCGGATGAGCTGGGTGAAGGCCACCCCGGCAAGCGCCTCGGCGTTGACCTGCGCAACCGCGCCGACGGCCGACGCCGAGGTCGAGGCGCCGCAGAGCGCGAAGGGCGCCAGGATCAGCGGCTGATTGTGGCGCGCATACACCCTCATGGCGTCCAGCATGGTGGCGTCCCAGACCAGCGGCGAATTGCAGTTGGTGATTGCAACCAGCACCGGATTGTCGCGGACGAATTCCTCGCCGAACACGATGCCGGCCATCGCCATCGTATCTTCCGCCCGCTCCTTGGACGTCACAATGCCCATGAACGGTTTGTCGGAATATTTCAGCGCCGAATGGATGATGTGCAGGTGCCGCTTGGGCACGGCAATTTCCATTGGCTCGCAGATGATCGAACTCGACGAGTGCAGCGCCGGCGCCATGTAGGCGAGCTTGTGGAAATTGTTCAGGTCGGCAAGCGTGCCGTAGCGCCTGTTATTGTCGAGGTCGCGCACATAGGGCGCGCCATACATCGGCACGAAGATCGAGTTCTTGCCGCCGACGCGCACCGTGCGCTGGGGATTGCGCGCGTTGAGCGTGAACTCGGAGGGAACCTTGGAGACGAGTTCCATCAGCAGCGCGCGATCGATGCGGACCCGCGTTTCCCGGACATCGGCACCGGCCGCCTTCCACAAGGCGATGGCCTCGTCGTCGCGGAATTCGCAGCCGACCTCTTCCAGGATCGAAAGCGACTCCTCGTGGATCAGTTCCACCGCCTCATCCGGAACCATCTGGTACACCGGGATCTGACGAACCAGGGTTGGGAACGAGGCGATTGGTGCCCCCCGAAGCGCCTTGCGCCCGAGACGGCCACCGCCACGGCGATGGGTCGGTTCGGTCAATTCAGCGGCGGGTGCGTTCATGAGACCTCCTGGCGTCCGTTCCAGCCAAGTTAGCGAGGCGAAACATGGCTGTGACGCTGGAAAATCCTGATCTCTTGTATAAGCTGTGCTTATGCGAAGCCTGCGCCACCTCCTGCCGTCCGCCGGCAGCCTGATCGTCTTCGAGGCGGCGGGCCGGCTGTCGAGCTTCACCGCCGCCGGGCGGGAGCTTGGCATGACGCAGGCGGCCGTCTCCTATGCGGTGCGCGGGCTGGAAGAACAGCTCGGCGCCAAGCTGTTCCAGCGCCGCCACCGGCAAGTCAGCCTGACGGAAGCCGGCGAGCGGTTCCATGCCGACGTCTCGCTGGGCTTGTCGCATATCCGCAAATCCGCCGAGGATCTGCGCCTGCAGGCGACCGGTGGCCATGTGACGCTTGCCGCCTCGACCGCTTTTGGCTCCTTCTGGATGATGCCGCGCCTGCAGCAGTTCCGCGACGAATTGCCGGGCATCGACCTGCGCATCCAGACCGCCGACCGTGATCTCGACATCATCGCCGAAGGTATCCCGCTGGCGGTGCGCGGCGGCGAGCCCAGGGAATGGCCGGACTACCACTCGCTGCCGCTCGCCGATGAGGAGATCTTCCCCGTCGCCGGAACCAGCTACTTGGCCAAGTTCGGCATGCCGGGAACCGTCGAGGAACTGGCCACGCACCGTCTCATTCACCTCGAGGAGCCGTATCGTGAAGCGGCAAGCTGGGACGAATGGTTTCAGTCGGCCGGCGGCAGCCTCAGCAATACCGCGCGAGGCCTGCGCATCAATGATTATGGCCTGGTGATCCAGGGGGTCATGGAGGGGCAAGGCATTGCGCTGGGCTGGCGGCACCTTGCCGAGCGGCTGCTGGCGACGGGCCTGCTGGTACCGGTGACAAACCACGTGCTCAAGACCGGCAAGGCCTTCTATGTCGTGTGGCCGAAGAACCGCGAGCTCTCGGACAATGCCCGCAAGGTAAGAGACTGGCTGGTCGCGCAGGCGTAAAGTAGCCTCGCACGCACCGACCGAATCCGTGTAAGATCTGATCATGCCCATCCGACAGCTTTCCGAAACGATGATCAACCAGATCGCCGCCGGCGAAGTCATCGAGCGTCCGGCGAGCGTGGTCAAGGAACTGGTCGAGAACGCGCTCGACGCCGGTGCGAGCAAGGTAGAGGTCGTCACGTCGGGCGGCGGGCTGAACCTTATCCGCGTCACCGACGACGGCTCCGGCATTCCGGAGCAGGAGTTGGCGCTGGCGATCGCGCGTCACTGCACGTCCAAGCTTGCCGAGGACATCCACGACATCCGCTCGCTTGGTTTTCGCGGCGAGGCGTTGCCGTCGATCGGCTCGGTGTCGCGGCTGTCGATCCGCTCGCGCACGGCTTCGGGCGACAGCGCCGCCGAGATCGGTATCGAGGGCGGCCGCGTCCTGCCCATCAGGCCGGCTGCAGCCAATCGCGGCACCACCGTCGAGGTGCGCGACCTGTTCTTCGCCACGCCGGCACGGCTGAAATTCATGAAAGGCGAACGCGCCGAAAGCTCGGCCATCAGCGACGTGGTCAAGCGCATCGCCATCGCCTTCCCCACAGTGCGTTTCACCCTGGCCGGGTCCGACCGCACGACGCTGGAACTGCCGGCGACCGAGGACAGCGCGGAAGGCAGCCTGCGCCGGATCGCGCAGGTGATGGGCGCCGACTTTCCCGACAATTCCATTGCAATCGACGCGATGCGCGAAGGCGTGCATCTGACCGGCCATGTGTCGATCCCGTCCTTCACCCGCGCCAACGCGCTGCAGCAATACGCCTATATCAATGGCAGGCCGGTGCGCGACAAGCTGATCGCCGGCGCCATTCGCGGCGCCTTCGCCGATGTCCTGCCGCGCGACCGCCACGCCGTGACCGTGCTGTTCCTTTCGCTCGATCCGGCCATCGTCGACGTCAACGTCCATCCGGCCAAAGCCGATGTCCGCTTCCGTGATCCGGGCCTCGTGCGCGGCCTGATCGTCGGCGCGATCCGGCAGGCGTTGGCCGATGCCGGCATCCGCTCCGCCACCACGGGTGCCGCAGGCATGATGGCTGCGTTCCGTCCGGGCGCCGCACCGTATGACCACGGCGGCCCGACAAATGGCCATCGCAGCTACGAAGCAGCTTTCCGCGCGTCCGGCCCCGCGGGTTTCGATCCTTCGCGCTCACCGCAGCGGCCGCTCGATATGCAATTCGCAGGAGCAGCTTTTGAACGCGGCAACGCAAGAACCGGCGGCTTCGGTGAACCCGACCAGGGGGCATTCGATGCCGGCCCGCTCGCCAGCGCCGATGCGCGCGCCGGGCAGAATGAGGCAACCGAGACGCTGCTCGGCGCGGTGCTGGGTGCCGCGCGCGCCCAGGTGCACGAGAACTACATCGTCGCCCAGACCAGGGATTCGCTCGTCATCGTCGACCAGCACGCGGCGCATGAGCGGCTGGTCTATGAAGCGCTGAAGAACGCCCTCCACTCGCGGCCAGTGCCCTCGCAGATGCTGCTTCTGCCCGAGATCATCGACTTGCCGGAAGAGGACGCCGAGAGGCTCGCCATGCATTCCGAAACGCTCGCCCGCTTCGGCCTCGGCATCGAGCGTTTCGGCCCGGGCGCGGTTGCCGTGCGCGAGACGCCGTCGATGCTGGGCGAGACCAATGTCCAGCAATTGGTGCGCGACCTCGCCGACGAGATCGCCGACAACGACACGGTCGAGACGCTCAAAGGTCGGCTGGACAAGATCGCGGCGACCATGGCCTGCCACGGCTCCGTGCGCTCCGGCCGGCTGCTCAAGGCCGAGGAGATGAACGCGCTGCTGCGCCAGATGGAGGCGACGCCGGGCTCAGGCACCTGCAATCATGGCCGCCCCACCTATATCGAGCTGAAGCTGGCGGATATCGAAAGGCTGTTCGGGCGGCGGTGAACCGGCCCCAACGGGCCAGCTCTCATTTCCTCTGCTGATATTTCCTTGTCCGTGAATTGAAGACGTAATCGACCGCGGTTCCGGCGCCGCCGCCTTGAAAATTCACGGAAATGATGTCCTTGCCTTGTTCCACCCATTTCTGGACGTTCATGTAGATGGTCGTCATCAGCATACCGGCACTGCAAACGTCGTCATCGGCGAAGGTAATTTCCTGGACAACCTTGCGGCTGCTCTTTTTGATGACCTGCACTTTTTCCATGCAAAGGCCGGCGCTGGTATTCGTGTAGATTCCCGAAAACCTGTCGGTGGCTGTCTGCGCCCAAAAGGGAATCGCGACAGTGCCGTCGATCTTTGCCTCGCCGGTGTCATCCAGGCTCGCTATTTTCTTGAGGGTGACGGGATATCGGTCCGTGCCTTTGCTCCAGCTTCCTGTCACAGCGTTTCCCTTGAGATCGAGGGAGAATGGGCACCTTGCAGCGTTGATGGGGGGACTCTGATAAAATTCCTCGTCGTTTGAAAACTCGCAAAGCACGAACCTGGTGCCGCTGACCGTGCCATACAGCGCAATCGGGATTTGCTTCGCGTCGTAGAAGTAGCTTCCATCGACCTTCGGCGCGCTGCCTAAGCTGTCATATGTCTGGATGGAGAAATGGATAGGAGATGCCCCGAGGAAACCCTCGTAGTTTTCCACGTGGTACCAACCCGCAACGGCTTTTGCGTTGAGCAGCAACAAGCAAACGACCGTTGAGATAAAACGTCTTCCCATCCCAACCCCGCTGCGCTCCGCGACGGCAATCCGCCAAGACTGCGTGACAGTTGCCTTGCGTCGCGGCAGCCGTCAACTGAAATCCGTGGTTCCTGATAAGTCAGGGAAAGATCGCAACCTTTTGAATTAGCGTTTCAAATTCACCACGATAACGCCGCCGAGCGCCAGCGCGCCGCCGAGAATGCCGAGCAGCGTCGGCACCTCGCCCAGCCAGAAGAAGCCGATCAGTGCCGACATCGGCGACACCAGGTACAAGAAGTTCGAGGCACGCGCCGCCGGCAGACGCGACAGCGCAGTCGCCCAGGCCGCATAAGCGATCAGGCTCGGCACGATGCCGAGATAGATGACGGCGCCGAGGCCGGCGGTGTTCGCGACCGCGGCCTGCTGCAGAGCAGCGGGCAGGAAGGGCGCCAGGCAGAGCGCGCCGAGCACCATGTTGGACGCCGCGATGGTCAGCGGATTGTGGCGGGCAAACAGCGGCTTCTGGACGATGGTGTTGACGGCCGAGCAGAGTGCCGAGCCAAGCACCAGCAGCGCGCCGGCATTGAAATGAAGGCCATGCCCGTCGGCGATGGCGATGATGCCGATGCCGGCGAAGGAAATGACGGTACCGATCCAGGCCAGGCCGGAGAAGCGCTCGCCAAGCAGCGCCATCGCCATGATGGCGGTGAAGATGGGGCTGACATTGATGATGAAGCCGGCTGCTCCGGCAGAGACGGTCAACTCGCCGAAATTGAGCATCGCCGTGTAGAGCGCGACGAAAATGGCGCCGCCGAAGGCGAAGCGCCAGAAATCGCCGATCCTGGGCAGCGCCGGACGCTTGACGGCAAGGAAGATGGCAGCCGGCACGGCGGCTATGGCAAAGCGTAGGGCGCCAAGCTCCAACGGCTGGAAAGCGGCGAGCCCGGCCCGGATCGCCGGGAAGGCAGAGGCCCAGCCGATCACTGTCAGTGCCACGGCGATGGCGGCCGTGGTGTCCATCCGCTGTGTCGAATTCAACGTGCCTGTGGTTGCGCTCATCTCACTGCCCTCGGATTCTTCGGTCTCGGCAGCAGAAAACGCCCTTTCAGGTCAATTGACAAACGACCAAATCAAGGGTCACCTGTGAGCATGGATCACAGCTCGAACAGTATGCTGCCGCTGGAGACATTGCGCGCCTTCGACGCGGCGGCCCGGACGGGAAGCTTTTCGGCCGCCGCTGAAAAACTCAACCTCACCCATGGCGCCGTCAGCCGGCAGATCGCCAAGCTCGAGGACTGGCTTGGCCTGAAGGTTTTCGAACGCGGCGCGCGCGGCGTGTCGCTGACCAACGAAGGCAATCGCCTGCATCTCAGGACCACCGAAGCCTTCGCGCTGATATCGGTCAATTCGGATCGGTGGGTGGAGCCGCGCGGCACCGCCGTGGTGCGCCTGGCCTCCATTCCATCGGTGAGCGGCTTGTGGCTGATGCCGCGCATGGCAACGCTGGAAAACGACCCTACCCGCCTGCGCATCGTGCTCGACGTCGACAACCGCCAGGCCGATCTCGCCGACGAAGGCATCGATCTGTCGGTCCGCTGCGGTCGCGGCCGCATTCCGGGCCGCGTCTCGGTGCAACTGTTCGAAGAACATCTCTTCCCGATCGCCTCGCCGGGCCTTGCAAGAGAGATCGGCGCTGGCGACCCGGCCCGGTTGCTCAAATTCCCGCTGATCAACGATTCCGACGCTTCGGGCTGGCGCGCCTGGTTCGCCGCGCAGGACATGGATTACCGGCCGCGCCCGCAAGACCGCCGCTTCGAAGACTACAATCTGGTGCTCGATGCCGCAGCCCATGGCCTCGGCATCGCGCTGGCGCGGCCGCCGCTCACCGAGCACCAGATAGAATCGGGGCGCCTCGTCGCCGTCGACGATCGCACCGCGCTCAATCCCGTTTCCTACTGGCTGGATCGTCCGGTCGGCCGACCGCGCGCGGCCGCCGCCGATCTCGCCAGGCGCATTGCCGAACAGGCCGGGCTTGCTGCGGCAAGGCTGGAAGCTTTCCTGCAGGATGACGATTAGGCTGCGACACGTCTCGGAGACAATGCGTGGCGGTCCCCTGTCGGAAATCGCGTGATACCTGCTTAACGGAACAGAAAAAGCACAATCATGGTAGTCGCGGCCGAGACGATGGCCGTCACGATCGATATCGTCCACAGCGACGACGGAGCTGACTCGGATCGTGGAGCATGGCCCGCCGGTCGGATGGAGGCGCCGCGCGGTTGCGGCGCGTTGGCGTTGGCCGCGACCAGCACCGCGGCGGAAGCGACCGCGGGCGAAAATGTGGACGAGGCCGAGGCCGGCGCCAGTTTGGGTGTGCTGTCGGTGACCGTTATCTGCGGCGGGGCGAAGCCGCGCGAAGCCTGATCGGTGTCCGTCCCTGTCCCACCCGTCGAGGCTCGTGGCGGCGCATGGTGGGTGGCGGCGTCAAGTTCCATGACGGCCCGGTAAGCATCCTCGATCTCGGAGGATGACAGGCGTTGCGACGTCTGAGCGGCCGGTCGCGGCAGCGAGCCTTGCAGCGCCTGGGCGGCGAACTGCGCCGATTGCACCATCGCGGGCGCCGGCGGCTGGACGAGCGCCTTGACCAGCGCCGCGGTCGCCGGGTCGGCCTTGAGGGAAGGCACCGGCTGGGGCGTGAGTGCTTCTTTCAGCAAAGACGGCATGCTTGCATTGGCGATGTCCATGACGCTTCCTGACAACCATTGTGCCGAAGGGCAATATTACATGAGCATTGCGCCAAGCTTGACCTTGCCCACGATTTATGGCGATTGAATCCCAATGAACTCAAGTACCACCGCATGATGAACCGTTTCGAAGGCCCGGGCGGCAAGGAAGCCCGCATCCGCTACCTCGATGGCGATTTCCAGGTCACCAGCCCCGGCTCGTTCGTGCGCTGCGCCGTGACGGGCGAAAACATCCCACTGGACGAGCTGAAATACTGGAGCGTTGCCAGGCAGGAGCCCTACGTGAACGCGAGCGCATCGCTGCGCCGCGAAATCGAGGTGCATCCGGAACTGCGCAAGCGGGGTTAGCCTCTCAGCTTACGCTGGCGCCAGGCATCGAGCGTTTCCTCGATGATGCGCTCGGGAACGTGATCAAGCTCGAAAATCGTGTCGATTTCCAGCACGTCGAGACGGTCGAGAAAATCCTGCGGGGCGCCATGGCGCAACCGGGCGGCGTCCTTGGCGGTGGTGATCAGGCCAAGGCCTTCGGCCCGCGCCGTCGCGGCCAGTTCGGCGAGCTCGTCCTCGGCGTAGAAGTGATGGTCCGGAAAGGGCCTGGACAGGATCACTTCGCCGCCGGCCTCGCGCACCGTGTCGAAAAACTTTTCGGGATGACCGATGCCGGCAAAGGCCAGAAAGCGCTTTCCGGCAAGCCCCGCCTCGCTGCTCGGCTCCGTGTGGGCCTCGAAGATCGGCCGGCCGGCACGCGCTGCCCGGCGGACCACGGCATCGGCGGCGGTGCCCTCGCCCATCTTCAGCAGCCCGCTGGTGAAGACCAGCTGGTCGACGATTTTGGCCCTGAGCGGACCGCCCGGGATGACGCGGCCATTGCCGATCCCATAACGGGCATCGACCACGACCAGCGCATAATCGATGTGAATGCGCGCGCTCTGGAAGCCGTCGTCCATGATCAGGAAATCACAGCTGTGCTTTTCCAGCAGCAGCCGGGCGCCGGCGGCACGGTTCGGCGTCACTGCAACCGGGGCATGTTCAGCCAACAGAAGCGGCTCGTCGCCGACGTGCTTGGCGCTGTCATGACTGATATCGACGACATGCGGTTCGGCGAAGGAACCGCCATGGCCGCGCGACAGGAAACCGGGCTTCAGCCGCATGCGCTTGGCCTGTTGGGCGAGCGCGATCGCCACCGGCGTCTTGCCGGTGCCGCCAACGGTAAAATTGCCGACGCACAGAACCGGCGCCTGGATCTTCTCGCGTCGGGCCCGCCGCATGCCGCGACCGGCGACCAGCGCATAGACAGCCGACAGCGGCGATAGCGCCAAGACTTTCCAGTCCGGCTCTTCCCACCAGAATGGTGGTGCTTCCGAGGCCACGCTAACGCCCGTTCGCGCCCTTCAGGCGCGCCTTGACCACCAGCGGCTGGATATAGGGTTCGAGCGATTTGAGTGTGCGTGCCAGTGCGCCGCGCATCTCATCGACAGTCGCGATTCCCGCCGCCATCATCTCGTGGCGAGCCACTTCGTTAGTCAGGAGGAAATTGACGGCGCCAGCCAGCATGTCGCGGTCGCGCACCAGCTTGGCGCCGCCGCTGTCGAGCAGGCGTTGATAGGCCTCGCGAAAATTCTGCACGTTGCGACCGGCGAGAACCGCCGTGTCGAGCATGGCCGGCTCGAGCGGGTTCTGGCCGCCTTCGGAGGTCAGCGAACGGCCGACGAAAGCGATTTCGGTCAGGCGGAGATAAAGCCCCATTTCGCCGATCGTATCGCCAAGCAGGATATCGGTGTCGGGACCGATACGGTCACCCTTGCTGCGCCGCGCGACCTTCAGTCCCATGCCGGAAATCTGCGCGGCAAGGGCTTCGGCCCGATCGGGATGGCGCGGGACGACGATTGTCAAAAGGCCGTGGTGACGCTTGTGCAGCGTCGCGTGGACTTCCGCGGCGACCACTTCCTCGCCATCATGGGTCGAGATCGCCGCCCAGGTCGGGCGAGCGCCGATCTGCCGCTGCAAAGTGGCAAGCGCCCGTTGGTCGACCGGCGGCGGGTTGGTGTCGACCTTGAGATTGCCCGACACCGTGACCGGCCGGGCGCCGAGCGCTCGAAAACGCTCGCCGTCGACGTCGGACTGGGCAACGACATGGGCCAGATTCTCGAACAACGCCTCGGCGATGTTGGCCCGCTTCTTCCACGAGGTGAACGAGCGATCGGAAAGCCGGCCATTGACCAGCACCTGCGGCACGTGGCGCGCACCGAGTTCGAGGATGGTCATCGGCCAGATCTCGGATTCGGCGATGATCGCCAGATCAGGTTTCCAGTGATCGAGGAAGCGGCTGACCGCCGGCTTCAGATCGAGCGGCACATATTGGTGGATGATGCGGTCGCCGAGCCGCTCGTCCACGACCTGGGCGGAGGTCACCGTGCCGGTCGTCAGCACGATGTTGACGCCATAGTCGAGGATGCTTTCGACCAGCGGCACGACGGCCAAGGTCTCGCCGACGCTCGCGGCATGGATCCAGATCACCGGCCCCTCGGGGCGCGGGCGGCCGGCGACGCCATAGCGCTCGCGCCTTCGGTTGCGGTCTTCCTTGCCGCGCGAGGTGCGCCAGGCGACGTAAGGCCCGACCAGGGGATAGGCGGCTGCGCCGGCAAAACGGTATGCCGACAGCATGGTGCGTGCCCAGCGGCCGCTCACCGCGGACCATCCACGAGACGGTAGGCCTCGGCGGTCGCGGCGTTGAGGGCGGCCGTCACTTCCTGGCGCTTGCGCTCCATTTCGGCATCGTCGGCATCCGCCGCCACAAAGATCGGCGTGCCGATGGTCACGGCGGAGCGGCCGAAGGGCAGGTTGATGGTGGTTTTGTCCCAGCTCTTTTCCAGCACCTTGCGGCGGCTGGTGGCGATGGCGACGGGCAGCAGCGGCCGGCCGGAGAGGCGAGCCAAAAGAACGATACCGAGCCCTGCATCGCGAGGGGTACCGTGGGGAATGTCTGCGATCATGGCGACGTTCTTGCCTGCGGTGAGCGACTTTTTGAGGGCGATGAGGGCCTTGGCCCCGCCCTTGTCGAGATGCCTGGCATTCTCGCGCCCGCCCGAACCGCGCACTGCCTCGATGCCGAATTTCTCCAGCATCAGGGCGTTGAGTTCGGCATCGGCGCTGCGCGACACCATGGCGACCAGCGGCTTGCGCTTGGGGTAATAGGCCGGCGTCAAAAGATGCTGGCCATGCCACAGAGCAATGATCCCCGGCTCGAACTCGGCATAGGCGCCGCCCGCAAAGCGGGCCGATCCGGCGACCAGGGGGCTGGTCAGGCGAACCAGCCGCACGAACTGCGCGAGCAGGCTGGCAATGGCGTTCTTGACGAATCGGGATTGCGCGAGCGGCTCGCGAATCCTGCGCCAGAAGGCCTTGGTCGTGCGGCTGCCGCCCCTGCCCGTGGGCGCGGCCTCGCTGGCTGGCTCTTTCGCCAGATCACGCTCCATCGAAGTCAACCGGCGGCCTTGCTATCGGGATCCAGCAGACGGTGCAGATGAACGACGAAATAACGCATATGGGCATTGTCCACGCTGGCTTGTGCCTTGGCTTTCCACGCGGTGTGCGCGGATTGATAGTCGGGATAGACACCAACGATGTCCAGCGCGTCGAGATCGCGGAACTCGGTGCCGCCAAGCTTCTTGAGTTCGCCGCCGAACACCAGATGCAAAAGCTGTTTCTTTCCGTCTTCCGCGGCCATGTCGGTCCTTCACATATCGTGAGTTTGTCACAGGTCTAGACCAAAGCCGCCGACTTTGGAACCTTCGAAAATGCTTTCAGCCATCCAGCCCGGCGATGACATCGACAAGCACCGCCAGCAGGTCCCCGCTGCCGGCGGCGAGCGCGCCGTGACGGATCACCTCGCCGGCATAGAGCGGCGCCCGGCCATTCGGGTCGAGCAGCTGGCCGCCCGCTTCGCGCAGGATGAGATCGGCGGCGGCAATGTCCCAGTCATGCGCGTTCGGCTTGACGAACGTTGCGTCGAGCGTCCCGTTGGCGATCATCGCCAGGCGGTAGGCGAGCGAGGGGATGTAGGGTGCCCGCTGCAGCCGCTTCTGCCAGCCGGCAGGCACCATGTCGATCAACTGCTTCAACCCTGAAATTTCAGCCTTGTCCTCAGGCTTGCGTACCGCGATGCGCTTGTCGTTGCGGAAGGCGCCCTGGCCGGGTAGCGCCCAGTAAGTCTCATCCATCGCCGGACATTCGAGCACGCCGGCGAGCGTGCGGCCAAGCTCAACGACGGCAACGCTGACGCACCAAGTGGGCTGGCCTTCGAGGAAGCCGCGCGTCCCGTCGATCGGGTCGACAACGAAGGTGCGGCGCGCCGAAAGCCGTGCCGGATCGTCGGTCGTCTCTTCCGACAGCCAGCCATAATCCGGCCGTGCCGCAAGCAGCGTCTGGCGCAGATACGCATCGGCGGCATGATCGGCTTCACTGACCGGCGAGGTACCGCCCTTCATCCAGACCTGCGGATTGTTGCCGAAGTAGCGCATGGCGATAAGACCGGCCTCGCGGGCGGCGTCGCGCAGCAGCGGCAGGTCCTGATCGGCACCGGCAGTGGTCAGGTCATGCTCCGGCAAGGGTCATGCCTTCGATCAGGAGTGTCGGGGCGGCAGTACCGAAATTGCGGTCGAGGTCATTCGCCGGCACCATGTTGAGGAACATCGTCTTCAGGTTCGAGGCGATGGTGACTTCGGCGACCGGATAGGCAAGAGCGCCATTTTCGATCCAGAAGCCGGAGGCGCCGCGGCTGTATTCGCCGGTGAGCATGTCGACGCCCTGGCCAAACACTTCGGTGACGTAGAAGCCGGTCTTGAGCGAGCCGATCAGGTCTTCCGGCGAGCGCTCGCCCGCCTCGATGGCAAGGTTCGTCGACGACGGCGAGACGGAGGAGCCGCCGCGTGCGCCACGACCGTTGGTGACGAGGCCGAGTTCCCGGGCCACCGATGTCGACAGGAACCAGTGGTTGAGGACACCCTTTTCTATCATCAGGAGCTTCTCGCCCTCAATGCCTTCGCCATCGAATGGGCGCGAGGCCTGGCCACGGCGCCGCAACGGGTCGTCGGTGACGGTGATGGCGGCAGCGGCCACCTGCTTGCCCATCATGTCGCGCAGGAACGAGGTCTTGCGGGCGACGGAAGCGCCGTTGATGGCGCCGGCGATATGGCCGGCAATGCCGCGCGCGACGCGCGGGTCGAACACCACGTCGACCGGTCCGGTCGCCGCCTTGCGCGCGCCAAGGCGGCGCACCGCCCGTTCACCGGCCTTGCGGCCGATGTCCTCGGGTGAGTCGAGATCGGCAAAATGCTGGCGCGAGGAGAATTCATAGTCGCGCTCCATGCCGGTGCCCTCGCCGGCGATCACGCTGGCCGAGCGCGCAAAGCGCGAGCCGACATAGTGGCCGAGAAAACCGTGCGAGGTGGCCAGAACCAGCCCGCCAAGCCCGGCGCTGGCATTGCTGCCGGACGAATTGGTCACGCCCTTGACGGCGAGAGCCGCCGCTTCGGCCGCAAGCGCGGCTTCTTTCAACTGGTCGGCCGACACTTCGGTCGCGTCGAACAGGTCCAGATCGCGCGTCTGCCTGGCGAGCAGCGCAGGGTCGGCAAGACCCTGGTAGGGATCCTCGGGAGACACCTTGGCCATGGCGACGGCACGCTCGGCAAGCGCCTTCGGATCGGACGCGGCGGTCGCCGATACGCTGGCCACACGCTGGCCGACGAAGACCCGCAGCGAAACATCGTCGCCCTCGGAAGCCTCGGTGTTTTCGACCTTGCCAAGCCGCACCGAGACGCCGGTCGAGCGGCCACGCACCGCGACGGCGTCCGCGGCATCGGCGCCGGCGCGTTTAGCGGCCTCGACCAGGGCCGCGACGCGGTCCGTCAATTTCGCGGCGTCCAGCTTGTCGGCCATGCACTTGATCCTGTTTCTTCAGCCTGTCCGGAAGGCAGGTGCTGCCGCACCATCTATTGTTCCAATGCCGCTTGTGCAATGGCAGAAGGGCAATCAGGATGTCGCGACCAACCGCCATCGAAGCGCCCGCAAAGAGCGGACGGCGCGGTTTTTGCCTATCTGGAGCCTTCGCCATGACGCCTTTCCATCTTGCCTTTCCGGTTCGTGATCTCGATGAAACCCGAACTTTCTATGGCGAGGTGCTGGGGTGCGCGATCGGCCGCTCGTCAGCGACCTGGGTCGATTTCGACCTTTACGGTCACCAGATGTCAGCGCATTTGCGCCCCGCGCAAGCCGCCAGTGACGGCAAGGTCGACGGTATCACCGTGCCGATCCCGCATTTTGGCGCTGTGCTCTTGATGGACGACTGGCAGCGCCTTGCCACTCGGCTGGAAGCGCGCGACGACATAGACTGGCTGGAGCGGCCAATGGTGCGTTTCAAGGGGGAGCCCGGCGAACAGGCGACATTGTTTATCCGCGACCCCTCTGGCAACGCCTTGGAATTCAAGGGCTTTCGCTCGCTCGAGCAGGTTTTCGCGCATTGAAGTCAGAGGGGCAGCAGCCTGTCGCTCAAGATGCCGCGACCGGCGTCCAGATCACGTCCTCGATCTTGTGAGCGCCGGTCGCCAGCATCACCAGCCGGTCGAAGCCGAGCGCAATGCCGCTGGCCTGCGGCATGATGGCAAGGGCGGCGAGAAAATCCTCGTCCAGCGGGTAGCGCTCGCCATAGACGCGCTCTTTCTCGTCCATCTCGATGATGAAGCGCCGGCGCTGCTCGGCCGCGTCGGTCAACTCGCCAAAGCCGTTGGCGAGCTCGACGCCGCAGCAATAGAGCTCGAAACGTTCGGCGACGCGTGGATCTCCGGGGCCCGGCCGGGCGAGTGCCGCCTCGGCGACCGGATATTCGCACAGGATGGTCGCCCGCCCCTGCCCGAGAAGCGGCTCGATCTTTTCCACCATCACGCGGCTGAACAAATCCGCCCAACTGTCGTCGGGCGCGGTGCGCAAGCCGGCCTGGATCAGTGCGGCATGAAGCGCGTCCCGGTCCGTGCCGCCATTGACGGCGACCGTGGCCAGCAGATCGATGCCGGCATGGCGGCTGAAGGCATCCGCCACGGTCAACCGCTCCGGTTCGGCAAACGGATCGCAGTCGCGGCCCCGGAAAGAAAAGCGCGCGGCTCCTGCCCTCGTCGCGGCCAACGCCAGCAGCGCGGCGCAATCGCGCATCAGCCTCTCATAGGTCTCGCCCACCCGGTACCATTCGAGCATGGTGAATTCGGGATGATGCAAGGGGCCGCGCTCACGGTTGCGATAGACCGGACCCAGGCTGAAAATGCGCTGTTCGCCTGCAGCGAGCAGCTTCTTGCAGGCGAATTCCGGCGAGGTGTGGAGATAAAGCGGCGATCGGACGCCATCCGGCCCGACCGCCTCCGTCGCGAAAGCCGCCAGATGCGCCTCGTTGCCGGGCGAGACCTGCAGCGCGGCCGTCTCCACCTCGATGAAGTCGTTGCGGGCGAACCAGTCGCGCAAGGCAGCCGTCAGCCCGTTGCGCAGCATCAGGCGCGGACGGCGGTCGGCATGGACATGCGGCGTCCACCAGGGCGACGCGGCGGTCATGAGCGGATTGAAGGCATGCAGGTTCCCCCCATGTCAGTTCGCCCCATGTCAGTTCGCCCCATGTCAGATCGCCCCAGGCCAGTTCGCCCGGGCCAGTTCGCATTGGGGGGCTGGCGGTTCGCGCCAAGATGCGCTAGGCCCCCATCCAGCGCCGCATAAGCCGGCAAACGCCAGTCAAACCTCGCAGGATTTAAAACCGTGGTGAAAGTCATCGCCAGTTCGCTCCGCAAAGGCAATGTCGTCGACAAGGACGGCAAGCTTTATGTGATCCTCTTTGCCGAAAACATCCACCCAGGCAAGGGGACGCCGGTGACGCAGCTCGACATGCGCCGCATCGGCGACGGGGTGAAGGTTTCGGAGCGCTACCGCACCACCGAACAGGTGGAGCGCGCCTATGTCGAGGAGCGTGAGCACACCTTCCTCTACGCCGACGGCGAAGGCTATCACTTCATGAACCCGGAAACCTACGACCAGGTGGCGGTGTCGGAAGCCGTGGTCGGTGACGCGGCGCCCTATCTGAAGGAAGGCATGCCGGTGCAGGTGTCACAGTTCAACGGCATCGCGATCTCCCTGGTGCTACCGCAGCGCGCCACCTTCGAAGTGGTCGAGACCGAGCCGACGACCAAGGGCCAGACGGCATCGTCCTCCTACAAGCCGGCCGTGCTCTCCAACGGCGTGCGCACCACCGTGCCGCCCCACATCGCGCCCGGCACCCGCGTGGTGGTGATGACGGCCGATGGGTCCTATGTGGAGCGGGCGAAGGACTGAGGGGCAGTTTTTGATCAGGTACGGGCGGCCGGCGTTTTCTCAGACCCCTTTTTGCGCCGATTGATTGCTTTGCTTGAAAGTATCTCTGTTGTTCTCGGAACGGGACGGCTGGGATGGATTTATTCCCTGCCGGTTATCAAGGTTTGGCGTTTGCCTTGCGGCCGTTTCTCAAAGACGACAATGCTGTCATAGACACAGATCGAGTCCGTTGAATTGGTGAACGCGTTCGCCGGCAACGCGCCGCGCGAGTGGTGTGCGTTTATCTCGTCGAGCTTCCCCTTGGCGAATTCCATGAACGAACCTGGCCTGCGGAGTCCACCGCCGTAGGCGTCCCAATAACTCGTATGCGTGTCCTCGACCAAGTAGACGCCGTTCGGCTGCACGTGTTGGTAAAGATGCTCGAATGTCGCGATGACGTGATCCATCATATGGCTGCCGTCATCGACCACAATGTCGATAGGTCCATATTTCTCGACTATGCGATCGAGGAGTTCAGGGTCGTCCTGGCTGCCAATGAAAACCTCAACCTGCTCCGACTCGTGCACCTTGCAGGCTGGGTCGATATCGATCCCGACAATTCGCGCGCCCTCGCCGAAATAGGCTCGCCACATTTCGAGCGATCCTCCTTTGTACACGCCGACTTCAACGACGACTGGCTTTCTATTTCTGAATCGCTCGAAGTGGCGTTCGTAAATGTCGAAATAGTGCAGCCATTTGTATATTTCCTTGCCGCTGTTGTTCAAAAAATACTGATGCAAGAACCCGCCCATCGTAGCCTCCTCAGCTTCGCAATCCGCCGGCTGTAGAAATTTTGATTGTGGTTGCCCTCTCCCTTTGCCGCCGAGGTTCGCCTTGAGCCGCGCAAACACCGGCTCCCATTCATTTGCAACAAGGCAAAGCGCTTCGCCAAAGTTTGCCTCGATCTCGGCAAACTCCATGTTTGCAAAACGTCTACCCGCTTCGATGATCCATGAACGATCGTATCCACCACTGCCAAAGCCGGATATTACGGTGAGCCCGGTCCAGGGCGTGGCAATGGTGAACACGTCGAGTTCTGGGCGCATCGCCTTGAGTGCCGGAACCAGCTTCCAGACATCGCCGGTGTGGAATTGCGTCGTCGGCGGAACCTTTTGCGTCGCTTCGTCCAGGGCGGCAGTGTCGTGCACGAGCAGAACCGAGCCGGCATCGCAGTAGCGCTCGAGGTTCGCAAAATCGCGCAACACCTGATCGAACGTGTGCAAGCCGTCGATGAACCCGACACCAACCGGACGGCCGGCGAGCAGCGCACCCGCTCCGCCGCGATCAAAAAAGGCGTCACTCGTCTCTGGAAAAATGTGCGTTTGCGCACTGAGCGCCACGGTGGCGCGTGGATTGGGATCGATGCCTATTGCAAGAGTTGGAGCCTTGACCTTGGAAAGCGATACGCCGTCATAGACCCCTATCTCCACCACGACAGCGGGCTTCAACTCTGCGTAAAGACGCTCCAGCCAGTCGTAGTAGAAAGGCCCCGACATCCGCATGCTGGCGAGGCCGATATGGGCGCCAGTGCTATTGGCGGCTTGCGCCAATGCGTTGCGGTATTGAACCTCAGCCGTTTCGTTCTCGCCGACGACACGGTGCGCATCGCCGATCGCCGTAAAATACGCGGCATCTCGATCCGGACTCCGCCGCGAAAGAATGCCGGCGGATGCAAGGAGGCGGGACCCTGCAAGCTCGGCGGGTGCATGGCTGCTTGCCATGCGGACGATGTCCGCCGCCGCGTTGTAATTCCCGATCTCGAACTGGGCCTTGGCCACGCCGACCAGTGCCGCAGCTGCCGGGTGCGTCGGCACGGGCTCCTCGGGTGGTTTCAATTGCGCTCTGAGGCCCGCGGCCACGGCAGGGCCGACGCCGTGTGGAGTTGCGATCATGGCGCGGGCAAGGTGCGGCACAAGTGCTGGAGGCAACGATCCCACGAACGCTGAGGGGATGTGAAAGATAAAGTCCCCTGCTCCCCGCAAGGCGTCCCTTTCAGCCTTCCAGATTGCCCAGTTCTTGGACTGTTGCTCGAGGGGCGCGTTGGTGGATATCCCTCCGTGCAACTGGTGAAATGTAGCCTCTCCGAGCGTGAGGATGAGTTGTGCCTGCGGCAGCGCCATCGCGCGTTCGAGCGTGTCGAGATTGACGAGGCCGCCTCCAGGATGGTTGAAGCGCTCGTCCATGCCATTGATGGCATGCCAATTCTCGCGATTCAAAAAGAGAGCATTCGCTTCGGCCAATGGCGAGAACCACGGATCGATCGACGACTCATCCATCGTCCCGACCTCGAACAGCCGATACCCATCTTCCGGCCACCGGATCGATTGCAAAAGCGAATCTTCGATGGCCTTTGTGTAGCCGTTCGTCGGCGCATTTGCCTGGATATCGCTTCCAAGATACCAGCCCGGCGCAGCCACGACCGCCGTTGGGGCCATGTCCAGGCCGATGCCGGCGAAACGCACAAATCCCGGCGTCACAATGCGCGCGCCGTCGATCATGACGCCGATCTTGTCACCCTTCGCCTCTCTTATCCCACGATTGACGGCAGCCGCGGGCGAGGGAGACGCGTCATCGATGCGCAGCACGCGAAAATTCGGCCCATATTCTCTGATCAGACTCTCACTCACGGCAGGTGAGGATCCGTTGTCGACGACGATGACCTCGTAATCGTTCGTGGTCACACCTTGCTGGTAGGGCGTAGCTAGCGAAAGTAAGGTTCTAGGCAGTTCAGTAGGGATGTTGAAGACGACAACGACAATGGAGATGCAGTTCTGTTTCATCGCGTTTCCGTAGGCTGGTTGCCGGCAATTAGCTTCTGCCACCAACAACCGGTCCAATCTATGTCGTGTATCGTCGCTCCGATACGGTGACGCGCGCGGTAATCCTCAACCGCCTGCCGGCAAGGCGGAAGCGCAAAGTCGTCGATGATCGCGAAACCGCCCGGCGACAGCCTTGGATAAAGCGCCTCAAGGCTGTCCATGGTCGATTCATACATGTCGCCGTCCAGTCGAATCAGGGCGAATGGACCAGCTTCCAGGCCAGGCAAGGTGTCGCCGAACAAGCCTTTGACGAAGACCACCTGGTCATCCAGGAGATCGTAAGCAGCGAAGTTGGATTCCACCTGAGCCTGGTCGATCGCCAACTGGCGATATTCGTGCAGCGTGTCTCCCCTGTCGGCCGGATAGTTTTCGGCGTCCGGCTGTGGTAAACCGTCAAAGGAGTCGGCGACATAGACTTTCCTGTCGGTGACCTCGTTGGCGGCCAGCACCCCCTTCATGAGAATACAGCAGCCACCGCGCCAGACCCCGGTCTCAATGAAATCCCCAGGCACGTTCTCATCGATGACCCTTTGGACGAGGTCTCGCACATTCGACAAGCGCTTGATGCCTGCCATCGAATGAGCAACCGTCGGCCAATCGCGACCCTGGAGGCGATCCTCGCGATTGAAGGGGGTCGACTCTCCCATTTTCGCGGGATCGATCACCTGCGAACCGGAGCCATAAATTGTGTTGGCAATGATCTTGATCAGGAGATCTGTGTAGAGACGGTTCATGGTCGATCTTTCGAGGCATCAAGGTTTTGAATCGAAACATGCTGTTGCGGATATCGAGCCAAAGAGCAAGGGAACGACCGACATTGTGGGGCACCCGACCAAACGGCGCTGGGCCACCTCAGGGTTTCCGTAGCTAGAGCCAGGTCACCGAAGCTCCCGGAACCAACTCACTCGGCCGCCGGTTTCCTGCTCTTGCGTTTGCCGGCTCGCTCTTCGACCGCCTTTTCCACCTCGCGCTTCAGCTTATCCTTGATGTCGGCCGTCTCGTTCATCAAGGCATCGATCTTCAGGAAATCGAGCACCCGGTATTTGGACACCGCCGGACGGACCAGTATATCGGGCTGGCACTGTTTCAGCTTGTTGGCGATGATCGACTGCATCATCAGCTGCGTGGCGCCGAACATCAGGTCGACGGAGGTCGGCTGTTTTCGGTCGGCCTCTTCCGGCGCGCCGACCACGTCGACGCCGATGATGATGTCGGCATCCTTCTCGATCAGATCGAACGGCACGGGGTTGTAGATGCCGCCGTCGATCAGCAGTCTGCCGTCACGCATCACCGGGCGGAAGACGGCGGGGATGGCGGCCGAGGCGGCAAGGGCCGAGTGCAGGTCGCCATCGTCGAACACGGCGAGCTTGTGGCCGAAATAGTCCGTCGCTGTCACCTTCAGCGGGATTTTCAATTCGGCGAAGGTTTCGGGAATGGCTTCGGGCAAAAAGGCCTTGAGGATGCGCTCGACATTGAACTGGCTGACCCGGATGCCATTTTGCATGGCTTCCGCGATCGTGCCTGGCCGCGCCCGCCACATGCGGCTCGCCACCTGGGCGCGCCGACCGAGGATCGAGCGGGCGTAGTCTTGCATGTCCTTGCCGGTCATGCCCGAGGCCATGCCGGCGCCCATGACGGCGCCGATCGAGGAGCCGGCTATCGCCACCGGCTTGATGCCGAGCTCGTTCAGAGCCTCGATGACATGGATATGCGCCAACCCGCGCGCGCCGCCGCCACCGAAAGCTATGCCGAAAGTCGGGCTCATCCCTTGCCGGCTCCCGCCAGCGGCGGTCCGACCACCATGATGGTCGGCTCGGCGGTCAGCAGCTTCTTCGCCGCCGCCTTGACCTGATCGAGCGTCACCGCGTTGATATAGCCGGTACGGCGCTGCATGTAGTCGATGCCGAGATCGTCGAGCTGCAACTCGACCAGCGTCGCGGCGATGGCACTCGACGAATCCAGATTGCTGATGGCATAGGCGCCGATCAGATATTTCTTGGTCGCCGCCAGTTCGGCCTCCGTCGGGCCGTCCTGCGCTAACCGCTTGACGACGTCGCGTACGATGCCGAGCGTCTCGGCGGCGCGGTCGGAACGCGTTCCGGTCGTGACGATCAGCGCGTCGGCGTGGTCCTGGTTTACTAGCGAGGAATTGACGCTGTAGGCCAGCCCGCGCTTTTCGCGCACCTCCTGGAACAGGCGCGAGGTAAAAGTGCCGCCGCCAAGGATTTCATTCATCAGCGCGGTCGGGAAGAAATCCGCCGACTTGCGCTTCACGCCGGGCCAGGCGAGCTGCAGCGAGGTCTGCGGCAGGTCGTAATTGACCTCGATATGCTGCGCCAGCCTGGGCTCGATATCGGCGACAGGGGCGAGCGTCTGGTTCTGCGGCAGATCGCCGAACACCATGTCGAGCTTCTTCTTCAGCGTCTCGGCGTCGATGGCGCCGACCACGGCGACATGCAGGCCGCCCCGCCCGAACACCGCCTTGTGCAGAGCCTTGAGATCGGCTTGGGTGATGGCGGCGATGCTCTGCCTGGTGCCCTGATCGGAGCGCGAATAGGGGTGGTCGCCATACACGGCGCGCGCCCATCGGTTCTGTGCCACCGTCTCCGGGTCGTTCTCGTTGGCGATGATGCCGGACAGGATCTGGGCGCGGATGCGGTCGATCGGCGCCTGGTCGAAGCGCGGCTCGTTGACCGCCAGCCGCAACAGGTCGAAGGCTTCGTCGCGCTGTTCGGCCAGCAGACGCATGGAGCCGTAAATGCCATCGCGGGTCGCGTCGAAGCTCATTTCGGCGCCGGCATCGTCGAGCTTGATCTGGAAGGCTTCCGAATCGAGCGGGCCAGCGCCCTCGTCGAACAGGCCGGTCATCAGATTGGCCAGGCCTTCCTTCCCCACCGGATCTTGAGTCGAGCCGCCGCCGAAGGCGAAACGGACGGCGACGATCGGCACGGAATAGTCCTCCACCAGCCAGGCCGTGACGCCCTTCGGCGAGGTGACGGACTGGATCTCCATGGCGTGGGCGGCAAGCGCCGGCAGGATCAGGAAGAGGATGGAGAGGAATAGGGTGACAAGTGGCGCGAGGAAGCGAGCCTCCTTCCCTTCTCCCCTTGTTGTGGGAGAAGGTGGCCGAGCGAAGCTCGGTCGGATGAGGGGTGCTCCAGCTTGCCGCCCGCGCTCCGTCCAAGACCCCTCAACCGTCTCGGCGCTACGCGCCGATCCACCTTCTCCCACAGGGAGAGAAGGGAAGACATGGTGGTGCTGGCTCATCATCAATTCCCCGCCTGTTGCTGCGGCAAGAGATAACCGGTGGTCGAGCGGGCCAGCACCAGATAGCGCGCGGCAACGGCCTTGACCTCGTCGGTGGTGACCTTGCGGATGCGGTCCGGCCATTGCTGCACGTCCTGGACATTGCCGCCGGTGGCGAGTGTCGAACCATAGATGTTGGCCATGGAGTCCTGCTTGTCGCGGGCAAAGATCATTGACCTGACATAGCGGTCCTTGGCTTTTTCGAGCTCATCCGGGGTCACGCCGTCGCTGGCGATGCGCGCCACCTCGGCATCGACCGCGACTTCGACGTCGGCCAGCTTGGCGTCGCCGCGCGGCGAGCCGTAGACGGTGAAATTGGTGTCGTCGAGCATGGTGCCCTGGAAATACGCGCCGGCGCTGGAAGCGATGCCCTGCTTGATGACGAGCGCCTGATAAAGCCGGCTGCGGTTGCCGCCGCCAAGGATCTCGGCGAGCAGATCGAGCGCTTCGGCCTCGCCAGGCTTGGCGGTGTGATAGGAGGGCACGACCCATTGTGTCGAGAAACTCGGCACGCTGACGCGGGCGTCGGAGAGCGTCACGGTGCGCCTGGTGTTCTGCTCCGGCTCGACCGGGCGGACGCGCGGCGGCAGATCCGGCCCGCGGGCAACCTTGCCATAGGTCTTTTCGGCCAGCGCCTTCACCGTTTCCGGTTGGATGTCGCCGGCCACGATCAGCACGACGTTGTTGGGCCGGTAATATTTATTGTAGAAGGCGACGGCGTCGGTGCGGTTCAGCTGTTCCATCTCCTGCATCCAGCCAATAACCGGAATGCGATAGGGCTGGTTCTGCCACAGTGTGGCATCGACTTCCTCGTCGAGCACGGCCTGCGGATTGTTGTCGATGCGCGAGCGGCGCTCCTCCAGGATCACATCGCGCTCGGTCTTGATGACGTCGTCGGTGAGGATGAGGTTGCGCATGCGGTCAGCCTCGAAGCTCATCATCAGTTCGAGATCCGACGGCGCCACCGTCTCGTGGAAAGCGGTGTAGTCGTAGGAGGTGAAGGCGTTGTTGGAGCCGCCAATGTCGGAGACGGCGCGGTCGAACTCGCCGGCTTCGTGATGGGCCGTCGCCTTGAACATCAGATGCTCGAAGAAATGAGCGATGCCGGATTTGCCCGGCGGCTCGTCGGCGCTGCCGATCTTGTACCAGACCATATGGGTGACGATCGGCGCGCGATGGTCGGGAATCACGACCACTTCCATGCCGTTGTCGAGCAGGAAGTCCGTGACTTTGAACTCGGCCGGCACAGTGTCTGGCAATACGGCGTTGTCCGCCAGGACAGGGTCGGTCATGAACAAAGCCAGCGACGTCGCCAGCAGCGTTGGCCTCAGCCACTCAGTCCTGGATGTCATCGATGGCTCCGGTTTCATGCAGCGACGATAGGCAAGGCGCTGGCGACAAGCAAAGTGATTTGTTGGTCATGTTGCCGGCAAAGGCGGCGGCAAAGAGGCCACTGCTGAAAGAGGCCTGTCAGGCAGCCTCGATGAAGCGGATGACAGTCTCGCCGTAGCTGCGCTCATCAAGCACGGAAAAGCCCGGGCCTGGCTCGAAGGGAACCGACGCCGTCTCCTCGACCACGCAGAGCGCCCCGGGGCGCAGCCAGCCGCCGGCCATGGCCGACCGCAGAGCGCGCTCGCCAAGGCCCTTGCCATAGGGCGGATCGGCAAAGACGAGACCGAACGGCGCCAGCGTGCCCGCCTCGCCAAGGCCCGTTGCATCGCGGCGGAAGATCTTGGTGCGTCCGGTCAGGCCGAAGGCCTCGACGTTGTCGCGGATCAGGCCACGGCCTTCGGCCGATTCCTCGATGAAGACGCCATAGGATGCGCCGCGCGACAGGGCCTCCAGACCAAGCGCGCCGGTGCCGGCGAACAGGTCGAGCACGCGCGCGCGCTCCAGTTGCCCGGCAAAGCGATGCGCCAGAACGTTGAAGACGGCCTCGCGGGTGCGGTCGGTCGTCGGGCGGATGGCGCCGCTGCGGGGCGTCGCCAACGGACGCCCGCGAAACTCACCGCCGACGATTCTCATCTTGTCCGAGGACCCTTGGGGCCGCGCGGCCGCTCACCGCCACCGGCGCCTCCTGGACGCTCGCCACGCGGCTTGCCGAATGGCCTTGCGTCGCCTGGTTTGCCGGCGGGCTTGCCGTAAGACGGCTTGAACGAGGCCTTGCGCGCCTTGGCCTCGGCCGCCTTGGCCGCATCGGCCTCCGCCCTGCCCTTGCCGATCGGCCGGGCTCCCGGTGCCATCCAGACATTAGCCTTGCGCTGGCCTGGCGGCTCGATCGGCCGCTGCTCGCGTTCGGATTTCTTGCCGCCGCCACGAGGCTTGTCACCGAAACCGCCGCGCGGCTTATCGCCAAAGCCGCCGCGCTCCGGTCGCGGACCGCGATCGCCGAAGCTCTTTTCTGGTCTCTCGCCCCTGTCCGGGCTCGTCGACAGTTTGCCGAGCGCCTCGTCGCGGCTGCCTTCCCGGCGTTTGCGGTTCTTGATCAGCCCGCCCTCGCCGATCGGCCGCCGCTCGCCGTCTCTCGTAAATTTCGGCCGTTCCGGCTCGGCCTCACGGACTTCGGTACGCCGGACCGGCTGGTTGGAAAACGGTTTTGTTATCTCCGCATCGAAATTGGCACCGGATTCCTCGACCAGGCGCTCGCCAAGCTGGTCGCGCAGCACCCGGCCCTTGATTTCCAGCACGTGACCTTCGGCGAGGTCCTCGAGCTGGAACGGACCATAGGAGATGCGGATCAGCCGCGTGACGTCGAGGCCGAGCGCGCCGAGAATGTTCTTGACCTCACGGTTTTTGCCCTCGCGCAGGCCGATCGTCAGCCAGGCGTTGGAGCCCTGCTCGCGATCAAGGCTGGCTTCGATGGCGCCGTAGAAGACGCCGTCGACGGCAATGCCTTCGCGCAGGCCGGCAAGCGCGCTTTCCTCGACCTTGCCGTGGACACGCACACGGTAGCGGCGCAGCCAGCCGGTGGCCGGCAGTTCTAGTACGCGCGACAGGCCGCCATCATTGGTCAGCAGCAGCAGGCCTTCGGTGTTGATATCGAGCCGGCCGATGGTCATCAGCCGCGGCAGTTCGGCCGGCAGCACGTCGAAGACGGTCTTGCGGCCTTCGGGGTCGCGGTTGGTGGTGACGACGCCGGCCGGCTTGTGGAACAGGAATAGGCGCGTGCGTTCGATCGGCGGGATTTCCATTCCGTCGAGATGGATGATGTCATTGGGCATGACGTTGAACGCCGGCGAGGCCAGCACCCGACCATTGACCTTGACGCGGCCGGCGGCGATCAACTCCTCGGCGTCGCGGCGCGAGGCGAGCCCGGCACGTGCCAGACGCTTGGCGATGCGCTCGCCGGCTTCTTCCGTTGCTTCGGTTGTTCGCGGACGTGGCTTGAAGCCGCCGACCGATGCGCCCTGTGGCCGGTCTCCGAAATCACGTTTGGGTCTGTCGCCTCCAAAGTCTCGCTTTGGACGGTCGGCAAAATCCCGCTTCGGACGATCTGCGAAATCACGCTTGGGACGATCGAAGCGCTTTTCGCCGCCCTCCGCCGAGGCAGAAACCGGACGGTCGCCACGTGGCGCGTAGGGCTTGCGCGGCCCTTCGCGCTTTTCATACGGCTTGCGTTCGCCTTCCGCCGCCATCGGCCGGTCGCCGCGTGGCGCGTAGGGCTTGCGCGGCCCTTCGCGCTTTTCATACGGCTTGCGTTCGCCCTCGGCCGCCATCGGGCGGTCGCCACGTGGCGCGTAGGGCTTGCCTTCGGGGCGCGGTCCCTTGCGGAACGGCTTGTCGCCGCTCTTGAAGTCGCGCTTCGGGCGCTCGCCTTCAGCGGCGGCCGGCCGGTCGCCGCGTGGGGCATAGGGCTTTTTCGCACCAAAGGACGGCTTCCCGCCCTTGCTGGCGTCGTGGCCACGTGACCCTGCCGATTTCGGGCCACTCCTGCCTGGGCCGCCTTTGCGCGGAGATTTCTTGTCGCTGTCGTCCATGTGGCCTTTGTCCGTTTGCGCTGCTACAGCGTGGCGCATCCGTTCGGCGCGCAACGAACGCTGTAGCATTTTTGATTTGGCGCATGATCATTCCCGAAAATCGAGTCCGATTTTCAGGTTGATGCGCTCCATAACAGGATCACCGCCGGGTGGCGAGGATATAATGGGAAGGCAAACCGCTTGAAGAGGCCGGATTTCATGGCGCTGGCGCTAAAAGAGGCCGAAGCGGCAGCCTTGCGCGGCGAAGTGCCGGTCGGCGCGGTCATTGCCAATGGCGGCACGGTCATTGCCAGTGCCGGCAACCGCACGCGCGAGCTTGCCGACCCGACGGCGCACGCCGAAATGCTGGTTATCCGTGAAGCCTGCGGCAAACTCTCGAGCGAGCGGCTCACCGGCCACGATCTCTATGTGACGCTGGAGCCCTGCGCCATGTGCGCCGGGGCAATCTCATTCGCCAGGCTGCGCCGTCTCTATTTCGGTGCCGCAGACGAAAAGGGCGGCGCCGTGGTCAACGGTGTGCGCTTCTTCGCTGCACCGACCTGCCACCACACGCCCGACATCTATCCGGGCATGGCCGAGACCGAAGCAGGCCTGCTGCTGAAGGATTTTTTCAGGGGACGTCGAGACTGAGCCAAAGCCGCCGCAAGATCAGCGGCGCGACTGTTCCTACAGCGACGGCAACCAGTCGAACCAGCCGCCCTTCTTGCCCTCGGCCTTTGCCTTGAGGCGGCGCTCCTTCTTGTACTCGTCTTCGCCGAGTTCATTCTGGGGCGCGGCACCGGAGGCGGTGCGGTAGGCCAATGGCGGCTCGCTAAGGTATTTGCGCGTGTTCGGATCGCCCTGCTTGCTGTCGGCAAGGCGGCGTTGGATCTCCGCAGCGCGGCCCTTGTCGGAATCGGCGGGTTTCCACGCCGGCGGATGGCTTGAGCCGGACTCTTCCATTGCCTTCTTCACCGAAGCGGGATCCGTCTGCACATCATCGACGATCTCCGACTGGTAGGCCGGATCGTTCTGGTGGGCGGTGGCGTCGGCGCGCAGACGCGCGCGGCGCTGCTCGGGCGATTCGGGCCACCCGGCGTTTGCCGTCTGGATGCTTTCCTGGGGGGCAGGCAGCGCTTCCTTCTGGCCGGGTGCCGGCTTCACCAGGGTGGGACGCGGCTTGTAGTCGATCGGGTCCTTGCGCTTCGGCGCGAAGGAAACGGCGCCTGTAAGATCGCCGGCCAGCTGTTCGGCGGCGGTCTTGTCGGTGCCATAGGTCGGAGAGCCCATGCAGCCGGATAAAGCGAGGCCCGAAGCGACAAGCGGCGCCAACAGCGCAAGGCGCGCATTATATCTCTCGGTCATGCCAAAAAGTCCCACTCTAGACAGCCTCTCGATCGCACCGGCTTTGTATCCGGCCCCCATCATGCAAGCACTTGCGACGGAAATCCGGCGACAATTTGTCTTCCGGAGTTTCGCGTGTTTACCTCAACCACTCGTCAAGGGCAACGCATGGGCGGATTTGTACCGCCCGGCGTTCTATTTGCGCACTTCTTTGATCTGATGCCGGTCGTTTAAACCGCCACGCACTTTCGGGCGACAGGAACTGGCTTGATCTGGTCCCTGTCGTTTGTCCCAAAACCGCTACGCACTTTTGGGCGACAGGAACTAAAGCCTTCCCAGCGCCTTCAACTCGTGCAGCACGGCTGCGTCACGTGCCGAAACATCCGGGAAGTCCGGATCCTGCCCGACATCGGCCGTGTAGCGCCAGGAACGGGCGCATTTGACCAGCCCTCGGTCCTCGGCTTTCTCGACCACCACGGCGACGCCCTTGACATCGTCGAGGGCAAAGGCGGTTTGCGGCGCCTGGCCACGGGCAATGACGAGATCACTGGTGATCGCCATTTCAGCCATGTCGACGTCCGATATCGCCGCCTCGAGCGCCGCGTCGTTGATTGTGACCACCGGTATAGCCTCCAGCGAGGAGCCGATCACCTTCTGGGCACGGGCGATCTCGAGTGCGCCGGTGACGACCCGGCGCACCTGCCTGACCTTGCGCCACTTCTCCGCCAGCGCCTCGTTCTTCCAATTCGCCGGGATTTGCGGGAACTGGTCGAGATGCACCGAGACCGCGTCGGGATGACGGTCGAGCCAGGCCTCTTCCATGGTGAAGGGCAGCATCGGCGCCAGCCATTTCACCAGGCAGTCGAAGAGATGGCGTACCACCTGGACCGAGGCCTTGCGCTTCACGCTCGACGGGCCGTCGCAGTAGAGCGCGTCCTTGCGGATATCGAAATAGAAGGCCGACAGCTCGACCACCATGAAGTCGAGCAGAGCTCGCGTGATGCGCTTGAACTCGAAGGCGTCGTAGCCCTGGCGCACCACCTCGTCGAGCTCTGCCAACCGGTGCAGCATCAGCTGCTCCAGCTCCGGCATCGTCTCCAGGGGAACGACCTCACCATCGTCATGGGCGAGCGTGCCCAGCATCCAGCGGATGGTGTTGCGCAGCTTGCGATAGGCGTCGATGTTGGTCTGCAGCACGTTCTTGCCGAGCCGCTGGTCTTCCCAATAGTCCGTCGTCACCACCCAGAGCCGCAGGATGTCGGCACCGGACTGCTTGATCACATCCTGCGGCACGACCGTGTTGCCGAGCGATTTCGACATCTTGCGGCCATCCTCGTCCATGGTGAAGCCATGGGTGACGACGGTGTCGTAAGGCGCCCTGCCCCTGGTGCCGCAGCTTTCGAGCAGCGAGGAGTGGAACCAGCCGCGATGCTGGTCGGAGCCTTCGAGATAGACGTCGGCCGGCCACTTCAGGTCGGGCCGGTCCTCCAGGGTGAAGACATGTGTCGAGCCCGAATCGAACCAGACGTCGAGAATGTCCGTCACCTGCTTCCATTTGGAGGCATCGTGATTGCCGAGGAAGCGCTCGCTGGCACCGGGCGCGAACCAGGCGTCGGCGCCCTCCGCCTCGAAGGCGTCCATGATGCGCTGGTTGACCGCCTCGTCCTTCAGCACATTGCCATACTCGTCGGCAAAGACGGCGATCGGCACGCCCCAGGCACGCTGGCGCGACAGCACCCAGTCGGGGCGTTCCTCGATCATGGCGCGGATGCGGTTCTGGCCGGCGGCCGGGACAAAGCGAGTCTCGTCGATCGCCTTCAGAGCGCGGCCACGCAGCGTGGTGCCGTCGCCGAGATCCTTGTCCATGTAGACGAACCATTGCGGCGTGTTGCGGAAGATGACCGGCTTCTTCGAACGCCATGAATGCGGGTAGCTGTGCTTCAGCCGACCGCGCGCGAACAGCGCGTTGCGCTTGATCAGCTCGTCGATGACCGCCTGGTTGGCATTGCCCTTCTTGCCGTTGTCGTCGATGACGCGCGCCGGTCCGCCTTCGCGGTCCGGGCCGAAGCCCGGCGCGTCCTTGGTGAAGAAGCCGCCGTCGTCGACGGCAAACGGGATTTCAGTATCGATGCCGCGTTGACGCAGCGCGGGCGCGGCATCCATCCAGGCATCAAAGTCCTCCCGGCCATGACCGGGAGCCGTGTGCACGAAGCCCGTGCCGGCCTCGTCGGTGACATGGTCGCCGGCAATCATCGGAACCGGGAATTCGTAGCCGCCACCGAGACCCTTGAAGGGATGCGAAAGCACAAGATTTCCAAGCTGTTCGGCGCTGACGCCGTGAAGGCGCTTCAAGATGATCTTGGCTTTGGCCTGGCTTTCCTCGGCCAGCGCATCGGCAAAGATCAGCTTCTCGCCTGGCTGCGGGCCAAATGCGTTCTCGGCCGCCGTCACCTCGTAGAGGCCGTAGCCGACGCGCGGCGAATAGCTGACGGCGCGATTGCCAGGGATGGTCCATGGCGTCGTCGTCCAGATGACGACATGGGCATCCAGCAGGTCAAGCGACCGCCCGCTCAGGTCCGGATCGAGCTCCGCCGGCAGCCCGTCCACGACACTGGCGACGACGAGATTGGCCACCGGAAACTTCGCCCAGATCGTGTCGGACTCGTAATCCTGGTACTCGATCTCGGCCTCGGCGAGCGCCGTGCGCTCAACGACGCTCCACATCACCGGCTTCGAACCGCGGTAGAGCTGGCCGGACATGGCGAATTTCAGCAATTCGCCTGCGATGCGCGACTCGGCGTGGAAGGCCATCGTCGTATAAGGGTTCTTGAAGTCGCCGACGACGCCAAGCCGCTGGAACTCGCCACCTTGCACGGAGATCCAGTGCGCGGCGAATTCACGGCATTCCTGGCGGAATTCGTTGACCGGCACCTCGTCCTTGTTCTTGCCCTTGGCGCGGTACTGCTCCTCGATCTTCCATTCGATGGGCAGACCGTGACAATCCCAGCCGGGCACATAGTTCGAGTCAAAGCCGCGCATCTGGAACGAGCGGGTGATGACATCCTTGAGGATCTTGTTCAGCGCGTGGCCGATGTGGATGTTGCCGTTGGCGTAGGGCGGACCGTCATGCAGCACGTATTTCGTGCGGCCCGCCGCGCTCTCGCGCAGCTTGCGGTAGAGGTCCATGTCCTGCCAGCGCTTGACCAGCACCGGCTCCTTCTCGGGCAAGCCGGCGCGCATCGGAAATTCCGTCTGCGGCAGGTAAAGGGTCTTCGAATAGTCGATCGTTGATTGGTTTTCGTCGTTCATTGGTCTGCCATGTGCATGCCGGGCCACGTGGCTTGCGGCGAATTCTACTTTAGACGCATGCCGTTTTCCCAAACCGGGCCACTTGTGGGCGACATGCTTTGATGATCTGGAAAAGCGCGAGAGGCCGCGCGCGATATTCCCGGCGGCTCCTACAGCCTTCAGGCTGCTGGGAACACCGGGCTGGTAATTCGTATCGTCGGCGCGTGAAGGCGCGAAAAGCTCGTCATTGCTGGGCTTTTAGCGGAGAAGAGCGCAGGAATAAAGCCTCTCCTTCGATTCACTTACATCTTGAAGTCGAAGCGATAGGTGGTCGACACGCCGACCATGAACTGGTTGCGGTCGCCGCGCTCCTTGACCAGGCTGGAATCGGCGGCCGGACCCTCGAGGCGCGAATATTCGCCAAACAGGCTGGCGGTCATCGGATCGGTCACCTTCCAGGTCACGGCGCCGCCGAGGCCGACGGATTTCAGGCCGCCGCCGGGATTGTACTGGCTCAGCCCCGAGGCCACGGCTTCCTGTGCGTTGACGCCATAATAGGCATCGAAATAGTTCGCCGAGGCAAAAGACACGCGCGGACCGCCCGAAATCCTGACGGTTGGCGTCACGTCGTAGAAAGCATCGGCGGCGATGTCGGCGACAAAGCCGTTATGGGCACGAATGCCATGCCGCAATTCGGCACGCGCCCGCATCCAGTCCGTCGGATAGAATTCGAAAAAGCCGCCGACCTCGCCGCCCCAGCGGACCGGGTCCAAGCCCCTGAGTTCGTCGGCATCGCCATCGTCGCGCGAGAACAGGAACTTGCCGGTCAGGCCTGCGCGGACGCTGCCATCGTCGATGAGCGCCAGCGAAATGTTGTCGTTGCGCGAGGTGAAGCGAGCAGCAGGGCCGGCCTTGCCCAGCGAAATGATGGGCTGGGCGCTCAGCATGTACTTCTTGCCGCCCTCGAAATTGGGCGCCACCAGGCCGGTCGCGCCGACCGTCAGATACCAGTCGCCGGACAGCCAGCCGAAAGCGCCATCACCGGCTTCGGCCGCGCCTGACGTCGCCAGCACGACGGTAGCCAAGGCTATAGAAATCTTCCCGACCTGACTCATGGCCACTCCACTAACACGTCAAAGCTGTCCTGCCGCGGCAGCTTTGACGAGGCTTTGGTAAAATTTGATTTAAGGACGAGACATCCAGCGCGTGTTGCTTGCACCATCGCGCCCGCCATCGGCTGGACGCGGGTCGGCGCCGAGGGTAACCTCCCTTGCATTCTGGCGGTCTTCAATGGAGGTGGCGACATGACCTTGGACGGCGATACATTGAAGAACGTGATCGGCCAGACGCGCGACAAATGGGGCTGGTTTGTCGGGCTGGGCGTGGTGCTGCTGGTCCTCGGCGGCATTGCCTTCGGCAATCTGTTCATCGCCACGGTGGCTTCCGTCTATGTCGTGGGATGGCTGATGCTGGTGGCCGGCATCATCGAGATCATGCACGCTTTCGGGGTCAAGACCTGGGGCCGCTTCTTGTATTGGCTGCTCAGCGGACTGCTCTATGCGGTCGCCGGATTCTTCGCTTTCGACAATCCGCTGCTGGCCTCAGCGGTGCTGACCTTCCTGCTGGCCGTCGCGCTCGTCGCTTCGGGCGCCCTGCGGGCCTGGGTCGGCTATAGCCACCGTCCGGAGCGGGGCTGGGGCTGGATTGTCGCGGCTGGCGTCATCAGCGTACTTGCCGGCCTGATCATCGCCATGGGGTGGCCGGTCAACAGTCTGTGGGTGCTCGGACTGTTCCTGGCGATCGACCTGATCTTCCAGGGCTGGACCTTCATCGCCGTCGGTCTTGCGCTAAAGAAATAGGAAACTCGTTCCCCTTCAGAATGCCACAGCGGCGTCCAGACCGGACAGCGGCTTGACGCCGCTAAGCAACGCGCGTGCCTCGGCTTCATCGCGCTTCATCTGCACCACCAGTGCATCGAGCCCGTCGAACTTGATCTCGCTGCGCAGGAAGCCGAAGAACGACACTCCGCAGATTTCGCCATAGAGATCGCCGGAAAAATCGAAGACGAAGGTTTCCAGGAGTGGCGCGCCATTGTCGTCGACGGTCGGGCGGCGGCCAAAACTGGCGACGCCGTCGTGCAGCGTACCGTCCTCGCGCCGGAAGCGAACGGCGTAGATACCTTCCTTGAGCGTGGCTTCCGCGGGAAGCCTCATGTTGGCTGTGGGAAAGCCGAGCGTTCGCCCGAGCTGTTGGCCGCCGACGACCTCGTTTTCCACCGTGAAGCGATAGCCAAGCAGACCGGCTGCCCCGGCCACCCCGCCCTCGCAAAGCAAGGCACGGATGCGGCTCGACGAAACCACCTCGGCGCCTTCGTCGCGAAAGGCGTCGACGAGGGTGACACCGAAGCCATGGCGCTCGCCAGCAGCCATCAGATAGGCCGGCCCGCCCTGGCGGTCCTTGCCGAAATGGAAATCGAAACCGGTCACGGCGTGGCTGATGCCCAGCGTCCTCTCCAGCACGTCGGTGACGAAGGCTTCCGCCGACAGCGAGGCGAAGTCGCGCGTGAAAGGCTGCTCGACGAGCGCGGCAAAGCCCAGAAGCGACAGGAGCCGCGCCTTCATCGGCGGCGGCGTCAGCACGAAAAGCGGCAAATCAGGCCTGAAAACCGTTCGGGGATGCGGTTCGAAGGTCAGCACCAGGGCCGGCACGCCGCGCCGCGTGGCCTCCGCCAATGCCCGTTCGAGCACGGCCTGATGGCCGCGGTGGACGCCATCGAAATTGCCGATCGCCACGACGCCGCCTCGCAGATAGGCGGGCAGCGGCACGGTTGTCGTAAGATGCTGGAACGCGACCATTGTCACCTACTGCAGTCTTGCGATGACGGCCACCGGACGATAGCCGTGCCGTTCCAGGAAGAGCCCGAGCCTGGCCGGATCCGGCCGGGAGGGATCGCCATAGTCGCGGGCATGAATGCCGCCGGAGACATAGAGGACGTCGAAACCATTGTCGGCCGCGCCCTTGACGTCGGTAAACATCCCGTCGCCGATGGCCAGTATTTGCGGACGCCCGACCGGCCGGCCGAGGATCTCGGCCACCTCCTTCATCGCGACCTCGTAGATTGGCGCATAGGGTTTTCCGGCGATCAGCGTGCGACCGCCGAGCTGCGCGTAGTCACGCGCGAGTGCACCGGCGCACCAGATGATCCGTTCGCCGCGTTCAACCATGATATCGGGATTGGCGCAGATGAACGGCAGGTTCCTGGCCCGCAACCGGCGCAGCAGTTCCGTATAGTCCTCGGGTTTTTCGATCTCGTCGTCGAACAACCCGGTGCATACGACGCCGGCGGCCTCGAATTCCTCGACGAGTTCGACATCGAGACCATCATAAAGGGTCAAATCGCGGTCGGCGCCGATGTGGAAGACTTTGCGAGGGCCCTCCGCGATCAGATCACGGGTCACGTCACCCGAGGTCACCACACGGTCATAGGCCGACGGCGGAACGCCGATCACGCTCATCTGCGCCACGACGTCGGCGCTGCGGCGCGGCGAATTGGTGATCAGAACGACAGGAGTGCCGGCCGCCCTTGCCGCCACCAACGCGGCCGCGGCCGCCGGAAAATGCCATTCGCCATTGTGCACCACGCCCCATACGTCGCACAGAATTGCCGAATAGGCTTTCGAGACGTCTTCGAGCGAGCCGACGATTTCAGGCGAATCCGCCATGCCGTTTCCTTCAGTATGATCGTTGCGGGTGCGGCGGCCGACGGTTCGCCGCAGCCGGTTCGAATTATCCGAACCGGCCCATGCTGTCACCAGCTTTCGCCCGCATCGGCACGAATTGCCGCGCAACCGGCGGCTTTGATTGGTTAGCGGTTGGTGAAGCGCCGACCAAGCAATAGAGCGGTTTCCCAAACCCGTCCTTCAGCGTTTTGTGGAAAGCTGGCGCTGACCGAGAATCCGTCGGCGGGGGCCGCTCCAAGCATGTTTGAAATCTGGCGTCAGTTCCGCCGCGACAGGCGTGGCAATTATGCGCTTATGACGGCTGTGGCGATGGTACCGCTGATGGGCGGCCTGGCAATCGCGGTCGACTACACGGAAATGAACCGTGAAAAGCAGATGCTGATGAACGCGCTCGACGCCGCCAACTTCGCCACCGCCCGCCGGCTGACGGAAGGCGCGACCGACGACCAGTTGAGAGCCTATGCGCTCGATTTCTTCAATGCCAATTTGAACGATATCGATCCCGCGAGCACGACGCTCAACGTCACCTTGCCGAGTAACAGCAGCAGCGGCGGCGGCGGCCTGCTGACGATGACCGCCCAGCTCAACTACAAACCCTATTTCTACCCCGCCTTCGCCCAACTCGTCGGCAAATCGGCGACCGATGCGAACCAGAGGCTCAGCTTCAACGTCACCTCGCAGGTGCAGTTGAAGAACACGCTGGAAGTTGCCATGGTGCTCGACAATTCCGGATCGATGACCACGCTCGGTACGGGCTCGGGGCAAAAGCGCATCGATCTTCTCAAGACTGCTTCCAAGCAGCTGGTCGACACACTGGCCCAGCAGGCGGTCATGATCAAGCAGGTCGACAAGCCGGTGCAATTCGGCCTCGTGCCTTTTGCCGCCTCGGTCAATGTCGGCCCCGGGAATGGCAATGCTTCGTGGATGGACACCGAGGGGCTTTCGCCGGTCTCGAATGAGAATTTCGACTGGTCGACGCTGAACGCCGCCAACAAATACGCCCAGCGGACCAACGGCATCTGGTACAAGCGCGGAACTGGCTGGGGAACCGAGGACGGCCAGATGCTGACCCGGTTCTCGCTCTACCGCGACATGAAGGTCGTCACCAACCACGAGCGTGTCGTCAACAGCAAACGGGTCGTGTGCGACCAATACAATTCGAACAACACCTGCAAAAGCAGCCACGACGAATATGACTATATCGATTCCTATGGTCCGTTCGCCAGTTGGCAGGGCTGCGTCGAGGCCCCGGCCCTACCCTTACAATATAAACGACGCCACGCCGTCCGGCGGCTCGGCCAACACCGGCATCGGTGTCGGCGATCCGGCAACGATGTTCGTGCCCATGTTCGCCCCCGACGAACCGGGCAATCATTGGAAGCTCACTCAAGACCCCGACGAGGCCGCGCCGGTAACTTATGGTGCCGTCAACAGCTGGTGGAACGACGATCCGTCGAGCAGCAGCGGCCAACCCCGGCTGCGCAACATGGCCAAGTACTTCCAGCCGCGGCCGATCGATGCGCCGGCGCTGCCCGCCGGCAACGGACCGAATTACAGCTGCACCACCAACCCGATCACGCCGCTGACCGATGTCAGCGTCGCCGAAGGGGTCACCTCGATCAAGGCGGCGATCGACCTGATGCAGCCGAATGGCGGCACCAATGTTCCCGAGGGCATGGCCTGGGGCTGGCGGGTGGTTTCGAGCGGAGAGCCGTTCACGCAAGGGCGCCCGGAAACGGAAAGAGGCAACGACAAGGTGGTGATCGTGCTAACCGACGGCGCCAACACCTATTATACGCCTTCGTCGCTGGGCTACTCGGATCCCGCCAATTCGAAATCGACCTATGCGTCCTACGGCTATCTCAACCCCGGATACAACGGCACCTCGGTCGGCCGCCTGTTCATGGGCACATCGAGCGCCATCGGTCAGCTAGACTATTCGAACGGCAATTACACCAACGCGCTCAACGAGCAGATGGCCACGCTGTGCAACAACGCCAAGACAGCCAACATCATGGTGATGACGGTGGCGCTCGACTTGTCGATGACCAAGGCCAGCGACAAGCTGGCCATCGATGCGCTGAAATCCTGCTCGTCGGAGTCGCGCTTTCGCAAGGATGCCACGGATCCGAGCAAACCGGCGAAGCTGTTCTGGAATGCGACCGGCGCCAGCCTGGCAAACGATTTCAAGGAAATCGGCAACGAGCTGTCGAACCTGCGCGTGGTCGGCTAACCCGGGATCATCCCTCTGGCGCAACGCCTGGCGCCGTCAAGCTCTTGCAGCCACTTGTCGGGATAGGCACAGATTGGCCGCTCACGAGATCGCGAATCCATCGCGGCATGCTGGGGAACGAACAATGCCCGATACCGCCAACCACCTCGCCTTCGCGCTGGTCTGCCTCGGCATGGTGCTGACGCCAGGCCCGAACATGATCTACCTGATCTCCCGCTCGCTCTCGCAAGGGCCGAAGGCCGGACTGATCTCGCTTGGCGGCGTTGCGGTCGGCTTCTTGTTCTACGTGCTGTCGGCCGCGTTCGGCATCACGGCGCTGCTGCTCGCCGTGCCCTATGCCTATGACGTATTGCGCTTTGCCGGCGTGCTTTATCTCCTGTGGTTGGCCTGGCAGGCGGTGAAACCCGGCGGACGCTCGCCGTTCCAGGTGCGCGACCTTCCGAAGGACCGGCCGCGCAAGCTGTTCGCCATGGGATTGATGACCAATCTGCTCAATCCCAAGGTGGCCGTTCTCTACCTGTCGCTGCTGCCGCAATTCATCAGCCCCGGCAAGGGCCATGTCCTGTCACAGCTTCTGGTGCTGGGCGTGACGCAGATATCGATCAGCCTCAGCGTCAATGCCGTCATCGCGCTGACGGCCGGCTCGATCGCCACCTTCCTCGCCGGACGCCCGCTGTGGCTGGTGATCCAGCGCTGGATGATGGGAACCGTGCTGACGGCACTCGCGCTGAAGATGGCGACCGACGCGCAGCGCTGAGTGCTCACATCGGACGGCGCGGGGGCCGGATATGGGCCGGTTCGACCACCTTTCGGTAGAGGTGCCAGGTCGCGTGACCGAGGATCGGCATGACGATGGCCAGTCCGGCAAACAGCGGGATAGAGCCGATCACCAGCAGCACCGCGACGATCAGACCCCAGAGCGCCATCTGCAGCGGATTTGTCATGACCGCGCGCGCCGAGGTCTCTATTGCCGAAACGGCGCCGACATCGCGATCAAGCAAAAGCGGGAAGGCAACGACCGTGGTCGCCAGCACAACCACCGCGAAGACCAAGCCGGCCGCGTTGCCGAGAAGGATCAGCGTCCAGCCCTTGCTGGTCGTCAGCACATCGCGCAGGAAGGCCCCGACCGAAGCGGGCGGCTCGCCGCCAAAAAGGCTGGTGTAAATCGACTGCGCCGTGAACAGCCACAACAGGAACAGGGCGACCAGCATGATGCCGATGACCGCTATCGAGGGTAGCGCCGATGAGCGGCGGACATCGAGTGCGTGCCGCCAGTTGGTGTTCATGCCGAGCTCGCGCCGGCGGCTGATCTCATACAGTCCGAGTGCGGCGAACGGGCCGACCAGGGCAAAGCCCGACATCAAGGGGTAGACGAGCTGGATGGCGTTGGAGCCGGACGTCCACTGCGTCAGGACAAGGCCGACGATCGGATAGATCAGGCACAGGAACACGTAATGCGAGGGCTTGGCCCAGAAGTCCTCGGCGCCAAGCCTGAGCGCGCCCCAGAGGTCTGTCGTGGAAATGCGGCGGACCGCGGGTTGCACATGCATTCCGCGCGCGTCCGCCATGACATGAAAGCCGGCCATAACCTACCTCCGTTTTTCTCGGGGGGCGGTCACCGCCTAGGGTGGCCGCCCGTAGCTGCCACTTCAACAACGCTGGCATCATATCCGATCTTCCCGGAATTGTCGCCGCGTCCTTCGTTTGGAGAACCACTGACTTCATCTTAAAATCTATGCATTTTAGTTATTGCTTAAATTACTCGTAGAGACCCCCGGGCGTATCACCTGAGCTTTACAAACCTTGGCGAGGGACGATGTTCACATTGAAGGGCTTCTGGTCTTCGGAGCGCGGAAATTTTGCCATGGCGACTGCCATAGCGATGCTGCCGATAATGGCTGTCGTCGCTGGCACCCTCGATCTGACGGGCACGAGCGACGACGCGGCGCAATTGCAGAACTCGCTGGACGCGGCTGGGCTTGCCGTCGGCACAAAGTACCTGCCCAGCATGAGCGCGAGCGATGTCCAGGGGCTTGGGCTGACATTCTTTGCTGCCAATATGAACGTCGCCGACCAGCAGGAATATTCAGACAGCATTACCGCCTTTTCGGCCACCGCCAGCGGCGACCCGAGCGCCTATTACATCTCGCTTTCGTCAGGCATAAACCGTCCGAGCTTCATCAATGGCGCTGCCCCCTGGCCGGCTCACAGATCGGCGACGGTCAAGATGCACCCGGGCGCGCAGGCCTGCGTGCTGGCGCTCGATCCGCATGCGTCGTCCGCGGTAAGCCTGCAAGGCTCGACCGATGTCGCCATGAGCAACTGCGTGATCGCGGCAAACTCGGACGCGTCCGATGCCGTCAGCAGAGGCGGTTCCGCGCAGGTTTCGGCGGGCTGCGTCTCGACCGTCGGCGGTACTTCCGGGCTTTCACCGCCCAGTGCCAATCTCACCTGCGGCGCGCCGCTCGAACATCAATATGCGTCTTTCGATCCCCTGGCCGATATCGTGCCTCCCCCCTATACATTCTGCATGCCGGTCCCGAACGGCAAAACCTACACGCTGTCGCCCGGCACCTATTGCGACAAGACATTGTCGGGAAACATCACGCTCAGCCCGGGCGTCTACATCTTGCGCGGCGTCACCCTGAAGCCGGGCGGGAACGGCAGCCTGAGCGGCCAGGGCGTGACCATATTCCTCGTGGAGGGAGCACAGATCATCATAAATGCCAATGAAACGGTGAACCTTTCTCCGCCAACCAGCGGGCCTTACGCCGGCATCACCATCTTCCAGAGCCGTGGGAACATTTCAGCATTGACCCTGAATGGCGGTGCAAATTCCGTGATCAGCGGATTCGTCTATGCGCCTGACGCGGCCGTTTCGTTCGCCGGCAACTCGGATATGAGCGGTCAGGGCGATTGCCTGAGGCTTGTTGGCTTGACCGTGCAGATGACAGGCAACTCATCCATCAAGACCGACTGCACGGCCGTATTCGGAAATCGCGAGATGTACGCCAGCCGCCGCATCACGCTTGTGAGATAGCCGCTAACTGCCGCTTCAATTCGAAAATTTCACCGCCCTGCCCGGCAAAAGCCATGATCGCGATCGAGTCAGGCCTGCATGACCATTTCGAGAATCGATTGCGACCGGACCGCGGACTTGAACAGGCGCACCTGGCTCAAGGCGGCCGGCCTAGCGGCATTGCTCGGGCTTGCCGCCTGCAGCACCGTCTCGCTGCCGACCGCGCAAGGCGCCGGGGTTTCCTCCTCGGCAACCGGCACGCTGGCGAGCCTGCGTGTCACGGCTGGGCTCGGACCGCTGGTCCCCGATACACAGCTGGAGCAAGCAGCACTGCAGCAGGCCGGCTATATGGCGCGGCGTGAAAACATGAGCCACACGACCGGCTGGGGCAAGGATTTCGCCTCGCGCATGAGGGACAATGGTGTACACGGTGCGGCGGCCGAGAACATCGCGGCCGGCCGCTTCGACCAACAGAAGCTGTTCGATATCTGGATGCATTCGCAGGGACACCGGCGCAACATGCTCGATCCGGACTTCAGCCGCTTCGGGCTTGCCTATGTCCGTGACGGCCGCGACCCCAACCTGCGCTACTGGTCGCTGGTGCTCGGGAAATAAGGGCTCCAGCCTATTTCGTCGTTGCCTTGAATTTTGCCATCAGGTAGGGACCGGAGCGCACCGGGCCGTATTTCGGCGGCTCGCCGTCTGCAAGGCAGGCATCCAGCACCTTGATCTCGGCATCCCAGTTCGGCTGGTGGAAGAAGGCCATGGACTGGCGCCTGTCCCGGCCGCCCGCGGCTGGATTGACGACACGATGCACGGTGGACACCCAGCGGTCGTTGGTCCAGCGCGCCATCAGGTCTCCGATGTTGATGACGAAGGCTCCCGCGATCGGCGGCACCTCCGTCCATTCTCCGTCCGGCGTGACGATCTGAAGGCCGCGCGACCCGGCCTGCGGCAGCAGAATGGTCAGGCTGCCATAGTCAGTGTGGGCGCCGGCTCGGATCTGGCCGGGCTTCGGCGCGACATGCTGCTCGGGATAATTGAGCGCCCTCAGCGCGCTGATCGGCGCATCGAGATAAGTGTCGAAATAAGTCTCGGGCAAGCCGAGCGCGGTGGCGAAGACGCGCATGATCCGCAGCGCCAAATCCTCCAGTGCGGCGTAGTAGCCTTTCCAGGCATGGATGAAACCGTCCGGTGCTTCAGGCCAGATCGTCTCGGCATAGCAGAAGGCGAGTGCCTCGGGATCAGACATGCCCGGTGGCACACTGAGCGGTCCGCCGTTGAAGCTCTCCTTGAGGTCCGGCGGCGTGTCGACGTTACGGGACTTGGCCAGCGCTTCGAGTTCGGGGCCGAGATAGCCGTAGGGATAGCCCTTATAGGGCGCCTTGGAGCGCTGCTTCTGTTCCGGCGGCAGGTCGAAGAAGGCGCGGGCTTTCGACCAGGCGGCGTCGATCACCGCCTGCGAAATGCCGTGGTTCTTGACCGCCAGGAAGCCCGTATCGCGGCAGATGCGATCGACCTCGGCGCCGCGCGCGGCCTTCTCCTCAGGGCTCGCTTTCTCGAATTGCCCGAGATCGAATACCGGAAATGTCGGGTTCTGCATCGTCTTTGCACTCGTCCGTCAACTTGCGAAACGATGCCGGCTTGCCCGGCAACCGGCTAGGACCAACCGATGTGGCAGTGTAGTCCATATCGAAGGCAGGCGATGTGCTTGCCGTCGGCCTAGTCCATATGGGCGGCAGGCGCGCCGCCGCCAGCCGGCGCGGTCTTCGGCTTGCGCAGCAGGAAGACGAACGGAATGGCGACCAGCGTCATCACCATCAGGATTTTGAAGTCGTTGACGTAGGAGATCATCATCGCCTGGAGATTGACCATGCGGTCGACCTGCGACAGCGCCGTCGGATCGCCGCCGGCGGCCGCCGGCGAGACCGCCCAGAGATTGGGATTGAACGGGTTGATGAAGGCTGAGAGCTCGGCATGATTGACCTGCGTGTTGCGCACCAGCAGCACCGTCACGACCGATACGCCGATCGACGAGCCAAGGTTGCGCACCAGGCTGAACAACGAGGTTGCATCGGTGCGGTAACGGGCGTCGAGCGTGGCGAAGGCAACCGTCGACAGCGGCACGAACACCATTCCCATTCCCAGGCCCTGGATCACGCCGGAGCTGATGATCAGCCAGTTATCCATCTGCGGCGAGAAGCTGGCCATGGTGTAGAGCGAATGCGCGGTCAGGAGGAAACCGATGACGACGAGAATCCTGGCATCGATCTTGCCCATGATGCGCCCGACGACGAGCATGGAAATCATGGTGCCGACGCCGCGCGGCCCGATGACGATGCCGATGGTGACGGTCGGATAGCCGAAGATGGTCGACAGCATCGGCGGCAGCAGCGACATCGAGGCCAGGATCAGCACGCCCATGACGAAGATGAACGCCAGCCCGGTGACGAAATTGCGATCGAGGAAAATCTTCGGATCGATGAAGGGATGTTCCGACGTCACGGTGTGAATGATGAACACCCAGAAGCCGGTAATCGAAAGGCCAAGCTCGATCCAGATCTCGACCGAGGAAAACCAGTCGACCTCGCCACCGCGATCAAGCATCAGCTGCAGGGCGCCAACGCCGAGCGATATCATGGCAAAGCCGAAGAAATCGAAGCTACGCACCCGCCGGGCAACGGCCGGCAGATAGGCGGCCATGCCCAGGAAGGCGAGGATGCCGACCGGCAGGTTGATGAAGAACACCCAGCGCCAGTTGAAATTCTCGGTCAGCCAACCGCCAAGCGTGGGGCCGAGGATCGGTCCCAGCATGATGCCGGCGCCCCATATGGCCATCGCCTGGCCATGGCGCTCCTTGGGATTGATGTCGAGCAGGAAAGTCTGCGACAGCGGCACGATCGCGGCGCCAAACACACCTTGCATCAGCCGGAAAAGCACGATCGTTTCCAGGCTCCACGCCAGGCCGCACAACATCGAGAAGATGGTGAAGCCGACCACCGCCGTCAGGAACAATTCCTTGCGGCCGAAACGGTCGGCGAGCCAGCCGGTGACAGGCGTCATAATGGCGGCGGCGACGATGTAGGAGGTCAGCACCCAGTTGATGTTGTCGGGCGAGGCGCCGAGGTCGCCGGTCATGGTCGGCAGCGCAACGTTGGCGATCGTGGTGTCGAGCGCCTGCATGATCGTCGCCAGCATGAGCGCGACGGTGATCAAGCCACGATGCGGCACTTCTTTGAATGGTTCGGACGTGCTCATGGCGTAGAACTTCCAGAAGGTACTGAAACATGTACAACGGGTTTCCGGGCGGCAAAGCCTGCCGTTGAGAGGCCTTCATCGCGGTGGGACGCGATTATCGATGTGGGGGTTACATCGACTAAAAGTCTCTGATGAGCGGATGCATGCCGCCCGGAAACCTGAGGACCGACGGGTCCGTGTCGAAGACTTCAGCTTCGGCCTGACCGCGACGCGGCTCTGCCCAAACGCTGATCCTTCCCACCCCCCATCAGTCCAATCCTGCAACTCGCTTCCCCACCTGGTCCCCGCGGGCTTCCGCTGACTTACTGCGCGGGCTCGCCGGCCGTGGCGTGGCCGAAGATCGACGGCCAGCCACGTGCCACGCCGGTGTCGACGGTGACGGAGGCGCTCATGCCGGTACGCAGCGCCATCTTGGCATCGGGATCGGTCAGTTCCAGGCGTACAGGAATACGCTGGGTGACCTTGACCCAGTTGCCCGTGGCGTTCTGGGCCGGCAGCAGCGAGAAGTCCGCGCCGGTGCCGGCACCGATAGCCTTGACGGTCGCCTCGAAGGTCCTGCCCGGATAGGTATCGACCACGATCTCCGCCTTCTGACCCGGCTTCATGTTGGTCAGTTGGGTTTCCTTGAAATTGGCGTCGATCCAGGTATCGCCGGTCTCGACCAGCGCAAACAACGGTGTGCCGGAGCCGACATACTGGCCGACCTTGAAGGACGCGGCTTGATAGACAAGACCATCGGCGGGCGCCTTCACCGTGGTCTGTGCCAGGTCATAGGCAGCCTTGTCGCGCGCGGCGAGTGCCGACATCACGGTCGGATGCTTGTCTGTCTCGATATCGGGATTGCCGCCAAGCGCCGCCTTGGCGCTGACGATGCCCTGTTCGGCAACGGCGAGCTGCTGCTTGGCCTTGTCGAGATCATTCCTGGCTTCATCCAGCGAAGACTTGGCATTGATCCCTTTCTGGGCAAGATCGGCGGCGCGGTCATATTGCGACTGCGCATAGGCAACTTCGCTGCTGGCGGATTTCTCCTGCGCCATCGCCTGGCCGTAGGCGGCGCGCAACTGCTCGACATTGAGGCGCGCGGCAGCCACAGCGGCATCGGCCTGGGCAAGCGCGATGCGGTAGGGCTCTGGATCGATGGCGAACAGGAGATCGCCCTGCTTCACCGTCTGATTGTCCGATATGGCGACCTGGACGATACGACCAGCAGTGTCGGAGGCGATCGACACCTTGGCCTGCTGCAGATTGGCGTTTTCCGTTTCCTGGTAGCGCCCGCCCGTCACCCAGACATAGCCGCCGCCGACGATCAATGCCGCCGGCAAGGCGAACATCAAAAAGAAGCGACCGATGCGGCGCTTCTTCTTCGGCGCCGGCGCCGGCTGCACGAGAGGAGCGACCGCGACAGGGGCAGCCGGCTGGGCCGGCGCTTCCATCTCCACCTTGGGAGCGTTTTCTTCTACTTTAGCTACCGCGTTCATGCTGTCGCACCTTCCGCACTCTTGATCTTTTCAAGCGACGAAGCTTCGCTGTCCGTCAGATTTTGTACGATTACATCCAGCGCCCGGATCAGGACGCGCCGGTCTTCCGGCGAAACGCCGCTGAGCGATTCCTCATAGACTTCGCCAGCAAGGCTCTTGACGTCCGCATAGGCCGCGTTCGCCTTCTCGGTTGGGAATATCATGCGCACGCGCCGGTCCGCCGCGTCGGAGCGGCGTTCGATCCAGCCGCCCTCCTCCATCCGGTCGACCAGGCGTGAGACGCTGATCGGCTCGATTTCGAGCAGTTCGGCGAGCCGCGCCTGTGCAACGCCCGCCTCCTTGGCAACGCGGACCAGAAGCCGCCATTGCGCCGAAGACAGGCCGAGCCCGCTGGCGCGCGCCTCAAAGCGCTTGCGCATCAGGCGCTGCACGTCGTGGATCAAAAATCCCAATCTGTCGATGCCATCTGAAACCATGAGCGGTATATATAATAAGCGTGCTTACTATTCAAGGTGTCAGATCGCGATGAAAGGTGGCAAAAATGCGCATGGCAAGCTTGCAACCCGATCCTGGTTAGCGACAGGTGTACGCATGCCCGTGCGCAACAACGCCCGGAAGGCAACAAGGCGCCGTCTTCAAAGGCGGTTTCGGACAACCATGGTGACAACGAAGAATGCGCCGAGCGAGCTGGTGATGATGCCGATCGGCAGTTCCTGCGGCGGCAGCAGGGTCCGGGCCAGAAGATCGCTTGCCAGCAGGAGCACCGCCCCGAACAGCGCGCAGCTTGCGATCAGGCGCAGATGCAAGGAACCGGCCAGCGGCCGCGACAGATGCGGGATCATCAATCCGACAAAGCCGATGACACCGGCGACCGAGACGAGGATTGCCGTCGAGAAGGCGGCCACGAGAAATGTCGTCCTGCGCATGCGGGCCACCGGCACGCCGAGGCTTTCGGCAGCGCTTTCGCCGGCCAGGAAAGCGTCCAGCTTGCGGTGGTTCCACAGCCCGTAGGCCGCGATCGTGCCAGCGCCCACCGCACTCAGCCACACATTGTCCCAACGCGCCAGCCCGAGCCCGCCCATGGTCCAGAACAGCACCGAATGGGCCGCGCGCTGGTCGCCGGCAAAAACCAGATAATTGGTCAAGGCCGTGAACATGAAGGAGACGGCAAGGCCGGCGAGGATCAGCCGCTCCGGACCTTGCCCCCTCACCCGCGCCACCAGCAAAAGCACGATGGAAGCGGCGAGTATGCCGCCGGTGAACGCAGCCACAGGCAAGGTCCAGATGCCGAAACTGTCGCCGAGGACGGTGATGACGGAAACCGCGCCGGCAGCGGCTCCCGACGACAGGCCGAACAGGAAGGGGTCGGCAAGGTCGTTGCGGGTCACCGTCTGCAAAAGCGCGCCGACGATGCCCAGCCCGCCGCCGACACAGATCGCCAGGATCGTGCGCGGCAGCCGCAGGTCGACGACGATCCTGCCGACCGGACCCGATATCTGAGGTTCATCCAGCCCAATGGAACGGCCCAGTGCGGCGACGACATCGGCTAGAGGTGTCAGCGTCGAGCCGTAGGCGATCGACAGCAGCGCCAGCGCGACGAGCGCCACCGCGCCCGCCGTCATGGCCAGCGTGAAGCCCTTGTGCCCTGAAAGCGCGCCGGATTTGTGCTCCCGGGCGAGAGCCATCAGAACGCTTCCGGATGCATCGCCCTGGCGATCTTGCCGATGGCGTCGATGTTCGCCGGTCCTGGCGTCAGCTCGGCGTAACGAAGCGCCACGAAGCGCTCGTTCCTGACCGCGTCCGTCTCTTTCATCGCCGGGTGCGCCTTCAGGAAATCGAGCAGTTTCCTGTAACCGCCGCCGTCCTGATAATCGAGCAGGATGAGGAATTGCGGATTGCGCGCCGCCACCGTCTCCCAGTCCGCGTTGCCCCAGCTCGTGTCCATGTCGGCCATGATGTTGTCGCCGCCGGCCGCCGATATCATGGCGCTGGGGATGGCGAACTTTCCCGCGGTAAACGGCTTGTCCTCGCCGGAATCGTAAAGGAACACGCGTGTTCCCTTGGCGATGCCGACCCTGGCGATGATATCGGCGAGTTGCGCCTTCCAGCCGGAGACAAGCTTCTCTGCTTCTGCTTCCTTGCCGAAGATCTTGCCCAGCTTTTCGACGTCGCCATAGAGCAGGTCCATGGAGGCGGCCGGGCGGCTCCTGTCGAGATGGACGCAGCTTTCGGTCAGCACCAGCGTCTTGATGCCGTGCGGAGCGAGCGTGTCGGGGGTCACGTCGCCGCCTGGCTTCATGCCGTAGTACCAGCCTGCGAAGAAGAAGTCGGGCTCGACGGCGAGGAGATTCTCCAGCGTCGGATATTTCGGTGCCAGTTCGGGAATGGAACCCTGCTCTGCCTTGAAGTCAGGGCCGACTTTATACCATCCGGTGATACCGGTCAGGCCGACAATCGACGGCTGCAGCTTCAGCGCGAAGACCATCTCGGCCATGTTGAGATCATGGATGACGGCGCGCTTTGGCGGCGCGTCGAAGGTCAGCGGCTTGCCGCAGCTGTCGACGGTCACGGGGAAGGCAAAGGCCGTCGAGGCCAGCAACGAGAAGACTAGGGACAGGGCGAGGCGTTTCACGGACTTTGCTCCTTGGTTGAACCGTGTCGGATAAGGATGGATTTGGTCAGGACGGCGGTGCGGCGCGGTTCGGAAGCTCGAACACCGTCAGTTCGCGGTCCTCGGTGGGATGGCGCAGGCGAAACACGTCGATGCCGAAAATCTCGCGGATCAGCTGTTGCGTCAGCGCCTCGTGCGGCGGCGCCAGCGCATGCAGCCGGGCCTCGTTCATCACCGCCACCTTGGTGGCGAAGGGTGCCACCAGCGTCAGATCGTGCAGCACCGCGATCACGGTCATGCCGAAGCCGGCCACCAGTTCGAGCAGTTCCGCGCGGGCGCGCGGATCGAGGTGGTTGGTCGGCTCGTCGAGGAACAGGATTTTGGGCTTCTGCGCGATGGCGCGTGCAAGCTGGGCGCGTTGGCGTTCGCCACCAGACAGCGAGCCGATAGTCCGGTCGAGCAGCGGCAACAGGCCGGTCCGCCGCAGCGCATCCACGACAATGTCGCGTTCCTCGCCGCGGCGCCTCAGGCCGGCATGCGGGACGCGGCCAAGCTCGACATAATCGATCACCGCCAGCCGTGGGTCCGGCTGGTCTGTCTGGCCCACGACGGCGATATGCAGGGCCCGTTCGGCGGGTGAAATCCTGTCCAGGCGTCGCCCGCCAAGCTTCACCTCCCCCGAGCTTGGCCTGAGCATGCCGGACAACATGCGCAGCAGCGTGGTCTTGCCGGCGCCGTTGGGGCCAATGATGGCGAGGCGGTCGCCTGACGTCACCGACAGGCTGACCGCATGGATCAAATGCCGGCCATTCGCCATCGCGCCCAAGTCGCGCGCATCGAGAAGCGGCGCTGTCACCGATTGCCATCCGCCAGCTTGCCGGGTCCCGGGATGCGAGCCAGCGTCTTGCCGGCCAGGCGCGGCGGACGTTGTCCGGAATTGCACCAGCCGTCGGGAAGCGAGGCGTAGAGCCTGGCAAACCGCACGAGATCGGCAGCGTCTGCCTGCGCGTCGATCGACCCGAAGAGATAGGCGGCCTTGCCTTCCGCCTGGAAAGCCGCCGCCAGGGGACGTGCGCAACCCGCCATGCAAGCCACGCCCTCGACCGTGAAACCAAGCGCCACGTCAGGCTGGGCCGAGAGGCGGGAGCGCAACTCGGTGCACAAACCTTCGCCCGACCTGGCGCCGGTCGGCACGTCGCGGCAAAGGGTGCACACGATGATCTGGTGCATAGGCCCGGGGTGAATACGATCGATTGCGCCGTCCAACTTCCCGTCACTTTCAAAACTGGCGACGGAAGGATGTTGGTCGACCGGCCGACAAGACCGATTTCCACGTTTCCTCCCGGCACACCCCGTCCGGTCAACTCAGTGATGGCAGGTCTCCTGGCTCACGGGTCTCTGCGCAATCCTGCCTTCCCAGCCTTGCCGGCCAGTGGCGTTCCGGATCTTGCTCGCCGCTTACAGTTGCGGGGGCAGCCGCGGCCTCGACCCCAAATCGGATCTCACCGCGTTCCCTTTTCACCCCCCGCCTTTCGGCTCGGGGACCATCACGAGTCGCAGCCTAGGCCGCGCGCGGCGGCGAGGCAAGGCGATCGTTTGTTCTGCTATAACATAACCAACAAATGGTCAATCGCTGTCGCGGGCGATCAGTTCCAGCGGCCAGACCTCCCTGATGGTCTCTGGCCCGGCGGCCCCCGCAAAAGCCGGCAGCGACGCCAGCAGCATTTCGGCGAGCCGCCGTCCCATCGGCTGCAGCGCCGGGCGGAAAGCAGTCAGCGCCGGCGAGAAGTAGCGGCAGAGCGGCGTATCGACGATCACGGTCACCGCCATGTCGTGACCGGGCTTGATGCCCATCTCGGCCAGCGCCTTGCAGCCGCCAAGCGCCATTGCGTCATTGTTGAAGATAATGGCGGTCGGCGGGTCCTTGCGGCGCATCACGTGCGGTGTCACTTCGTAGCCACCGGCCTCATTGATGAAGCCGTCGGCAATCAGGCCGGGATCGACGGCGATGCCATGCCGGCGCAAGGCCTTGCGGTAGCCGTCGAGGAACAGATAGCCGAAATTCAGATCGAGCGATGGGCGGATGGCGGCGATTCGGCGATGGCCGCGTGCCACCAGCCGATCGACCGCGTCGGCGCCTGCTTTTTCGAAATCGAGATCGAGCGAGGGGTAGGCCTTGTCGCCGGAGCGGCTGCGGCCGAGCGTGGCGAAGGGGAAGCCGGCCTGGGTCAGATAGTCGATGCGCTCATCCTCGCGCCGCGTCCAGGCCAGCACAACCGCGTCGGCACGGCGCGTCTCGACGACACGCCGCAGGCGCTCCTGCTGATAGTCGCCCGGCGCGCCCATCACCACGATGAGATCCAGCCCGCTTTCGGCGAGCCGGCCCTGCAATCCAGTCAGGAACGGAATGAAGAAAGGCTCGCCGTATTCCTGGTCGCCCGGATGCGGCTGCAGCATGAAGGCGATCGAGTGGGTAGCGCCTTGCCTGAGACTGCGACCGGACTGGTTCGGCGAATAGTTGAGAGCCCTGGCCGCCTCGAGAACGCGCTGGCGTGTGTCGGCATTGACGTCGGCGCGGCCGTTGAGGGCGCGCGACACCGTGCCGATCGAAATGTTCAGGTGACGGGCAAGGTCGTGAATGCTGGACGCCAAGTGACTGTTCTCCCCCTTGCTTGGCTAGCACCGGTGGCCGCCCGGGCCAAGGCGCAACGACGATTTTCATGGGCGGCCGATTGACATTCTACGCCTTCGGGTGTGTTGTCGTAAACGTTTACGGAAAAACGTTTACGGTCACGCCGTGAACGCCGGGACGATCGGCCTGGAGGGGCCGAGAGGAGGAGCGCTGGATGATCGACGCCGTACTGGTCGGCTGCGGAGCGATGAGCAAGGCCTGGCTCGATGCCGCGCGGCAAATCGACGGGCTCGCCATTGTCGGCCTTGTCGATCTCGATGCCGACAGAGCAAAGGCCAGGGCTCGCGAATACGACCTTGGTAGTGCCGTCATCGGCACCAGTCTCGACGCCGTGCTTGACCAGACCCGACCGCAAGCGGTCTTCGATGTGGTGGTTCCCGCCGCCCGGCGCGACGTTGCGTTTTCCGCCTTTGCCCATCATTGCCATCTGCTGACGGAAAAGCCGCTCGCCGATAGCCCGGAGAATGCCCGCGCCATCGTCGAGGCCGCCCGCCAGGCCGGGCGCATCCATGCCGTCGTCCAAAACCGCCGCTATGTCGCCGATGTCAGGCGCATCCGGAGATTTCTGGACTCCGGCGCCATCGGCAAGCCGACCAGCATCCACGCCGACTTTTTCGTCGCACCACATTTCGGCGGTTTTCGCGAGGAGATGGCCCATGTGCTGCTGCTCGACATGGCGATCCACACATTCGACGCCGCCCGTTACATGGTCAATGGCGAGCCGGCCGGCGTCCATTGCCAGGAATGGGAACCGGCCAATTCCTGGTACCGACAGGGCTCGTCGGCCAGCGCGGTCTTCGATCTCGGCGGCGGCAAGGTCTTCACCTATGCGGGCAGTTGGTGCGCGGTCGGCTTCCGCACCAGTTGGGAGGGCAGCTGGCGCATCGTCGCCGAGCGCGGCAGCCTGATCTGGGACGGCCATGAAGGGTTGAAGGCGGAAATGGTAGTGCCGGGCCGCGACGGCATGTTCGACAAAATTCAGCCAATCGAGGTGCCCGCGCTCGATCCCGCCGACCGCGTCGACGGCCATCTCGGTATCATCAGGGATTTCATGCGCGCCATCGAGACCGGCACCGAGCCGGAAACGCGCGGCGCCGACAATATCAAGAGTCTGGCCATGGTCTTTGGAGCCATCGAGAGCGCCGAAACCGGACGCCGCGTGATGATCGCAAAGGAAGCACAATGATGGCAAACCCGCTCCTCGACATCAGGATCGGCACCATGGTGCGGGCCAATCTCGACGACCCGGCCGCCTATATCAAGGCAATCCTGCCGCTCGGCTTCGAGAGCATCCAGCCCTTCTTCTGGCAGACACTGGGCGGCAAGGACCTGCCCCGGCTGGCGGGCCAGATCCGCGAGGCGATCGGCGATGCCGATGTCACGGTATCGTCGCTCGGCGTGTTCGGCAATCCGCTGGAGGGCGGCGATGTCGACCGTGGCGTGCTCCAGGCCTGGGAGACGGTCATCGACAATGCGCATTTGTTCGGCGCCTCGATGGTCTGCGGCTTTACCGGCCGGCTCCGCGGCAAGCCGCTGACAGACAGCCTGCCGCGCTTTCGCGAGGTGTGGGGGCCGCTGGCCAGGCGCGCCGCCGACAAGGGCGTTCGCATCGCCTTCGAGAACTGTGCGATGGACGGCAACTGGGCTGCTGGTGACTGGAACATCGCCCACAATCCGGACGCCTGGGAGCTGATGTTCAACGAGTTGCCTGACGACAATCTCGGCCTCGAATGGGAGCCTTGCCACCAGCTCGTCTATCTGATCGATCCGATGCCGCAGATCCGCAAATGGGCGCCACGCATCTTCCACGTCCATGGCAAGGACGCGACGGTGCGCTGGGACGTCATTCGCGAGCACGGCGTGTTCGGCCGTCTGCCGTTCGTACAGATGCGCACGCCAGGCTTCGGCGACAGTGACTGGACGCGGGTGATCAGCGAATTGCGGCTGGCCGGATACAAGGGAGCGATCGACATCGAAGGCTGGCACGACCCGGTCTATCGCGGCGACCTCGAGATCACGGGGCAGGCACGCGCGCTGGAGTATCTCAAGCTATGCCGGGGAGGTGCGAGCTACCTGCCAAATCCGGCGTGAGGACCGGTCGGCGGGAGGAGCCGGCCGCAAGTGGTACTGCCAAAGCAATCGTTCAAAGGCCCCTCGGCTGACGAGGGAAACAATGGGAGGAACGTGCATGAGCATCGCGATCAGAACGACACTTCTGCGGACGACCGTGGTGGCGGCCGCCACGGCGCTTACCGCCGCAATCTCCACCTTGCCGGCGCAGGCGCTCGATGGCCAATGGTGCAAGGACGTCCACATCCGCTTCTTCGTCGGCGGCGCCGAGGGCGACGCCTTCGGCACCATCGTCTATAATGGCGCCAAGCAGGCCGCGGCCGATCTCGGGCCGAAGGTCGACTACATCTTCTCGGGCTGGGACATCGAAAAGATGGTGCAGCAATTGCGCGAGGCGGTGGCGGTAAAGCCAAACGGCATTGCCATGATGGGCCATCCCGGCGATTCTGCCATCATGCCGCTCGCTGAACAGGCGCATAAGGACGGCATCAAGATGATGTACCAGAACGTCCCCGTACCGACCGTCGTCGCGGCATTCGGCGGCGGCTATGTCGGCGCCCAGCAGGAGCAGCAGGGCCGCGCACTCGGCGCCGAAGCTTTCAAGCTGGCCAAGCTGAAGGCCGGCGACAAGGCGATCATGATCGGGCCGTTCGACAATGAGAGCCGCGGCGCGCGCGAGCGCGGCACGGTCGCGGCACTGAAGGAGGCCGGCATCGACGTGGTTCAGATCAGTTCGGCGACCGAATGGGCGGCGGATCCCAATCTCGCGATACCGGTGATCACCGCGGCTCTGTTGAACAACCCGGATGTGAAGATGGTTGGTTACCCCGGCGGACAGATGCTCGGCAATGTCCCCACCTACATGCAGGCGGCGGGGCGCAAGCCCGGCGATATCTTCAACTTCGGTTTCGACACCAGCCCGCAGATCGTCGAGGGCTTCAAGGGCGGCTGGGTGCAGCTGACGGCCGACCAACAGCCATTCCTGCAGGGCTATCTGCCGATCCTCAGCCTGTGCCAGCAGGTGGTGCTGGGTCTGGCGCCGATGAATGTCGACACCGGCGCCGGTTTCGTCACGCCCGAAAATTACGAGATCGTCGCAGAACTCGCCAAGCAGGCGCTGCGCTGACCTCCCAAGCCGTCGGCCGGGATCAGGCCCCGGCCGGGGGGACCGCTGGCGAGAAAGCTGGTGCGAGACAATCAAGCGAGGATCCGATGGCCGAACGTCTCATAGAACTGCGCGACATCGCTAAGTCCTACGGCCACGTCTATGCATTGGGCGGGGTCAATCTCAGCGTCGACCGCGGCGAGGTGGTCGGCCTCATCGGCGACAACGGCGCCGGCAAGTCGACGCTGATCAAGATCCTCTCCGGCGTGGTCCAGCCGACCAGCGGAGAGATCCTCATCCGCGGCAAGCCGGTGACCGGATGGAGTGCGGCACGTTCGCGCGAGGCCGGCATCGAAACGGTGTTCCAGGACCGGGCGCTGGCGGTGCAGCAGACGATCGTGCGCAACATCTTCATGGGCCGCGAACTCACCGGTTTTCTTGGCTGGCTGAAGGTCAGCAAGGAAATCGAGGAGGCGAGTCGGCTGATGCGCGAGATCGGCTTCACCTCGAAAGTATTCACGCCGCACTCGATCGTCGGCCAGCTATCGGGCGGCGAGCGCCAGGGCGTGGCCATCGCGCGCGCCATCTACAAGCAGGCTGAACTGATCGTCCTCGACGAGCCGACCACGGCGCTGTCTCTGACCGAGACCGCCAAGGTCTTCCATTTCGTGCGCCAGGTGCGGGCGAGCGGCCGCTCGATCCTGTTTATCGGCCACAACATCCATCATGTCTTCGACATCGCCGATCGCTTCGTGGTGCTGGACCGCGGCAAGGTCGCGCTCACCGCCGACCGGAGCGAGGTCAAGTCGGCCGAAGACCTCATCAATTTCATGGAAGACGTCGCGCATCCGGGCGGGTTGGCCGGACTGCACGACACCGGCGACGCGGAGCAGAGAGCACGATGAGCAAGACCATGGAGCCCGATCTGCACGAGCCGGCGGCCGGCATTTCCCGCCAAGGCAGTTCCCAGAACGAGTGGAAGCACCCGTCCGATCACTGGATGCGCGGCTTCATCCTTGACAACCGTGCATCGCTTGGCACGCTCGGCGTGTTCATCGTCATGATGGCGGTGTTCATGATCGCCAACCCGACCGTCTTCACCACCTGGTATCTCTACAGCTCCGTACTGACGACGCTGCCGGTGGCGCTTTTCGTGGTGGTACCGCTGGTCTTTGTCGTCACCTGCGGGGAGATCGACCTGTCGTTTCCCGCGACGATGGGTTTTGCGTCGTGGGTCTTCGCGCTGGTCGTCCAGGCCGGCTACGATCCGTTCCTCGGCATCATTGCGGCGATCGTCACCGGCATGCTGCTCGGCTTCCTCGTCGGGTCGCTGGTCGTCTATGGCGGGCTGTCCTCGCTCATCGCTACGCTCGGCATGAATTTCCTGCTGCGTGGCCTGATCCAGATCATCAACGAGGGCAAGTCGCTGGCGCTAACCGGGCTTGCAGACAGCTGGGCCTACAGGATCTTCTCCAGCCAGTTCTTGGGCATTCCGGTGCAGATCTTCTGGGCCATCGCCTTCGTCGTGCTGTCGGCGATGCTCTACAACCGCCACCGCTTCGGCGCGCAGGTGAAGGTGGTCGGTGACAATCCCGACAGTGCCCAGCAGATGGGCATCGACGTCAAGCGCGTGCGGGTGAAGGTGTTCGTCTTCGTCGGCATCGGGGCCGCGATCGCCGGCACGTTCTCCGTGATGATCAACTTCACCTGGTGGCCAACCGCCGGCGACGGTTATCTCTTGCCGGTGCTGGCCTCGGTGTTCGTCGGCGGCACGCCCACCTGGGGTGGCATCGGCACCGTGGCCGGCGGCGCGATCGGCGCCGTCACGGTGTCGTTTATCCAAACCGGCGTCGTGGCGGCTGGGCTCAGCGGCTTCTACGTCCAGTTCTTCAACGGGCTGATCATCATCCTTTCGCTGCTTGGCCACAAATGGAACCAGGCGCGCTACCGTTGAACCAGTCTGCTCTTTGAACCAGTCGGCCTTCAAGGCAATTTTCCGGCTATCCGAGCCACCAATAGACGATAGGCCACGCGGACGAGACCGCGCGGCCCGATCGCCCATTTGCGCCATGCGCAATTTCGATCAAACTGGCGCGGCAACGAGGCGCCAGAGTGAGGACGCCACATGCGAGGAACCCATGAACCCGACCGAGAAAGCGCTATGGTTTGTCGAAAGCCATCTGCCGGAAGCTGTTACGCTCGACGACATCGCCCAAAGCAGCGGCGTGTCGCGCTTTCATGTGACGCGCGCCTTCGGCGCCGCCACTGGCCGCTCTGTCATGGGTTACATGCGCTCGCGCCGGCTGACCGAGGCGGCGCGCAGGCTCGCCGGCGGGGCGCCCGACATCCTGTGCGTCGCGCTCGACGCCGGCTACAACTCGCATGAGGCTTTCACCCGTGCCTTCCGCGACCAGTTCGGCACCACGCCGGAACTGGTGCGCGCGCAAGGTTCGACCAAGACCCTTGATCTCGTGGAGCCTATCCTGATGGACCACACCCTGCTCGCCAGCCTCGAACCACCGCGCTTCGAGACCAGCCGCCCCTTCCTCATCGCCGGCTTCGGCGAGCGCTACAGCTGCGAATCGAGCGCCGGCATTCCGATGCAGTGGCAGCGTTTCAGCCCCTACATCGGCAACATACCCGGCGAAGTCGCCGGCGTTTTCTATGGTGTCTGCCTCAATGGCGACGATGCCGGCAATTTCGACTATGTCGTCGGCGTCGAAGTGCGCGACTTCGCGGATCTGCCGAAGGAATTCTACCGGGTGCGGGTTCCGGCGCAGAAATACGCCGTTTTCACGCATCGCGAGCACATCTCGACCATCCGGCGTACGATCAACACGATCTGGAACAGCTGGCTGCCGGCCTCCGGCCACGAAATCGCCGACGCGCCGGAATTCGAGCGCTATGGGCCCGAATTCGATGCACGCACAGGTAATGGCGGGCTGGAGATCTGGGTGCCGGTCAAGGCATGACGCGCCGCTACAGCTCCAGATCCCAGTTCTGTCCAACCAGATCCTTGCCGAAGGAATGGTGAGGCTCTTCCTCGATCAGCTTGAAACCGGCCGCCTGGTAGATGTGCCGGGCCGCGGTCAAAATGTCATTGGTCCATAGGGTCAGCGTCTTGTATCCCCTGGCGCGGGCAAAGCCGATGCACTCGTCGACCAAGCGCTTGCCGATGCCGAGGCCGCGCGCCAAAGGTTCGACATAGAGCAGCCGCAGCTTGGCCACCTGGTCCGACTTGCGCACGACGAAGACCGAGCCGACGACCTCGCCTTCCCGCTCGGCGATCCAGCCTCGCTCCCATTTCGGATCGAAGGATTTCACGAAATTTGCGAGGATTTCGGCGACCAGCGCCTCATAGGTTTCGTCCCAGCCATAGTCCTGCGCGTAGAGCATCCCTTGCCGGCGGATGATCCAGCCAATGTCGCCGACCTGCAACGGCCGCAGCAGATAAGGGATTTTCGGCTCGCCACTGTCATCCAGCAGACGCTGCACCGTGCGCATGGAATTGACCAGCCGGTCCTGCTCCGACGCGGGCAGCCGATCGAGCAGCGCCGCGACCTGGTCGTGCGAATCCTTGTTCAGCGGTGCGAACGCGTTCCTGCCCGCCGGCGTCAGCGCGATCGACGATTGCCGCGCGTCCGAAACCAGGGTGACCCTGGAGATGAGATGAAGGCGCTCGAACTTCTTCAGCAAACGGCTGACATAGCCGGCGTCGAGGCCGAGATCGCGCCCGAGGTCGGTCGCGGTCAGTCCGTCACGATGCGTCAACTCGTAGAGCACGCGCGCCTCGGTCAGCGAGAAGGCGCTCTTCAGCAGCCCTTCGTCGAGCAGTCCGATCTGACGGGTATAGAAGCGGTTGAAGGCCCGCACCGCATCGATCAGGTTTTTGCTGGGTGCAGCCTTGTCGGGTTGATGGTGGATTGTCATCGAGTCATCTCCTGCTGGCACAGGATCAAACATTTACTTGACTAAGTCAACTATCAGGAGATGGCCCGGACACTTACATCATCGGCAGCACCGGCCAGCGGTCGACGATCCTGCCACCGGAAAGCACCGCGATCGGCCCGAGCTGCTGCAGCACGGCTTCGCTCTGCGTCGGTCGCAGGAACGCGTAGTCGCCCGGCCTGACGGCGGCCGCGGCGGGCAAGCCCATGAATTGCTGATTGGAGGACAGGCCAAGCAGGCCGTTCGTCGTCAGGCCTTCGGGAAACACCGGTTCGGCCATCCATTTGCCGCCATAGAGATAGCAGCCCTTGCGCGGAAACCGGCCGAGCGCCTGGAGCAGACGCGAGACCGCAGGTGGGCCGGGCAGCATTGGCTCGACCACTTTCAGGATCGGCGTCGCGATGAAGGCCGCCGGCCGGAAGCCATCGAGGCCTGGCGTGTCGAAATCGCCGGGCAGCACGAAGGCCGACCCGATCGACACTTCATTGGCAGCGCCGCCATGATGAAGCAGCGCGGTCTTGCTGCCACCGATGTTCAAGATGTGGCGCTGGTCCATACCGAGGCGCGCGATGAAAGCGGCGGCCCGTTGCGAGGCTTGCGCCAACGCCTTGGCCGGCCCGCCGAACAGGGCGGGTATGTGCGGCGCATGCGCCTCATAGGCCATGACGCCTTCGCAGCGCAGCCCTTTGTGGGCCGGCAGCGCCTTCAGCGCCCGCGACAGAGCCTCCGGTTCGGCAAAGCCGCCGCGGTGCAGTCCGACATCGATTTCGAAAACAATGCGCAGCTCGACGCCGAGTTCGTCAGCGAGCGCGCCATACTCAGCCAATCTCTCCTGTGTGTCGATCAGCCAAGATACTCGCGACCAGACTGCATCGGCTCTGGAAAGCGCGGCCTTTGCCGCGCCGACCGGCATCGGTTTGCCGTACAGCAGATCCGCATCCGCAAACGCGCTCAGCACCGCCTCGCTGATCGGCGGATGGAAGGTCATGAAGCGTTGGGTTCCAAGCGCCTTGCCGACATGGGAGAGCAGCGGCAGGCAAGCGAGCGACTTGTCGACCAGTCGTACGGCAAGGCTGGCATCAAGCCTCTCCTTCACCAGGGCGATGTTGCCATCCAGCCGGTCGAGGTCGAGCAGCAGGCAGGGTTGGAGGATGCCCGCCTGCTTCAGCGCATCCGAAAGCGTGGCGAAATAAGCCTTCATCGCTAGATGCCAAAAGGACTGAGTTCGATGCCGAACAGGTCGGCCATGTAGGGCGAGACGAAACGGTCCTGCGGATCGATGTCGCGGCGCACCGCCATCGCATCGTCCCAGCGCGGATAGAGCTTTTTCAGGTCGGCCGCTTTCAGGCTGTGCATCTTGCCCCAGTGCGGCCTGCCGCCATGTCTGCGGAAGATCGGCTCGGCCGCACGCATGAACGGCAGCGGATCGTTCGCCGCGTCATGATGGATGGCGATGGAACAGGTGAGCCTTTTGTGAAAGGGCGAGAGCCAGAATTCGTCTGAGGCCACCGACCGCACCTCCATCGGAAAATAGACTTCCGGAAAATGCTTCTCGGTCAGTTCGATGATCTCGGCCAGCGCCTTCGGCCCCTCCTCGAAGGGAAGGTGATATTCCATTTCGTTGAACCTGGTCTGCCGGTCGCTGGCATAGACGTTGAACCAGTCCTGCACATAATCCTCGGCCGGCACCTTGGCGACGGCGCCGATGATCAGCCGGCGGCGCAGCGCCGGCAGCCAGGCAAGCCCGGTGCGCAAGCGGCGCAGCGTGCGCAACGAGCCTTCATCATCGTCGGTCGGGCGCACCGTCGTGGCTTCGGCGCTGAAGTCGCTGGCGATGAACTGGGCGTAGCCGGAGAAGGGAATGTAATAGAATTCAGCCGAACGATGCGCGGCCATCATCGTCTCGAAATCGCGCAGCATGTCGACGATCGGCAGCACCCATTTGCGGCGGCGCAGCCGGTAGCTCGCGATGTTGTTCAGCGTCACTTCGCTGAGCACACCGAAGGCACCGAGGGCGACGCCGATGGCATGGATCGTCTCCTGATCCCCTTCCCGCTTGAATTCGCGGACCTTGCCAAGCCCGTCGACGATCTGCACCGTTTCCAGCTGCGTGTGATAGGCACCGAGCGTCGGCCCCGAGCCATGGGTAGCCGTGCCCAGCGCGCCGCCTATGGCCTGGCGGTCGATGTCGCCCATGTTGGGCAGGCCCTGGCCGATGCCTTGCAGGATGTGCATGAGCGAACCAAGCCGCGTCCCTGCCCGTACGCGCGCCTGATGTTTTTTCGCATCATGCGAGACTAGCCCTTCCAGCTTCTCCAGCGACAGGATGGTGCCTTGCGATTTCACCAGCGGCGTGAAGGAGTGACCGGCGCCGACGACGCGGACCGGGCCGGGTGCGGTGCGAATGAGATCGCAGAGTTCGCCGGGGTCGGCGGGGCTGGCAAGCAGCCGCGGCTCGGCGGTGACAAAGCCCGACCAGTTGCTCCAGCTGTTCGACATGGTGCTCACGCAACAATCCGGCGACGCCGCGCCACGAGGACAAACAGACCGAGCAGCGCCACGCTGGCGACGGCGCTTGCGGCGGCGAATTCCGGAACCGGGCGAAAATCCTTGCCGTCGATGAGCAGCGACGCCGCGACCGGCCCGATCGCAAGGCCGAAAAGCTGGGCAGCCGGTATCAGCAGCACGGCGGTGCGTGTCTCGTCGGCGGTGATCGCCAGCCGGATCTGGTAGGGCACGATGAAGAGCAGGATAAAACCCATGACCAGGGCAGCGACCCAGAATGTCGTGAGGCCAGGTCCACTGGCAAGCACGAGCGAGGCGACGAGCGCGACGATGCCGATCGCCACGATGGCAACGCGATAATCGATGCGCGCCTCGAACACGGTCGCCGTCATCGCGCCCAGAACCTGCGCCGCGAGGCTGGCCGAGACGATCAGGCCGATGGTGCGGCCATCGATGCCGAATTGGGCGCCGAGCGGCTCCAGAAAGGCCCAGACGGCGCCGAAGAACATGAAGTAGCAGAAGACCGACAAGAGCGCGGTGACCGAAGGAACCGTCAGCACATTGGCGAGGTCCTCTTCCTTCGGCAGGTCGGCATAGTCGGCGGGGACAATAAAGGCGACGACGAGCGACAGGACGCAGACGATCGCGAGAACGAGGAAGCCCCCCGCCGATCCGGCGGCGGGGATGACATAGAGCGCCAGCAGCAGGGCAAGAGCGCATTGCGCCAGCGTCTGCATGGTGACGAAATAGCCGCCGATGCGTTCGGCGCGCCGCGAACGGGCGATCAGTTCGGTGGCGACCGCGACAAGGCCGCCTTCGGCAAGACCGGCCAGCGCGCGCGCCGCCATCAGCGTGTTGGCCCCGGCGGCATAGGCCGTCCAGACATTCGCCACCGCCAGCAGCAGCAGGAGGACCGCGCCTTTCCAGCGCATATTGCGGGCGGAAAGCAGCATCGCGACGCTCGCCGAGCCAATAGCGATGGCGATCATCTCGGCTGTGGCGACCAGTGCCAGTTCGTCGCCGCTGACATGGCCCTCGGTGTAGAGGGCACCAAGCAGGACGGGCTGCAGGCCTAGGATGAGCAGGCCGACCGACCCGATCCACAAGGCCGAGGCAAGCTGCCCGCCGGTCGGATTGCCAACCAGCCAGTCGCCATCGCCCTGAAGACCGGTACTTGTCGAAGTCAAAGGCGCCTCCCCAACGTCCTTGCCGCGCGGCAGAAAAGCTGACACTCTGTCAGCATTCAGAACCTGATACTTGATCATATTTCTTGTCAACCGGAATTTGGGAACCCGTGCGAAAGATCGGCGCATGACGGAAGCAAGTCGAACGGCCACCGAGCCAAGGCGCAGGCCCAAGCAGGAGCGCAGCCGCGAGCGCATCGACGCCATCCTGTCGACGACCATGCGGCTGATCGGCGAGAAGGGCATCGATGCCGTCACCATGAAGGAGGTCGGCATGCTGGCGGGCGGGCCGATCGCCACCGTCTATCACTACTTCCCCAACAAGTCGGCGATCCTGGCGATGCTTTATGAGCGGTTTTCGGAGGTCAGCCGGGCGCGCCTGGCGGCGATCATCGCCGATGTGCGCGAAGCCAAGGACGTCATCGTCGCGGCCGACCGGCTGCTTGACGACTATCTCAGCCGTGTCGCCGGCGATCCGGCCATCCAGGATCTGCAGAACGCCATCCAGGCCGACAAGGCGCTCAAGAATCTCGACATCGCCGAAACCCGGCATCAGGCCAAGATGTTCTGCGACCATGTCATCGCCTTGCTCGAGCCGGAGAAGCACGAGCAGTTCGAACGCATGGTCCTGCTGATCTTCCAGCTCGCCGGCGGCGTCGTGCGCCTGGCGCTTGCGCAAGGCGAAGCGGAAAGCCGGCGCACGATCGAGGATTACCGGTCGATCATCCACACCCAGTTGCGGTTGTTTCTCTAACCAATGCCGACCGGAGACTATCTCGCCCGGCGGATGAGGCCTTCGAAACCGTCGGCCAGATCGGCAGCGCCGGCCGCGAACATCTTCACCAGATTTTGCGGACGACCGGGAGTCTTGTTGGCATCGAGGAGGATGGCCCTGCCTTCATGCATGACGAAATCGAATTTCCCGTAGTCGAAGCCGAGTTCACGCCGCCGCTCGCGCAGTTCGTCGGGAACCGGGACAGGTTCGCGTCGGATCGTTTCCGATGCCTTGACCAGGCTGTTGGGCGAGACGTAGCGGGTGCAGCGTTCGCGCTCTCCGCAAAACACCCAGAAACGAACGGCAAAGCCGTCGGGCTCCGGTTCCGGAATGAACTTTTCCACGACGAGATCATCGCAGTCGAAGACGCCATCTGGAACGTCGCCGAGAGTTCCATGGACTTCATAGGACCGCAGGGCCGGCAGATGCGGAAAAGGCAGCGACTTGCCGGCACGCGCTGATCGCCGATTGAGGAAAGTCTCCGGAAGGCCTCGATTGTTGAGGTTGCTCTTGACGATGACGGGGCCTTGCCAGGTGTCCCCCTCGCCTATCAGCGCTCCGCTGATCCGTCGTTTCGATATGTCTCCCGCCCCTACATTGAGGCAGAATGGGAAACTCCTGGCATAAGAGAGATAGTCTGCCGGCATTATCGTTGCATCGACATGCAGAACCGCGATATCGGCATTGTATGTTTTCGACAGGCCTTGTTGAATCCGCACCGAATGGCCGCGCCTTTTCAGGTTCTCCAGAACATCGAAAAGCAAATAGGGGCTGCCCCTGCGCAACATAAGATTGCGCTTGCCAAGGAACCGGTCATGCTCATGCGTTATGACAGTGACCCGCGCCACGGCTATCCCCCTTTGGCTTCCATGCCCGCTTCTATTAAGCGGCTCTAATCAGGCGATGCCAGACCTTCCTGAGCTCCGACGGGTTTGAATGACGAATCATTGGGACAATTATCATCGGCACTGGAAGCTCCTGGACGCCCCGCTGCGGCCAACTCCGGAAACCGTCGGCATATTCGATCGCGAACTTGACCTCGGGAACGCCGATGTCCTCCTCCTCGGCGTAACCCCCGAACTGGCAAGCCTGGGCAGGTCTATCTTGGCGATCGATCAATCGGCAACCATGATTTCCGGCGTATGGGCCGGCGACAGCGTCTCGCGAAGGGCGATGGCCGGCAACTGGCTTGACCTACCCGTCGAGCGGGCAAGTTTCGACGCCGTCATCGGCGACGGATGCCTGTCGGCCGTCGATTCCAAAGTCGCGCGCGGTTCGCTGTTCGGCGAAATCGCAAGGGTGCTGAAACCTGGCAGGCATGCGGCGATCCGCGTTTTCGCGCGGCCGGAAGCAGCGGATGACCTGTGCCGCATCGAAGCGCTGGTCCTGGCTGGCGGGGTCGAGAATTTCCACGCGCTCAAATGGCGGATCGCAATGGCGTGCACGACCGACGACTGCGACAACACCGTCAGTGTGCAGGCAATCCGTACGGCATTCGACGAGCTGTTTCCGGATCGGGAAGCCCTTGCCGCACGCACGGGATGGAGCATGGCATCCATCGACACAATCGACGTCTATGCGGGCTCCGAAACGAGGTACAGTTTCGCGACACTAGCCATGCTGGAGGACGAGGCAGGTGCCTGGTTCGACCAGGTGCGTGTCGTGCCAAGCGGCAGCTATCCCCTGGCGGAGCGTTGCCCGCTTCTGGTGCTCGGTTCGGCCAGGCTTCGATAAGTTCATCGCCATCGTGCCAAGAGGCGTCCGCGTGCCTTGACTCTCGCAGGTCGGCGGCCTATTTCAGCGCCACGTTAGCACTCGCTATTGGTGAGTGCTAACCACGTGTCCGGCACCGCCGGACGGAGGAACTGTTCTCACCGTTCTCATTCGAGGAAGAAAAAATGGCAAAGTCGAAGTTCCGCCCGCTTCATGACCGCGTGGTCGTTCGCCGGGTCGAATCCGAATCCAAGACCGCCGGCGGGATCATCATCCCGGATACGGCAAAGGAAAAGCCGCAGGAAGGCGAGATCATCGCCGTCGGTTCCGGCGCTCGTGACGAAGCTGGCAAGCTGGTCCCGCTGGACGTCAAGGCCGGCGACCGCATCCTGTTCGGCAAGTGGTCGGGCACCGAAGTCAAGCTCAATGGCGAAGACCTTCTGATCATGAAGGAATCCGACATCATGGGCATCATCGGCTGATCATCGGCCTCATCTTCAACTTGAATTTTTCGGGCTCTATCCGAGCCCCTGCCAGGAGCTAAAACATGGCTGCCAAAGACGTAAAATTCTCCCGTGACGCCCGCGAGCGCATGCTGCGCGGCGTCAACATCCTCGCCGACGCGGTGAAGGTCACGCTCGGCCCCAAGGGCCGCAACGTCGTCATCGACAAGTCGTTCGGCGCCCCGCGCATCACCAAGGACGGCGTCACCGTCGCCAAGGAAATCGAGCTTGAAGACAAGTTCGAGAACATGGGCGCGCAGATGGTCCGCGAAGTTGCTTCGAAGACCAACGACATCGCCGGCGACGGCACCACGACCGCGACCGTTCTGGCGCAGTCGATCGTCCAGGAAGGCCACAAGTCGGTTGCCGCCGGCATGAACCCGATGGACCTGAAGCGCGGCATCGATCTGGCCGTCACCGAAGTGGTCGCTGCTCTCGGCAAGGCCGCCAAGAAGATCAAGACCTCCGAGGAAGTTGCCCAGGTCGGCACGATCTCGGCCAATGGTGACGAGTCGGTCGGCAAGATGATCGCGGAAGCGATGCAGAAGGTCGGCAACGAAGGCGTCATCACGGTTGAGGAAGCCAAGACCGCCGAGACCGAACTCGAGGTCGTCGAAGGCATGCAGTTCGACCGCGGCTATCTCTCGCCCTACTTCGTGACCAATGCCGACAAGATGGTTGCCGAGCTGGAAGACGTCTACATCCTCCTGCACGAGAAGAAGCTCTCGAACCTCCAGGCGATGCTGCCGGTCCTCGAAGCCGTCGTGCAGACCTCGAAGCCGCTGCTCATCATCTCGGAAGATGTCGAAGGCGAGGCGCTCGCCACGCTGGTCGTCAACAAGCTGCGTGGCGGCCTGAAGATCGCCGCCGTCAAGGCGCCGGGCTTCGGTGATCGCCGCAAGGCCATGCTGGAAGACATCGCCATCCTCACCGGTGGCCAGGTCATCTCCGAAGATCTCGGCATCAAGCTCGAGAATGTCGGCCTCAACATGCTCGGCCGCGCCAAGAAGGTGTCGATCTCCAAGGAGAACACCACCATCGTCGACGGCGCCGGCAAGAAGGCCGAGATCCAGGGCCGCGTTGCCCAGATCAAGCAGCAGATCGAGGAGACCACCTCGGACTACGACAAGGAGAAGCTGCAGGAACGTCTGGCGAAGCTCGCCGGCGGCGTTGCGGTGATCCGCGTCGGCGGTGCGACGGAAGTCGAAGTCAAGGAAAAGAAGGACCGCGTCGATGACGCCCTCAACGCGACCCGCGCGGCCGTGGAAGAAGGCATCGTTGCCGGCGGTGGCGTTGCCCTGCTGCGCGCTTCGGCCAACATCAAGGTGACCGGCGTCAACGCCGACCAGGCCGCCGGCATCAACATCGTTCGTCGTGCACTGCAGGCTCCGGCCCGCCAGATCGCGGCCAACGCCGGTGCGGAAGCATCGATCGTCGCCGGCAAAATCCTTGAGAACAAGGGCGCGACCTTCGGCTACAACGCCCAGACCGGCGAATATGGCGATATGATCGTCATGGGTATCGTCGATCCGGTCAAGGTCGTGCGCACGGCCCTCCAGGACGCGGCCTCGGTCGCCGGCCTGCTCGTCACCACCGAAGCCATGATCGCCGAAGCTCCTAAGAAGGACTCGGCTGGCGGCGGCATGCCTGGCGGCATGGGCGGCGGCGGCATGGGCGGCATGGGCGGCATGGACTTCTAATCCAGCCACCTTCGCAAATTTTTCGAAAGGGCGGCCGAGAGGTCGCCCTTTTCTTTGCATGTTGAGGCTGGTGCTCCACCGCGGTCGGTTGGACCCAGCGTCAGACAGCAGTCTCCGCACGCTGCGCCACCTTGCCGACGAGCACGGCCTGTTCGATAAGTGCAGCCACTTCATCAGCCACTGCCAGCAGCGGGGCACGGTCGCGGGTGGCGCGGGCAATCACCATCAGGCCTTCCAGCGAAGATTCGACCAGCAGCGCCAGAGCCTGCGCGCGACGCTCCGGGACCCCTGCCCTGATGAAGGCATCCCGCAGCAAGCCTATCCACTGCTCGAAAGCTGAACGGCAGATCTCTTCGAGGTCGGGCACGTCGTTCGGCGCATCCAGCACGACGGGCGCGATCGGGCAGCCGAGCGAAAACTCGTTGTCCTCCAGCATGCGGGCGACGGACTGGTAAATGTGGTGGACGGCGACCGCCGGATCGCTTTCCGCCGCAAGTTGGGCACCCAGCCGCTCGGTCACGTCGGCCACGCTGGCGCGCGTCACCTCGACGACCAGTTGGTCCTTGCCACCCGGGAAATGGAAATAGAGCGAGCCACGCGGCGCGGCGCTGGCATTCAAAATGTCGTTCAGCGAAGTGCCGTGATAGCCGCGCCGCCGCAAAAGCAGTGCCGTCGCCTCGATCATCCGCGTGCGTGTGTCCGTCGCCATGTCAACCTCTGTCAGGAGTGCGCATTATAGGGCTTGCGCGGAATATGACAATTGGTCTACATAATATGTAAATCGGTCTACATATTTCGGAGGCAGTGATGCAAAAATATCGGCTGGAAGGAGAGGACGGCGGCCTCAACAGAGTGGTGATGCGCGAGGAAGCGGTCCTCCAGCCGGGTCCGCATCAGATCCTGATGCGGGTGCGCGCCACCTCGCTCAATCGCCGTGACACGATGATCCTCAGCGGCGCCTATCCGCTGGCGCCGCGGGCCGGCGTCGTGCCGCTGAGTGACGGCGCCGGCGAAGTGGTGGCCATCGGCGATAGTGTCACCCGCCTTTCCGTCGGCGACCGCGTCACCGGCAGCTATTTCGCGCGCTGGATCGACGGCCGTATCAACGCCGAGCTCATCGACCAGCTCGGCTGCACGCTGGACGGCATGCTCGGTGAATATGCCTTGCTCGACGAGCAATGGGCGGTGCGGCTGCCTGAGCATCTCGACTGGCATGAAGCCGCGACCTTCAGCTGCGCGGGGGTGACGGCCTGGAGCGCTTTGACCGGCTCCGAGGTCCCAAAACCGGGGCAATGGGTGCTGGTTATCGGCTCGGGCGGCGTCGCGCTGTTTGCGCTGCAGTTTGCCAAGCTGATGGGCTGCCGCGTGGCGGCTGTCACCTCACGTGTCGAAAAATCCGGCCGGTTGCGCGCGCTCGGCGCCGACCTCGTCATCGCAACGGCCGCGACGCCGGATTGGGGCACCAAGCTGCGCGAGGCGACGGGCGGCATCGATCTGACCGTCGAGACCGGCGGGCCGGCGACCTTTACGCAATCGCTGATCGCAAGCTCCCTCTACGGACACATCGTACTGCTGACGGTCCAGGACCAGAAGGGCAGATCGGTCGAGATCCCGGCCGCCGTCTACCAGCGCAGTCTTGTCACCATCGGCCGCGTCTTCGTCGGCAGCCGCAGCGGCCTGGAGGCGATGCTCGCCGCCGTCGCCGCGCATCGCTTGAAGCCCGTCATCGACAAGGTCTTCCCGTTTACCGAAGCGCGCGAGGCATATCGGCATTTCATGCAGGGCGACGTGTTCGGCAAGGTCGTTATCGACGGCGCGTGAGCCCCTTATTCATCAACCAAAGGAGAGAGCAATGACAATTCGCGACGCATCGGCCGAATGGCACGGCACACTCAAGGAAGGATCCGGCCGGCTAAGGCTGGGCAGCGGCGTGTTCGAGGGCGCCTACTCGTTCCCGTCCCGCTTCGAGAACGGCCCCGGCACCAATCCGGAGGAACTGATCGCGGCCGCCCACGCCGGCTGCTTCTCGATGGCGCTCACCGCCATTCTCGGCAGCGAAGGTCACATCGCAAGCGATATCCACACGATCGCAAAGGTGCATCTGGGCGCCACCGCAGCCGGGCCGACGATTACCCGCATCGAGCTTGAGACGGAGGCGAACGTCGCCGGTCTCGCCGCCGCCGACTTCGAGCGGCTGGCGCAGTCGGCCAAGGCGGGATGCCTCGTCTCGCGGGCGCTGGCCGGCGTCGCCGCGATCACCCTGAAAGCGAACCTCATAACCCAGTAAGAACGGAAGGAGAAAATCCGATGACCCAGGAATCGATCATCGACATCGCCGCGGCCAACCGATCCGGCGAAACGGCTGAAATCATGCGGCGCTATAACGACGTGTTCCAGCGTCACGACCCGTCGGCTCTCGACGAGCTGGTGGCGCAGGACTGCGTGATCGAGAACACCACGCCGGCGCCGGACGGCGCGCGCCGCGCCGGTAAGGCAGCCTGTGTCGAGCTGTGGTCGGCGATCGCCACCGCACCCGGTACGCGCTTCGACCTCGAAGAGACTTTCGTGGCCGGCGACCGCGCCACGATCCGCTGGCGCTACTGGATGGCCGACGGCAATTCGCTGCGCGGCGTCAACCTGATGCGCGTCGCGGGCGGGCGGATCGTCGAGGCCATGGGTTACGTCAAGGGCTAATGTATGTCGCCGGAAGTGTCCTCGGTCCCGGGACGTGCATAAAATGAGAAGCTTACAGCAGGTCGGGCGAACCCTATTTGCCGCGACATGCTGTAAGCCGCGCGATCACCTGTCCGCCAGTGCCAACTTGGCGCCGAGCATGACGAAGGCGCCGGCAAACGTCCGGCGCATCCAGGTCAGCACCATCGGCCTCGACACGACATGGCTGCGGATCGACGCCGCGAAGATGCCGTAGCCGACGAAGACCACGAAGGTCAAAAGCATGAAGACCGAGCTGAGCTCCAGCATCTTCGACAGCGCGTTGGGCTCGGTGGTGCTGACGAATTGCGGTAGGAAGGCGAAGAAGAAGATCGACAGTTTCGGATTGAGCACATTGACGAGGATGCCGGTGGCGATCACCTTGCCGGCCGAGCGTGGGGCGAGATTGTCCTCGACGCTCAGGCCGCCCTTCTCCTTCAGCGTATTCCAGGCCATGTAGAGCAGATAGGCGACGCCGAGATATTTCAGCGTCTCGAAAGCAACCGCACTGGTGTGCAGCAGCGCCGCCAGACCGGTGATGGCAGCGGCCATATGTGGGATGATGCCGAGCGTGCAGCCGAAGGCGGCAATGATCGAGGCCCGCGCACCGCGCGAAAGTCCGGCGCTCAGCGTGTAGAGAACGCCGGTGCCGGGCGAAGCCACGACGATCAGCGATGTCAATAGAAATTCGATGCTCACGATGATCTCCTCCAGCGCCCTGCCCTGACGCAGCCTAGCCAGCAAGCGGGGTGCGCACAAGCCACGGCATCCGCCGCCAGGAGGCGCGCTAAACGGTGGAAAATCCGAGCGCCCGGCGCGCCATCAGGCACTCGTCATCGCCGGGCATGCAGGCGCGGCAGACATCCGGTCGCATTTCGTAGATAGTGCAAGCGGTGGACTTGCCGACTTCGCCGGACAGGGCCGAACAGCGCACGCCGTCACAGCGCATGCCCGACAGGTCGGCCGCCACGTATTTTTCCGGGATGCGGTCGAGCTGCGCGTCATCCTCGGTCGAAAAGCGCGGCCATTCGGCCGAATAGGAACAGCAGGCGCCGCAGCTCTGGCAATCGAACACAGGAGCGATGCCTGCTTGACACGAAGCCAGGGTGGTCGCGGCTACCACGGCAACCGGCTTCAAAGCAGCAAGATTGCGATCGGCGTCCCCAGGCAAGGCGCTACTTCTTCTTGCCGGTCTTGCTCTTCGGTGCGTCCGCTGGCGACTTGAACAGATCGGTCGCCGCCTCGGCCGCCTTTGGCGCGGCAACCGGCTTGGCCGGCTTTGCGGCGGAAGCCGGCGCTGCCGGCTGGTCCTTGGCGGAGAATTTTATGGCCATGTCAGTCCTCGTCGGCGAAACGCGATGATGGTGCGCGCGGATTGCGCAGGCGGCCGATCAGCGCCGAAACCGCCGTGATGTTCATTTCCTCGGGCGACCAGTTCCTGGCTTCCGCGATGTGATGAGCCGCCAGCTCACGATGCGTGCTGCCGCTATAGGCGGCATCCTGATAGGTCACCCGCTCATGGGTCTTGGCGTCTTCGCGGACATATTCGATGAGGTAGTTCGGGCACTCGGCACGGCCGCGCACGCCGATGCGCACCTGGGCATCGCCATGGGCGCGCTTGCAGCGTTCGAGTTTCTCCAGCACGCGACGGACATATTCGACCGGCTTGTCGAGGGTTTCGACCATGTCGGCGATGGTCGCATCGGCGGCGATCGGCGTTGACGGTACGCGCTTGGTGGCCATCAGCGTTTTCCGGCTCGTTTCGGCAGCAACGCGAGTGCTGCGGCGGCCGCCATCTCGTCGGCCTCTTTCTCCAGCCGCAACTCGCGCAAGCGCGCGGTCTTGGCTTCCCGCGCCTGGCTGACGGCATCGCGCTCGGAATTGATGCGATTGAGCGACATCGACTGAGTTTGCATCTTGCTGAACAGCGACACGGCCGTATCGACGGCTGTCTTCGAATGAGCGGTCAAAATCTTTCTCCTGTCAGGAGCCTGGTGCCGATAGGGCGAGACCGGGTCTTCGGTCGGGACCATGCACAAAGCAATGCGGCAGCGGATTCAAATTGCTGGAGCGTCCCTTAGCACGTTCAGCCCAATGCGCAGCGCATTTTCAGCGGCAACAAGCGGAAAATGAAAAAGGCCAGGCACCGCCTGACCTTCCCTGGGAGCGCCGCGCATCCAACTGGATGCACCAGGCTAGCTCCTGATGGGCAGCACAAACCTTGGAAACTCAGATCCCCATGGCCATGCGCCCGAATTCGCCATTCACCGGTGCCAGTACATCCGTGGTCACCGGGACGGCTGAATTCTTTCTTCAGGCCGCCTTCAACTGGTCGGCGGACATCTTGCCCGACTTGTTGTCGCGGACCATCTCGTAGCCGAGCTTCTGGCCCTCGACGATGTCGCGCATGCCGGCGCGTTCCACGGCCGAGATGTGGACAAAAACGTCGGCGGAGCCGTCGTCAGGCTGAATAAAACCAAAACCCTTGGTGGCGTTGAACCACTTAACTGTGCCGGTGCTCATGACGAACCCTTTCCATGGCAAATATTCGTTCGCCGCCGTGCGGATGCACAACGTCGTTTGTCTCGATTTTTGATGTGGGAAGTTCGTCAAAGGCGCGCCCGAAAGCGCGGATAACAAAAGTCAGTCAAACAAATATCGACAGATTTGTTGTATCCGTGTTTCAGCCGCCTGTCAAATATTGCGCTATCGGCCCGAAATCCGCCAGTTGAAAGCACCTCACGCGGCCCGTCCCGATCCCTGGGTAAAACCGCTTCACGGACAGCCCTATTCGTCGGGACCCGGCTCCGGCCATGTCTCCTCGGCGGCTTCGGCATACCATTGGCGCATGGCCGGTATAGCCAGAACCGCGTCCACATAGGCCCTGGTGTCGGGCGCCAGCTCCCCGCCATAAGTGTCGAAACGGGTGACGACAGGCGCATACATGGCATCGGCCGCACTGAAATGACCGAACAGAAACGGGCCGCCCTTGCCGTGTTTCTCACGGCACTCGCGCCACAGCGCCTCGATGCGGGCACGTTGGGCCTCGCCCTCGGCATCGAGCGGCTTGTGCCCCTTTGGCCGGCGCAAATTCATCGGCCAGCCATAGCGGACTTCGCGAAAACCGGAATGCATCTCGGTCGCCGCCGAACGCGCCAGCGCCCGGGCGCCGATATCGGCCGGCCAGAGCTTTTTCCCAGGAAAAAGGTGGGCGAGATATTCAAGGATGGCAAGGGTTTCCCAGACGATCCTGCCATCGCGATTCAAGGGCTTGTGAACCAGGACGGGCACCTGACCGGTCGGCGAAACTTTCGCCAGATTGGCAAAGGTCTCGGGCGTGCGCAGCCGCACGAATCCTTCTTCGAACGGTATCTCCAGGTACCGCATCGCCACCCAGGGCCTGAGCGACCAGGACGAAAAGCATTTGTTGCCGATATAGAGCGTGAATTCAGACATCTGTCCCCCTTGGCGGTGTTGCTCCTTGCGGACTGCGCCGGCCGGCACCCTAGCCTGCCGGCCCAGCCGCCGAAAGGCACTGTTTGCCGACACAGGGAGCGGCTGCTGGAACCGACTCGGTGCCGGCTCGTTTGCTCAAGCGAACAAGATCCGGGAGATGCGGAAATGGTGAACAAGGATCAGGTCGCCGGCGTGGCCAAGCAGGTGAAAGGATCGGTCAAGCAAGCCGCCGGCAAGGCGACCAGCGACAGGCGGACGCAGGCCGAAGGCGTGGCCGACAAGGCCACAGGCAAGGTACAGAAGGCCTATGGCGACGTGAAGGACAAGGTCAAGAAATCTGTTTGATCGCTGTGGAAGGGCCATATCGAGCGGCCCTTTTCACGTCTTCAGCGATTTGCTGAAGGCGTTGGTGAAAATCACGTCGCCATGATCGTCGCTGGCTTGCCCCAACACGACGTCCAGGCTGTCGTCGGTGACACGTGCCAGAGCGAAGCCGCCCATGTAGGCCGCTTTCGGCTTGAAGAGATCGAGGCCGTCGCATTGATAGATCATCGGCACCTCGTGCTGATGACCATGGAAGACGGCAACGACGTTGTAGCCCTTCAGGGCCGCCAGCAATGCCTGGCGGTCCGCATCGCTCCACCAATGCGGCGCTCCCTTGCCGCCGTCGTCGAATACTCTCTTGACGGTATCCCACCGCTCCATCGAAAAACTGTCCCAGCCATAGTGCTGGAACAGGATGACCGGGCGGCCGTCCGCCGCATAGGTCGCCAGATCCTGCTTGAGCCAAGGCAGGCTGTTGTCGGCGCCGTGGCCGGTGTCGCCGGCGAAACGATGGCTCTGCACCAGATGCAGGCCACCCCAATCCCATGAATAGCAGTCGGTGTCGACGTCGTAGCTGGTGGCCGGCACCGGCGGCTTGAAGAACACGCCGGCGCGGTGATTGACCTCGACATAATCGCGCATTTCGCGCCGGTACCAGTCGACATGATGTGGCGGACCGTTCTGATCGAGGTCATGATTGCCGAGGCCGACATAAACCGGAACATGCACGCGGTCGGGCCCCATGCCTTGCTGATAGCGCTGGCTGAACTGCAGGAGTTGGGTGCCTTCGCTGGGCTCGGTGATCTGGCCGCCGCCGTCGTCGGTGATGTCACCACCGACGGCAAGTCCGAGCGGCGTGCCGATGCGGCTGCCGGCCGACCGCAAGCCCGTGGCGACGCCGTTGATCTCGACCGGCCACTTCTTGTCACCGATGGCGTTCAACGCCGCGACATTGCGCAACAGCGCCGCGTCCGTCTTGCCTTCCTGCTGGCAATTGGGGCTCAAACCGCTCGCCATGCGGCAGGCATGGACATCGGCGACGAACAGGAAGGTGGCGTCGACGGGCTGGATGCGCTGCCCGGTCTGACCGAGCGCCGGGCGTGAAAGCGCACTGGCCGCGGCAAGACCGGCGGCCTGCACCAGAAAACCACGCCGCGACAGCAATAGGGACGAAGGGCGATTCATCATCGGGGAATTTCAGCATGGAGAGCGGGCGGCAGTAAAGTTCAGCGGTTACGAGACGATCAAGCCATTGGCCGAGTAGCAACCGGCTTTCCACGCTCGTCGCGGCATCGGCGGCAAGCTCGGCTGTAGCTTGCCCTCAAGTGCTGCCGAACCGCCGCAGCACTCTGCGACGTCGCCTCGCCCCCGGACCGCCCTGCGATGATGCCGCGTGGGCGGCGCTCCGCTCGAACGCCGCAAGGCAAATGCGCAACGGGCCGGCGTGCTGCTCTGTCTTGGCCAGCGACATGGCGCCGGAATAGGTGGCGACGGCAACCAGCGCAAAATGCTCGGGATCCGTGCCTTGCTCCCTGCCCTCCCGCTGGTCGGCCCTGATCTTGTCGGCGATCGCCTGGCGCCATGCCGCAAAAATACCGGCAAGGGCAATCCGGAATTCGGGATCGGAGAGCGAGAGTTCATGCGCCAGATTGTTGAGCGGGCAGCCGCGTACGAAACCTTGCCGTTCCAGTTCGGCTGCCACGGCTTCGAACACCTGACGCACGCCTTCGCGCGCCGAAGCCGCCTGCCGCACCGGCGCTATCCACGTCTCCTCGACCGCCGCCGCCACGCGTTCGTCGATGACCGCCAGCGCCAATGCCTTCTTGGTCGGAAAATGATGATGCAGCGCGCCACCGCTGACGCCTGCCGCCGTCATGAGGTCGCCCAGGCTGGAAGCATGGTAGCCGCGTGCCTGAAACGCGACTTCCGCGACATCGAGCACTTTCCTGCGCATGCCTTCGGGGTCGTTGAAGCGTTTGCCTCGGGCTCGCCTTGGCCGGATGTTTATCTCTGCTGACATTGCCGAAGGATAGCATGTTGACAAAACAGGGCAACCGGTCTGTTTATAAACAGGATGATCAACCTGTTTTGGAGAACGCCCGATGAAGCCGACCCTGAATGCCATGCCGGAGCCCGCTGCACTCGCCTCGCCGATCGTCGAATTGCGCCAGTACACATTGAAACCCGGCCGGCGCGAAACGTTGATCGAGATCTTCGACACGGAGTTCATCGAAAGCCAGGAAGATGCGGGGATGACGATTATTGGCCAATTCCGCGACCTCGATCGTCCCGACATGTTCGTCTGGATGCGCGGCTTCGACAGCATGGATGCCCGAAAGGATGCTCTCGGCGCATTCTATGACGGCCCTGTATGGGCGGCGCACCGTGATGCCGCCAATGCGACGATGATCGATTCCGACGATGTGTTGCTGCTGCGACCGGCCTGGCCGGACGCCGGCTTCGATCTGTCGGGACCGCGCCGGCCAACGGCGCCCAAAGGCACAAGCGATCGGAATTGGTTGCCTGGCCTGGTTGAGATTTCGATTCATCATTTGCGGCCGGGCACCGGCGCCGACTTCGCCGGGCGTTTCCGGGCGGAGATGGTTATGCGAATTGCCCAGAACGGCGCGCGTCTGCTCGGCGCTTTCCTGACGGAGCCGGCCGCAAATACGTTCCCTCGACTTCCCGTGCGCGCCGGAGAAAACGTCTTCGTCGCCGTTACCGCCTTCCACAACGCCGATGCCAGCCATCGCCTCGCCGTTTCGCCGGCGTGGCGGGCGCTCGGCCAGAGCATGCAAGCCGTCAGCACGAAGCCGGCCGAGACGTTGCGGCTGGTGCCCACGGCTCGATCGCTGTTGAGGTGATCAGCGGCCGGACAACATCCCCGAGATCGCGGAGGCGACAAAGGCCGGATCCTCCCAATGCGGATTGTGACCGCAATTTGGCGCCCAGACGAGACGGGATCCGGTCAGCGCCTCGGCCAAAGCCTGCTGGTGCGCTTCGCCGAAAAGCGGGTCGCAGGCGCCGGCGATGATCAGCGCCCTGGCCCGCACGGTCCGCGCCTCGGCTATTAGGTCCGTGATGCGGACTTCCTCCAGAATGGCGCGCCAGCGGGCCACCGGCATGGCGGAAGCTTCCTTCGCCAGGCCAGCGAGAAACGGCCGCGGCACCGAGGACCGGCAGGCATGCCACCAGTCGTAGAACGGGTCGGCCGGCGATAGCGGGTCGCGCAAATCCTGGATGCCGACCGGCAGCGGATGGTCCGGCGTGAAACCGGGCTTCAGCGTGCTGGCCAGCACGACCAGGCCACCGATGAGGTCCGGCTGCCGCGCGGCCAATGCAATCGCCACCATGCCGCCCAGGGAATGACCGACGACGACAGGCTGGTCCAACCGCAGATGCCGGATCAACCCTGCAATATCCTCGGCGAAATCCGCGACGCGGCAGCCGTCGCCCGCCTGCGAGGCACCATGGCCGCGCAGATCGGGCATGATCAGCCGGCGTCCGGCTAGGTGCGGCGCCAGCAGCGAAAAGCTGCGGCTGGTATCCGTGAAACCATGAACCAGCAACAGCGGCGGCCCGGCGCCGGCGATCTCGACATAGGCCATGTCAAGATCGCCGGCATTGATCCATTGCTTGCGGCCAGCCCAGGCGTCCTGTTCCACTCCGGCAATGGGCAAGGCGTCCGGTGGTCTCACAGGCCGAGCTTTTCCTTGACGGTGGCAAGACCAGGTTTGCCATCGAAAGTCGTGACACCGGCGAGCCAGGCATCGAGGCGGTTCTTGTTCAGCGTGATCGCCTTCAGCGCCCCGTCCTCCGGCTTCATGCCGTCATTGATGAGGTAGCCCATGCCGACATTCTCGAAGTCGATGTCGAAGGCGAGATTCCTGAGGAACTGCGCCACGTTCGGACATTCCTGCAGGTAGCCCTTGCGCACCTGCGTCGTCACCGTCGCGGCGCCGAAATTCGGGCCGAAGAACTTGTCGCCGCCGGTCAGGTACTTGAAGTCATACATGGTGTTCATCGGATGTGGCGCCCAGCCCTGGAAGACGATGAACTGCTTCTCCTTGATCTCGTAACCGACCTCCGACAGCATGCCGGCTTCGCTGGACTCGACCACGTGCCAGCCATCGAGGCCGAAGGCCGGATCGGCGATGGCATCCATCATCAGCTGGTTGGAGCCGGGCTCGATGCCATACATCTTTTTGCCGAACTTGTCGGCGAACTTGTGCAGGTCGGAGACGTCCTTGACCCCTGCCTCCCAGACATAGGTCGGCACGGCGAAGGTGTATTTGGCGCCGACGAGATTGACACGCACATTCTCGATCGAGCCGTCCTTCTTGTAGGGCTCGTAATAAGTGACCATCGCCGGGTCCCAGTAACCCAGGAACAGGTCGAGATCCCGGTTCTTCATGCCTTCGTAGATGACGTTGATGCCGAGCACCTCGCTCTGTGGCTGATAGCCGAGCGCTTGCAGGAGCACGTTGCCCACCCCCGTGGTGAAAGCGAGATCGTTCCAGCCAGGCTCGGCCATGCGGACCGCCCGGCATTGCTCGGGGTCCGCCGCCTGGGCCGCCTGCGAGGCCAAGACCAGCGCGGCAAGACAGGCACCACCTGCAAGGATGCGCAACATTTCCGTTCTCCTCATTGCTCGAATTGACCAATCGGTCTTTTTATTATCCCACTGGTCAATGATTGATCTCGCGGGACGAAAATGTCAACGTGGATTCGTGATGCATGGAACAATCTCGTGAAACTGAAGCGGCTTGGCGACATACGCCGCAAGGAATTGCGGCAGGCGGCCTTCGCGGTTCTGGAGCGCGAAGGCATTGCGGGGGCCACGCTGGAAAAGGTCGCTGCCCATGCCGGCGCCTCCAAAGGCATCGTGCTGCACTATTTCCGTAACAAGCAGGAATTGTTCGAGCACGCGATGCGCGAGGCCAACGCGGTCCTGTGCAATGCGGTGGTCGCAAGGCTTCGCCAGGCACGGACGTCGATGGAACGCCTGGATGCGGTGATCGAGGGCAATTTCGAGGAGCATCTCTTCCTGCCGCCTCTTTGCCATGCCTGGCTTTCGCTCTGTGCCGAGGTGCCGCGCGATGAAAAGCTGGCGCGCATCCAGAAGGTGATCCACGGGCGCATGCGCTCGAACCTGTTATCTGGCCTGCGCGGCCTCGCCTCACCCGGCGAGGCCGACGACATCGCGCTTGGCGTCACGGCCTTCATCGACGGACTTTGGCTTCGCCTTGGCCTGCAGCCGGGCAGCGTCTCGCGCGAACAGGCGATCCGGCAGGTCAAGGGCTATGTCGCCGCGCGGCTGGCAACCCAAAAGCGCTCGACCACCCACGGGTGATTTTGCGGTGGATGGCGGTTACACGGCTGGATGAAGCCTAGGTCCGGGAACCGGTCGTTTCATCGCCGTCGAGATCCCTGAAGCCGAGCGCCTCGACAGCTTCGAGGATCTGATTGCGAATCCAGCGGTGCGGCGGCTCATCGTCATGGCGGGCGTGCCAGTACATCCTGACTTCCGGCACCGCAATCGCGAACGGCGGTTGGTAGATCACGACCGGCAAGCTCTTGACCGCTGCTACCGCGAACTGTCTGGGAACGGCGGCAAGGTGGTTTCCGCTGGCTACCGCCAGTGCGACTGCCTGAAAATGCGGTAAGGCGAGGCTCACCCGGCGCTTCAGCCCGATCTTGTCCAGCGCCGCGTCGGTAGAGCCCGACATCAAACCGTCGATGGAGCGAAGAACATGCGGCAATTCGCAGAAAAGCTCTATCGGCAAAGGCTCGCCGTCCGCGATCCCGGCTTGCTTGATCGCGGTATTGTCCCTCGCGGCAATGATTGCGAATGGCGAATCGAACAGTGGCGTGCTGGAGACCCAGTCGGGAATCTCCAGCGGGCGTTCGAGGGCAGCGTCGATTTCATCGTCCTGGAGCAACCTCGAAACGTCGCCGCGCGCGCTGTCCAGAAAGCGAAACGACACGCCGGGCGCCATCGCCGCGATGCGCGCCGCCAGCGGCGGCATCAGCAGCATGGAGAAGAAATCCGCGCCCATGAAGGTGAAGGTTCGCTCCAACCCGGCAGGATCGAAGTCCTTGCCAGTCTGGAAAACGCGTTCGATCTCGCGCAGTGCCGCGCGCACCGGCTCCGTCAGGCTTTCGGCGCGCGGGGTCGGCACCATGTCGTTGCCGCGCCGCACAAACAGCTGGTCGTTGAGGACATGACGCAGGCGATTGAGCGCCGCGCTCATGGCGGGCTGGCTCAGCCCGATCTGCTCGCCGGCGCGCGTCACGCTTCGTTCACGTAAAAGCGCATCGAGCACCCTGACGAGATTGAGGTCGAGCGCATTTAAATTCATGGCATCAATCCGCCCCATACGATCATTCGATTTCCATCGCCCGCCAATCCTTGGTCAGGTAGCCGCAGACGCCGCTCGGTCGGCACCGCAAGCACAAGGGAGAGCCGTCATGACAATGATCAACAGCACGATCGCAGGCAAGGAACTCTTCTGGTTCAACAACACACTGGTTGCCATTCGGCTCTCCTCGGCGGAGGGCGAGGACGGCATCTGTGTCGTCGAGCACCGCATGCCCCATGGCGATTCTCCGCCGCTGCATGTGCATCGGCACGAGGACGAGGTGTTTCATGTCCTGGAGGGACAGCTGCGCTTTCGGATCGACGGCCACGACCAGATCGCCGGTCCTGGCGAAATCATCATCGCGCCGAAAGGCCTACCGCACACATACAGGGTCGAATCCCAGGACGGCGCGCGCACCTTGACCATCACGGGCGGCTCCGATTTCGAGACGATGCTGCGTCAGACCAGCCGTCCCGCCCAACAGCCGCAATTGCCGCCTCTGTCGGAGCCGACGCCGCAGATGATCGAGGCTCTGGTGCGGATCTGCGCGGAAAATGGCATCGACATTGTCGGTCCGCCCTTGAGTTGAGAACGCGAAACTGCCGATCTCTCCTCCAAGGCTTCCAGTGGGGAGATCGGAAGCATCTTCAACCGATTTGCATCTCAGTCGCACACATTCTCCGCTTGAAGCCCGTTGTGCAACGCGATACGCCGTTGCCGGCTTCGACAGGAGAGACCCAGTGAGCGCTGAAAAAACCAGAACCGAAACCGATACGTTCGGCCCCATCGAGGTTGCCGCCGGCCGGTATTGGGGCGCCCAGGCGCAGCGTTCGCTGGGCAATTTCAAGATCGGCTGGGAAAAGCAGCCGGCTTCGATCGTGCGCGCGCTGGGTATCGTCAAGCGGGCGGCGGCGGAAGCCAATATGGAGCTCAAGCGGCTCGATCCGGTCATCGGCAAGGCAATCATCGAGGCCGCGCAAGAGGTCATCGACGGCAAGCTCAACGACCACTTCCCGCTGGTGGTCTGGCAGACCGGTTCGGGCACGCAGTCCAACATGAACGCCAATGAAGTGATCTCGAATCGCGCGATCGAAATGCTGGGCGGCGTCATGGGCTCGAAAAAGCCGGTGCACCCCAACGACCACGTCAATATGAGCCAGTCGTCGAACGACACCTATCCGACGGCGATGCATATCGCCTGCGCCGAGCGGATCGTGCACGACCTCTTGCCGGCGCTGAAGCACCTGCATAAGGCGCTCGCCGCCAAGAGCCGGGACTTCAATCACATCATCAAGATCGGCCGCACCCATACGCAGGATGCCACGCCACTGACGCTGGGCCAGGAATTCTCCGGCTACGCGGCGCAGGTCGCATCGTCGATCAAACGCATCGAATTGACGCTGCCCGGCCTGCAGGAATTGGCGCAAGGCGGCACTGCCGTCGGCACCGGCCTCAATGCGCCGGTCGGTTTCGCCGAGCGGGTGGCCGATCGTATCGCCGCCATATCAGGCATCGCCTTCGTCACCGCGCCGAACAAGTTCGAAGCGCTGGCGGCGCACGATTCCATGGTGTTCTCGCACGGCGCCATCAACGCGGCGGCGGCGGCACTGTTCAAGATCGCCAACGACATCCGCTTTCTCGGCTCCGGCCCGCGCTCGGGCCTCGGCGAATTGTCGCTGCCGGAAAACGAGCCCGGCTCCTCGATCATGCCGGGCAAGGTCAACCCGACGCAGTGCGAGGCGATGACGCAAGTTTGCGTGCAGGTCTTCGGCAACAATGCGGCACTGACCTTCGCCGGCAGCCAGGGCCATTTCGAGCTCAACGTCTACAATCCGCTGATGGCCTACAACTTCCTCCAGTCGGTGCAGTTGCTGGCCGACGCATCAGTCTCCTTCACCGACAATTGCGTAATCGGCATCGAGGCGCGAGAGGACAACATCAAGGCGGCCCTCGACCGTTCACTGATGCTGGTCACGGCGCTTGCTCCCACCATCGGCTACGACAACGCCGCCAAAATCGCCAAAACCGCGCACAAGAACGGCACGACCTTGCGGGAGGAAGCACTGGCAACCGGGCTGGTCAGCGAGGCCGACTATGACCGCCTGGTGCGGCCGGAGGACATGACGCATCCGGGGTGAAGCGATTCCAGGAAAAGTGCAAAGCGGTTTTCCGTCCGGAATTGCGTCGGACCACGGCTGACATTTTTCGGCGCGAGAATTTACTCCCGCCACCACATCGTCCGACACGAATTTCGCGCCTCCTGCCCGATCACGGAAATGTATGTCCCGTGAACAATGTGTCGCCGCATAGCTGTCTTTGGTGAACAGTCGGCATCGTCTATCTGAGTGGCCATTCAAACCAATCGGAGAGCCACCATGTCCATCAACACTTCCGCCGCCGGCACCGCGTCCAACAGTTCTGTCACCATCCTGCTCGGCCGTATCCTGCTCGCAGTCATTTTCCTGCTTTCCGGATTCGGCAAACTATCCGCCATTTCCGGCACGGCCGCCTATTTCGGTGGCCTCGGCCTGCCGGCACCGACGGCGACAGCCGTCATCGTCGGCCTGATCGAGCTGCTTGGCGGCCTTGCCGTCCTCGTCGGTTTCCAGACCAGGATCGCCGCCTGGGTGCTGGCGATCTTCACAATCGCAACCGGTCTGGTCGCCCACACCGGCTGGGCCGACCAGATGCAGATGATCCAGTTTCTCAAGAACGTCGCCATCACCGGCGGCTTCCTGCTGCTGGCCTCCTCGGGTGCAGGCGCGTATTCGATCGACGCCAGGCGCGGCTAAGGCTTCCCCTACCAAGGGCCCGAAACAAGCGGCGCGGAATTTTCCGCGCTGCTTTTTCGTTGTGTGATCATAGGCGTAGACTGCGATGGTCGCCGGTGACCGTGCCGGCAAGGGAGGGTGCCATGGGTCGCAATGCATTGCTTATGGTTTCGCGGCTGCTGTTTGCCGTGCTGTTCGTGCCGTCCGGCTTCCAGGCGCTCGCCAACGTTGCTGGGACCACCAGCTATTTCTCCGGCCTTGGCCTGCCGCTGCCCGCGCTCGCCGCCTGGGCCACCGGCCTGTTCGAACTGATCGCGGGGCTGCTGATCCTCGTTGGCTTCCAGACACGGATCGTGGCGCTGCTGCTGGCCGCCTTCTGCATCGTGGCGGGCTTCATCGGCCATTACGGCCAAGGCGCCGGCGATGCGACGCTCGCCTTCCTGCATCAGCAGATGCTGATGAAGGACATCGCCATCGCGGGCGGCTTGCTGGCGCTTGCCATGGCCGGCGCTGGCGCATGGTCGGCCGACGGGCGAGGCTTCGGCATCGGCGCCGACGCGACTTGACTATTTGACCGACACGCTCTGCCCGCCCTCGATCGCCAGTTCCAAGCGGCGGTTGGTGATGCGCGCCAGCTGCGCCAGCCGGCCGGCCGGGCGCTCGCCGTAGAGGTCGGAAAGCGAAGCCGGCAGCACCAGCGCCAGCGCGCCGTTGGGGCGACTTTCCCATTTCAGCCTCGGCATGATGCCAGGCATCGCGGCCGTCAGCAGGTAGACGACGCGCATCATCGCCGCCAGCACGCGGGCGCGCTCCAACAGGCGCGGCGGCGCCAGCGCCTTGATTTCGGGCGCCACCAATTCATTGAAGACGCCGTCATGACGGTAGGCGTTGGTCAGCGCCAGATAGGCGCGGCCGGGATGATCGACACCGATGAAGGACGCATGCGCGATGATGTTGAGCGACTGCTTGCCGCGATATTCCGGATGAGCGCGCCAGCCGATATCGGCGAGCAGGCAGGCGGCGTGGCGATAGCGCGCTTCGTCTTCCGTCTCGTCGATGCCGAACGCCTTGAAGGCCTTGCCTGTCCATTCGACCAGATCATGCGCGTGATGGACCGAACGCGAGCGCAAAAGCGCAAGCTCCTCGGCGGCCGAGATCAGCGGATCGGCCTTCTGCTCGGCCGCGTCGAGCAGCGAATAGAGAAAACCTTCGCGCACGCCTTGCGCCGAAACGACAATCCTGGACGGCTGCATCGCCGTCATGATTTCCTGCAGCACGAGAGCGCCGTATGGCAGCAGCGAGCGGCGGTTCTTGGACACGCCCTCGATACCCCTCACCTTTTCGACCTCGCCGCTAGCTACCTGCTTGAGGAAGGTTTGAGCACTTTCGGCCGATATCTCGTAGTGGTGCATGACGCCGAGCGGATAGTTGTTCATCTCCATGTGCAGCCTGGCAAGATTTCGCCAGGTGCCGCCGACAGCGTAAAAAGTCCTGCCCTGCCCACCCTTCAAGAGCTTGGCCCGGGCCAATTCCTGGCGCGCGATCTTCTGCGCCTGGACGAGCGAGTTCTTCGCCATGTCCTGCAGGCGCAGGCCGCCAAGCGGCAGCGTGATGCCGTCGCCGATCGCCTCGCCGTCGATGTCGATAAGCTCCAGGCTGCCGCCGCCAAGGTCGCCGGCAATGCCGTTGGCCGGATGGAAACCGGAGATGACGCCAAGCGCGGAGTAATGCGCTTCCTGGCGGCCGGAGAGCACGCGGATTTCGGTCTTGAGCACATCCTCGGCCCGATGGATGAAATCGGGACCGTTGATCGCCTCGCGGGCGGCGGCGGTCGCCAGCACGTACATGTGTTCGGCACCCGCCTGGTCGGAGAGCGCGCGGAAACGGCGAAACTCCTCCATCGAGCGCGCCACCCCCTCGGGGTCGAGCTTCCCCGTCGACACGATGCCGCGGCCGAGGCCCGCCAGCATCTTTTCGTTGAACAGCGTGGTCGGCGAACGCGCCAGCCCCTCATAGACGACAAGACGGACCGAATTGGACCCGATGTCGATGATGGACAGCGGTCGGCGGTCCTGCAGCCGGCCCTGGGAATTGGACAGCATCAGCTGGCGGCGTTCTTCTTGCGGCGCTTGAACTGCGCGATACGCTTGGGCGCATGCGATTTCAGCGCGTCACCCCGTCCCGACAGGCTCGGATTGGTCATGAAATATTCCTGCGCGTTGAACGGTTCCTCGCCCTCCTCCAGCACCACGCGCCGGGAGGTTCCATCAGCCAATACGTCGAAACTTTGCTGATTGTCCATGATGTTGCCGAGCATGATCTGGCCCAGAATCTGTTCATGCACAGTTGGATTGGTGATCGGCACCATGGTCTCGACGCGGCGGTCGAGATTGCGCGGCATCAGGTCCGCCGAGGAGATGTAGACAATCGCCTCGTCCGAGGGAAGGCCATGGCCGTTGCCGAAGCAATAGATGCGGCTGTGCTCGAGGAACCGGCCGACGATCGACTTGACCCTGATGTTCTCCGACAGGCCCGGCACCTGCGGCCGCAGACAGCATATGCCGCGCACGACAAGGTCGATTTCCACACCGACGCGGCTGGCGTCGTAGAGCGCATCGATGATGATGGGATCGACGAGCGCGTTCATCTTCATCCAGATGCGCGCCGGCCGTCCCTCCAACGCATGGGTGACCTCGTCTGAAATGTGCTTGAGGATGCGGCTTCTCAGCGTGAACGGCGAGATCGCCAGCCGCATTTCGGCGGTCGGCTCGGCATAGCCGGTGATGAAATTGAACAGCTGGGCGACGTCGCGGGCGATCGTCGGATCGGTGGTGAAGAAGGAAAGGTCGGTGTAGATGCGCGCGGTCACCGGATGGTAGTTGCCGGTGCCGAGATGGACGTAGTTGCGCAGCTTGCCGTCCTCGCGCCGCACCACCAGCGACATCTTGGCGTGGGTCTTGAGTTCGAGGAAACCGAACACGACCTGCACGCCGGCGCGTTCGAGATCGCGCGCCCAGCGGATGTTGGCCTCCTCGTCGAAACGGGCCTTGAGCTCGACCAGCGCCGTCACCGACTTGCCGGCCTCGGCCGCGTCGACAAGCGCACGCACGATCGGGCTGTCATTGGAGGTGCGATAGAGCGTCTGCTTGATTGCCACCACTTCGGGGTCAGCCATTGCCTGGCGCAGGAACTGCACCACCACGTCGAACGACTCGTAGGGGTGATGGACGACGATGTCCTTCTCGCGGATGGCGGCAAAACAGTCGCCGCCATGCTCGCGGATGCGCTCGGGAAAGCGCGGATTGTAGGGCGTGAATTTCAGGTCGTCGCGGGGAACGGAGACGATCTCGGATATCTGGCTGAGCGCCAGCGGGCCCGTGAGTACGCTGATGCGGCTCGACGAGACGCCAAGCTCGCCGGCGACGAAATCGCGCAATTCTCCCGGCATCAACATGTCGAATTCGATGCGGATGACCGAACCGCGGCGGCGACGCTTCAGCGCGGTTTCGAACAACCGCACCAGGTCTTCCGATTCTTCCTCGACCTCGATGTCGCTGTCGCGGATGATGCGGAACGTGCCGGAGCCCTTGACCTCGTAGCCTGGGAACAGCTTTCCGATGTAAAGGCCGACCGCCTCCTCCAGCGGAATGAAGCGGACATGGTTCTTGCGGTCCGGCAGGCGGATAAAGCGCTTCAACGCCACCGGCAGGCGCAGCAGCGCGCTCATCTCCTCGCCATTCTTGCGGTGGCGAAGCTGCAGCGCCATCGAGAAGCCCAGATTGGGAATGAACGGGAACGGATGCGCCGGGTCGATCGACAGCGGCGTAAGCACCGGAAACACCTGGTCCTGGAAATGCTCTTCCAGCCAAGCCTTCTCGTCCTTGGTCAGCGCATCACGGGTGATGCTCTCGATGCCTTCCTTGTTGAGCAGCACCGTGAGTGCCGAAAGGCTCTTCTGCTGGTCCTCCTGCAGCCGCTCGACCTCACGCAGCAACTGTTCGAGCTGCTGTTCTGGGGTGCGTCCGTCCGGGCTCTTCAGCACGATGCCCTCGCGCACCTGGCCGGCAAGGCCGGCGACACGCACCATGAAGAATTCGTCAAGATTGGCGGCCGAGATCGACAGGAAGCGGACGCGCTCCAGCAGCGGGTGATGGGTGTTCAGCGATTCTTCGAGAACGCGGCGATTGAACTGCAACCAGGAGAACTCGCGGTTGACGAAACGGTCCGGATTGCCTTCCGGGCTGGCTGCCGTGATGTTGTTGAATTCGCTCTGTACCGGCTTCAGTTCGTTCATGATTCCTGCTCTTCCGCCCGCCTCGGCCGGTTAACCGGCTTAACTTATCCTGTGGCAGGCTTTTGCGACAGTTCTCTGACAGGCTTTTGCGACAGTTTGATTTCATCGACCTTGCAAAGAGGTTTGATATGATCCAGATGCAGAAGAGACTGCGTTAAGGAGACGACGATGGCAGGCGGTTCCATTCCCCATTTCCAGAACGATGCGGGCCATCCGGCAATCGACATCGGGGTCAAGGAATTCATGTGCACGGGCGCCAACCCGCCTTTCGATCATCCGCACGTGTTTCTGGACATGGGCGACGACAATGAGAAAATCTGCCCCTACTGCTCGACCCTCTACCGCTATTCGCCGAAGCTGAAGGCGACGGAAACGCTGCCGGCGGGCTGCCTCTACATCGACCAGGCCGCCTGACCTCCCGATCATGAGCGAGACGCGGTCCCGGCAGGTCGTGATTGCCGGGGCTGGCATCGCCGGGCTGACGGCGGCGATCGCTTTCGCCGAACGCGGCTACCCCGTGAGGGTGTTCGAACAGGCCAAGCGCCTCGAAGCGGCGGGCGCCGGCATCCAGCTCCCGCCAAACGCGACGCGCATTCTGCGCCGGCTTGGCGTCCTCGACACGCTTCTCGCCAATGCCGTCAAGCCGGAAGCCGTGGTGCTGAAGGACGCCGCGAGCCTGCGCCAACTGGCACGCGTGCCGCTTGGCGGCGCCGGCGAGGAACGCTGGGGGGCGCCCTATCTCGTGGCGCACCGGGCGGATCTGCAAGACGCCCTGATGGCGCGCGTTGTGCAAATGCCCGGCATCCAGCTCACCACCGGCGCGCGCGTCGGCAACATCGCCGCCGGCACGCACGGCGTCACCGTGACTGCCGAGGTGGACGGCAAGCCCGTCCAGGCAGCGGGTTTCCTGTTGGTTGGCGCCGACGGCGTCTGGTCGTCGGTGCGGAGACTTGCCGGCCCAGGCGGCGGAGCCGGCCTCGCGAACAGCCAATTCTCCGGCGAACTGGCCTGGCGCGCGACGGTGAGCGCGGACAGTGAAGCCGGGCGAGCCTATGCCGCGATCGGCGCCCCCGACTGCGTCACCACCTTCCTGCACCCCGGCTTCCATTTGGTGGCCTATCCCGTGAGCAAGGGTGACGCGTTCAATCTTGTCGCTTTCACCAAAGGCGAGCGCATTGACGAGGGCTGGTCCGGACACACCGATCCCGGCATCCTCGCCAGCGCCATGCGTGGCACGGCCGCGGGCCTTGCGAGACTGGTGGAATTGGCTGGCCCATGGCTGACCTGGCCACTCCATACAGTCGAACGGAAGCAGCCCTGGACGATGCCAGCCGGCATCGCGCTGATCGGCGACGCCGCACATGCGATGACCCCGTTCGCGGCGCAAGGTGCCGCCATGGCGATCGAGGACGCCGCAATGCTTGCTGATTTCCTTGCCGACTTCCCCGGCGACCTGACGCAAAGCCTCACCATGTGGGAGAAGCTGAGACGACCGCGCATCGAAAAGGTGCTGAAACGCGGCGCGCTCAACCGCCTCGCCTGGCACGCCCGGGGACCGGTGGCATTGGCGCGCAATCTGCTCCTGGCGACGCGGCCGGGAGAGAAGCTCGCGGCGGATTTGGACTGGCTATACGGGTGGGAACAGCAGAACATCATGAAGCGGCCCGACGATCCGCCGCCTTGACGTAAGGCTAGGTCGAATCTGCGCAAACATGGTTTGAGTTTCGAGACGGCCATTCGCGTTTTCACCAATCCCTTTGCGCTGACCGAGCAGGACAGAGTCGAGGACGGCGAGTACCGATGGCAAACAACGGGCGTAGTCGAGGGTTTCCTTGTGCTGTTGGTCGCCCATGCCGATCGAGCAGAAGACGGGATGGACGTGATCCGCATCATTTCCGCGCCGAGGGCCACAACAACGGAAAAAAACGTTATGCGCAAAATCGTTCGACATAAGTTTGACCCGACAAATCCGCATCCCCTGACGAAACTCAGAAGGCGGAAATCGCATCGCTGAGCGCGCTACCCGAAGGCAATGTCGATACAAGCGATATTCCCGAATTGACCGAAGATTTCTGGCAGAACGCTGTTCGAAATCCCTATTTCAAGCCAATCAAGCAGCAGCTAACGCTTCGTCTCGATTCCGATCTTGTCGCTTGGTTCAAAACACGCTCGCCGGACGGTCGCGGCTATCAGAGCGCGATCAATAAAGCACTGCGCGAGTATGTTGCGAAACAGGATCGCAAGGCCGGCTGATCGAGTCGAACGATCTCTCAATTATACAGCCGCATCGACAACCCAAGCGATGCCGGCAGCGGGTTCCACCAGCCGGTGCGCAGGCCGGCGGTGCGCAGTGCCGCCGCCGTCCAGGTATCGCAGCCGATCAGCGCGTTGAAACGGCCATTGGCCTCATAAAAGCGGTCGAAATTGGAGTAGGCGGCATTGTCGATGACGATCGGGCCACTCGGTCCCTGCTGAAAACTCGCTTCGATGAAGTCGAGCAATGCGGCGAAACGGTCCTTGTCCACATCGAAGCCGGCGACATCGGGGAGCGCCTCGGTGATATCGCCAGCGACGTCGACATGCATCACCGAAGCGTCGAGCGTCAGCGCCTTGAATATGGGCAGCGCCTTCACTTGCGACCATGTCGGCGTTTCCAGGTAAAAGGCCCGCCCACCCCAGCCGAAGACGATATAGCGCACTTCAGGTGCGCCCGAAGGCAGGCCGGCATCGGTCAGGAAACGGAAGCGCCGGCGCATCTCGTCGTCCACCGGAATGGCGATGTCGGTGTGGATCAGGTTCTTCAGCACCAATATGCGCCGCGTGCCCTCATCCGCGGCGGCCGCCGGCCAGAGCGGCCGCGGCACCAGCGTACCGAGCGCCACGGCGAGCACCACTGCTGCAACCAGCAGGGCCAGGAAACGCTGGAGTTTTCTCATCGGTGCGGCTTCGCGATTCCGTTCGCGGCTCAATGGAGAAGATCATTACCTGACGAGCCAGACGCAAAAAAGCCCGGCAATGGCGCGGCCGGGCTTTTTCGAATCGGCGTCAGTCCGCTCAGTGCAGGATCTGCGACAGGAACAGTTTCGTGCGTTCGTGGCGCGGATGGTCGAAGAACTCGGCCGGCGTGTTCTGCTCGACGATCTGGCCCTGATCCATGAAGATCACCCGGTTGGCGACTTTCCGCGCAAAGCCCATTTCGTGGGTGACGCAGAGCATGGTCATGCCTTCCTCGGCGAGGCCAACCATGGTCTCCAGCACTTCCTTGATCATTTCGGGGTCGAGTGCCGAGGTCGGCTCGTCGAACAGCATGATGCGCGGGTTCATGCACAGCGAGCGGGCGATCGCCACGCGCTGCTGCTGGCCGCCGGAAAGCTGGCCCGGATATTTGTTGGCCTGCTCGGGAATCTTGACGCGCTTGAGAAAATGCATGGCGATTTCCTCGGCCTGCTTCTTCGGCGTCTTGCGCACCCAGATCGGCGCCAGCGTGCAGTTCTCCAGGATGGTCAGATGCGGGAACAGGTTGAAGTGCTGGAACACCATGCCGACCTCGCGGCGCACCTCGTCGATCTTCTTCAGATCGTTGGTGAGTTCCTTGCCGTCGACGATGATCTTGCCCTTCTGGTGCTCCTCCAGCCGGTTGATGCAGCGGATCATGGTCGATTTGCCAGACCCGGACGGTCCGCAGATGACGATGCGCTCGCCGCGCATCACCTTCAGATTGATGTCCTTCAGCACATGGAACTCGCCATACCATTTGTGCATGGCGATGATGTCGATGGCGACATCGGTGGTGGAAATCTGCATCTTGGCGGCGTTGACCTTGATCTCTTCCGCGCTGACGGCGTTTTCGGTGGCCATGGCTGGGGTCCCCTTGTTCTTTTGTTTAGCGTTTGTAGCCGGTGTCGAGCCGGCGTTCTGTGTACATTGAATAGCGCGACATGCCGAAGCAGAACAGCCAAAAGACGAAGGCCGCGAAGACCAGGCCGGATTTCGCGGTCTGCGCCGTTGCCCAATTGGCATCCGAGAAGTTCTGCTTGACGATGCCGAGCAGGTCGAACATCGAGATGATGAGGACCAGGCTGGTGTCCTTGAACATGCCGATGAAGGTATTGACGATGCCGGGGATGACCAGCTTCAGCGCCTGCGGCAACACGATCAACCCCATCTTCTGCCAGTAGCCGAGGCCGAGCGAATCGGCGCCTTCATACTGGCCCTTGGGGATCGCCTGCAGGCCGCCGCGCACCACTTCGGCCATATAGGCCGCCGCAAACAGCGACACACCGATCAGCGCCCTCAGATACTTGTCGAAAGTGACGCCGGCCGGCAGGAACAGCGGCAGCATGACGCTGACGAAAAACAGAACGGTGATCAGCGGTATGCCGCGCACGGCTTCGATGAAGATAACGCACAGCATCTTGACGATCGGCATCTTCGAGCGCCGCCCGAGCGCCAGCACGGTCCCCAGCGGCAACGACACGGCGATGCCGACGAAGGACAGGCTCAGCGTGATCAGCAGCCCGCCCCAGCGCGAGGTTTCGACATGCGGCAGGCCGAATATGCCGCCGACCAGAAGGAAGAAGGAAACGATCGGCAGCACCAGGAAGAGCAGGATGGCGTTCAGCCCCTTGCGCGGCACACGCGGCATCAGCATCGGCACCAACAGTACCACGAACAGGATGGCGACCAGGATCGGCCGCCAGCGCTCCTCGACCGGATAGGTGCCGAACATGAACTGGCCGAACTTGGCGTTGACGAAAGCCCAGCAGGCTCCGCTCCAGCCGTCGGGCTGAATGCCGCCTTGCGCAACGGTCGCGCAGACCGTTCGGTCCGGCCCGGTCCACTGCGCGTTGATGAACGCCCAATTGATGACCTGCGGCAGAATCCAGGCGACGATGACGATGCCGAGGATGGTGAGGATGGTGTCGCCGGCCGAACCGATCAGATTCCTGCGCACCCAGGCGATGGGGCCGCTGACGCTCGCCGGCGCGGGCTGCGCGAGCGCCATCTCGGTACGCACCCAGGACATGTCATGTTCCTGCATGGCTCTACCTCTCCACCAGCGCCATTCTGGCGTTGACCACGTTCATGACAGCCGAGGTCACAAGGCTGAGTATGAGATAGGCGATCATCATGATCAGCACGCCTTCGACCGCCTGCCCGGTTTGGTTCAGAACCGTGCCGGCTGTCGCCGTCAGGTCGGGATAACCGATGGCGATCGCCAGCGAGGAGTTCTTGGTCAGGTTGAGATACTGGCTGGTCAGCGGTGGGATGACGATGCGCATGGCCTGCGGCACCACGACCAGCCGCAAGATCGACCCGGATCGCAGGCCAAGTGCCGCCGCCGCCTCGGTCTGGCCCTTGCTGACGCCCCTGATGCCGGCGCGCACGATTTCGGCGATGAAGGCCGCCGTGTAGCAGGACAGCGCCAGATAGAGCGACAGGAATTCCGGCTTGACCTGGAAGCCGCCGGTCAGGTTGAAGGTTGACTGTTTCGGCAAATCAAAGCTCAGCGGAAAGCCGCTCAGCACGTAAGCGAGCAGCGGCAGGCCGACGATCAGCGCGGCGGACGTCCAGAACACCGGAAATTGCTGGCCTGTCGCCATCTGCCGCTGACGCGCCTTGCGGGCGACGAACCAGGACATGGCGATGCCCACCACAAGGGCGACCAGGATCAGCCAGGAGCCGTCGCCCCAGACTGGGCGGGGAAAATAGAAGCCGCGCTGGTTGAGGAAGGAGCCGAAAGGCAGATGATAGGAGTCGCGCGGCGGCGGCAGTACGGCGAGCACGCCGGAATACCAGAAGAAGATGACCAGCAGCGGCGGGATGTTGCGGAAAATCTCGACATAGACCGTGCAGATCTTCTGGATCAGCCAGTTCTGCGACAGGCGGCCGATGCCGATGATGAAGCCGATGATGGTGGCGGTGATGATGCCGGCGGCGGCAACGATGATGGTGTTGATCAGGCCGACGATGATGGCGCGGCCATAGGTCGAGTCCGACGTATAGGCGATCGGCGTGTCCGATATGTCGAATCCGGCGCGCCCCTTGAGGAAGCCGAAGCCGGAGGCGATGTGCAGGCGATGCAGGTTGTCGATGACGTTCTGCACGATCCACCAGATGGAGCCGAACAACAAGACGACGACCAGCGTCTGGAAGAAGAGACTGCGTATTCTCGGATCATTGACGAAGGAGCCGCGGCTCGGCTCCTCGCGTAGGATTTCCTGCGATGCCATGTCACGTCCCCTGTGAAAGAGAAACCGGAAGGCAGGTGCCTGCCTTCCGGATCACATTTCGATCAGCGGATCGGCGGCGCGTATTGCAGGCCGCCCTTGGTCCACAGCGCATTGATGCCACGGGCGATCTTGAGCGGGCTGCCCGAGCCGACATTGCGGTCGAACATTTCGCCGTAATTGCCGACGGCCTTGACGATGTTGACGACCCAGTCGTTGGAGACGCCGAGATCGGTGCCGATCTTGGTATCGGCTTCCTGGCCGAGCACACGCTTGATCTCCGGGCTGGCGGAGTTCTTCATCTCGTCGACATTGGCCTTGGTGATGCCCAGTTCCTCGGCATCGAGCAGAGCGAAATAGGTCCACTTGACGATGTGGTACCACTGGTCGTCGCCCTGGCGAACGGCAGGTCCGAGCGGCTCTTTCGAGATGATCTCGGGCAGCACGACGTGATCGGCCGGCGAGCCGAGCGTCAAGCGAATGCCGTAAAGGCCCGACTGGTCGGTGGTGTAGACGTCGCAGCGGCCGGCATCATAGGCGGCGTTGACCTCTTCCAGTTTCTCGAAGACGACCGGATTGTACTCCATCTTGTTCGCCTTGAAATAGTCGGCGAGGTTGAGCTCGGTGGTCGTGCCACTTTGCACACAGACGGCGGCGCCCGAAAGCTGCAGCGCCGAATTGACGCCCGGCAGCTTCTTGGCGTTGATCATGAAGCCCTGGCCGTCATAGTAGGTCGTGCCGATGAAATTCAGGCCGAGCGCGGTGTCACGGTTGATCGTCCAGGTGGTGTTGCGCGACAGGATGTCGACCTCGCCGGACTGCAGCGCGGTGAAGCGCTCCTTGGCGCTGAGCGGCGTGAATTTGACCTTGGTGCCGTCACCGAAGACGGCGGCGGCAACCGCGCGGCAGAAATCGGCGTCGATGCCTTGCCAGTCGCCCTTGTCGTCCGGCGCGGAGAAGCCGGCCAGACCGGTCGAGACGCCGCACTGGATGAAGCCCTTCGCCTTGACGGTGTCGAGCGTGCCTGCCGACGCGGCCGACGCCATCAGTCCGAGCGTGGCGACGCCAAGAATGCCGATAGCAATGTGTTTCATAACCCACAGACCCTTTTCTGTTTTTTCAGGCAAAACCCTGATCTTTTTTCCCTTGTGAACGCAGCTCCCATCCCGGCCCATTCCCGAAACCCCGCATCGCAAACCGACGCGCCGCCTCCCATTCACGAACAGCATCGAAGGCGATAATTCCCGTGAGGTCAAGGAAAATGACCGAATTGCAACGGGTTTGAAAATCGATTGGCTGAAATGCCTGAATTGCAGACAGATGCGCCCGCGATTTAGTCAGAAGCGCAAATTAACTCGGCAAAGCTCATTTGACGCGGATGTGACCCGGTGCGGTAAAATCCGTTCCGGGCTATACCTTAGCGTTACTGCCCTCAGCACGAAATGCATTGACGTTACGTGATACCCTTCGGCCGACGATTACCCCGTGATTGCCGGTCAATATTGCTTGTGGACAAAGTCGGTGCGCACTCTCAAAGCGCCGGAAAGATGAGAAAGACGCCGACCGCAACCATCAATGCACCGGAGACCCGCGGGATCAATTGCCCAGTTGGGACCACCTTCTCCAGGAGAACGAGGAAGGCGATGCCGGCGATCCACAAGAGGTTCATGACACCGCCGACAAACAGCAGGGCCATCAGCGCCCAGCAGCAGCCGAGACAATAGGCGCCGTGATCCATGCCGAGCCGAAGCGCGCCGGCCGCGGTGGTGCGGAACCCACCATGGCTCGCCAGGAACGCTATCGGCGCCTGACATTGGCGCAGGCAGACGCCCTTGATCGGCGTCCATTGATAAAGGCCGGCGGCGATGAGGACGAGGCCACCTACGACCGCACTGCCGGTCGCCATCGCGGGGTTGAGCAAGGCGAAACGGGCGAGCAGCCATTGCGCACCGGTGGCCACGATGCTGAAGACGACCCAGACGATGAGATAACCGGTAAAAAACCATGCCGTCGAAGCGACAGGCCGGCCATCCGCCAGCGCCTTGCGGCCGACGCCGGCATAGAGCAGCAACATCGGCGCGACCGACGGCGTCATCATGCCGACCATCATCACAGCCCACATCGTGAAGATGAAAACGAAATCAGCCGAAGCCCAAGCCCGGAAACCCGGCGCCACGGCGGCACCCATATCCATGCTCCCCATGTCCAGGTTCGACATGTCCATCCCGGCCATGCCGCCTGCCGCACTGTCCGATACGAGAGCACCAGACATGACCACGTCGGTGGAGAGCCAAACAACATAGGCCCAGGCGAGAACGGCAATCACGACGAGCGCGGCCGCCACGACCGCGCGGTCGCGCCGCAGCACTGCCTCGAGAGCCGTCTCGCCCATTACATCAGGTCAATGCACGATGCCGCTCTGCGTGAGATGCAGATTGGCGAAATGGCTGTGCGTGTCGGCCACCTCGAACTTGATCGGGCCCGTTGCCTTGGTCCAGCCGCGCCCGACCTCGGCAATCGCGTATTCGAAGCCGCGCGGCAGGTCGATGCGCGCCCGGTGCTCGGCGCCGGTGACCGGGTTCTTGATCGGTTCACCATGGCCGTCGGTTACGCCGTTGACATGCAGCCGCCCGGTTCGCGCGTCGACGTCGACCTTGAAATCGATCGCGGCGAAGATCGGATCGTGGAATTTCTCCAGCGTGGTCGAGAAGACCTGGAATATGGTCGCGCCCGGTTCGGTGTCCTGACCGCCCAGTATTCGAAGCAGGGCATTACGCTGGGCCTCGCTGGCCCGCTCGTCGATAACCACCGCGGCCTCGCCCCTGCCCTGGTGGATCGCGCCGGGCCAGCTGAAAATGCCGACGAAGCGCAACCCGTCGAGCTTGGTGTCGCCGTGATGGCCGGTCTCGATCTCCATGCCGGCGACGGCCTGGCAGAATCCATATGTCGGCATGGCGTTGAACTGGCACGGGCAGCCATAGGCGCAATTGCAGTTGATGAATTCGCGCGCCTTCATTGTCCATTTGGTGTCAGGCATGGCATTCCTCCCCTTGCCGCACTCTCGATGAGCGCGATATCCGGATCGGGACCAGGAGGTTACCGGCAAGAACCATCCGGCAGCATCTGATCGAAGCATCCGGCGATTAACATTAGCAGTTTAGCATATACTTTTCACGGCCGGCTACAATAGGTTCACCAGCTGACGACCAAGCTTCCGACAAGGCACGGTCGCATGTGTGGCCGGTCCGATTCAGGAGCAGGCCCTGGCTGTCTTCCGGACCCGGGAATTGGCATATTCGAAGTCCATTCCTGGCGGACAGTGGGCTGTTGCGCGGCCCACGACGCCGCACTATGGCTAGCGCCTTGTCAAACAAGGCGACCAAGAATGGCGAAAGACGGCAGCGAGCAGGGTTCCGGCAAGGTGGGCATCAACACGCGGCTTGCCCATTCGGGCAACAACCCGCACGACTATTTCGGCTTCGTCAATCCGCCGGTGGTGCATGCCTCGACCGTGCTGTACCCCAATGCCGCCGCGATGGCCGCACGCAGCCAGAAATACACTTACGGCACGCGCGGCACACCGACGACCGATGCCCTTGCACTGGCGATCGATGCGCTGGAAGGGTCCGCCGGCACCATCGTGGTGCCATCGGGCCTGGCGGCGGTGACCATTCCGCTGCTCGCCTTCGTATCGGCGGGCGACCATCTGCTGATCGTCGATTCCGTCTATCACCCCACGAGAAACTTCGCCGACACGATGCTGAAGCGGTTGGGCGTCGAGGTCGAGTATTATGCTCCCAATGTCGGCGCCGGCATCGCGGCGTTGATCAAGCCGAACACCAAAGTGGTGTTTACCGAATCGCCGGCCTCCAATACGTTCGAGGTGCAGGATATCCCGGCAATCGCCAAGGCGGCGCATGCGGCCGCCGCCATCGTGATGATGGACAACACCTGGGCGACGCCGCTCTATTTCCGGCCGCTCGACCATGGCATCGACATCTCGATCCACGCGGCGACGAAATATCCTGCCGGACATTCGGACGTGCTGCTCGGCACGGTCTCGGCCACTGAGGCCTGTTGGACGCAGCTCTACGAGAGCTTTTGCACGCTTGGCTGCTGTGCGGGCCCCGACGATGTCTATCAGGTGCTGCGCGGCCTGCGCACAATGGGCGTGCGCCTCGAGCATCATCAGCGCAGCGCACTCGCCATCGCGTCGTGGCTCGAAGGCCAGAAGGGCGTGGCGCGCGTGCTCCACCCTGCCCTGCCCAGCCATCCGGACCACGCCCTATGGAAACGCGACTTCTGCGGTTCGAGCGGCATCTTTTCCATCGTGCTTGCCGGCGGCAGCCAGAAGGAGCAGCACGCTTTCCTGGACGCGCTGCAGATCTTCGGTCTCGGCTACTCCTGGGGCGGCTATGAGAGCCTCGCTGTGCCGGTCTGGCTTGGCGACCGCGTCGTTGCGAAAGGCCCTTACGAAGGTCCGTTGATCCGCCTGCAGATCGGTCTCGAGGATGTCGACGACTTGAAAGCCGACATCCTGCGCGGACTTACGGCGGCGGCACGCACGGGCTGACGTCAAACAGACTCGGCAAAGGTCGCAAGCCCTTGGCGCTGATGACAAAGCGGGAGCCGCAGTCAGCACTCCGGCGAAAGCCGGCGCGCAATATTATTCTCCTGCGCCGTGACTTTACGGATTTGTTTGACTTTCAAATCGGCGAATTCGGCTGCATTGCGTGCCGCACGCATCCTCGACAGATCCATTCCTCGCAAAGTTTCTCGATGGCCTTTCGTCTTTTTGTCCCCATCCTCGCCGGCGCGACGCTGCGTGAACGCATCCTGGCGTGTATCGGCGCCACGATCGGCATCGCGCTGACCGGCGTGATCAGCGGGCTGGCGATGGGCGGCGGCCCGCATGTGGCCCTGCTGGTGGCCCCGATGGGCGCATCCGCCGTGCTTCTGTTCGCTGTGCCCGCGAGCCCGTTGGCGCAGCCCTGGTCGATCGTCGGCGGCAACTCCATATCGGCGCTGGTCGGCGTGACCGTCGCGCATTTCATCCATGATCCGGTGATGGCCTCGGGCCTCGCGGTGGCATTGGCCATCGCCGCGATGTCGTTCACGCGCTGCCTGCATCCGCCAGGCGGCGCCGCCGCGCTGACGGCGGTGCTCGGTGGGCCGGCCGTCATCAGCGCGGGCTTCCTGTTCCCGTTCGTGCCGGTCGCCTTGAATTCGACCATCCTGGTGGCGCTGGGTTTCCTTTTCCACAAGCTGGCGCGGCGCAACTACCCGCATGTCGTGGCACCGGCCGCCAACAGCCACGGTACCGCCGATCTCCCGGCTCAGCAGCGCGCCGGTTTCCGGCCCGAGGACATCGACGCGGCGCTGACGGCGCTCGACGAGACCTTCGATATCGACCGCGACGACCTCGAACGGCTGCTTCGACAGGTCGAATTGCAGGCCATGGTGCGGTCGCACCGGACGCTGCTGTGCAAGGACATCATGTCGCGCGACGTGGTTTCGGTGCCCGAACAGGCCATCGCCGACGAGGCACGCCGGCAACTGCTTGATCACAATATCCGCACCTTGCCGGTGGTTGATGCCGAAGCAAGGCTGGTTGGCGCTGTCGGCCTACGCGAGCTGACGAAAGCCGTCGACACGGTGAAGAGCGTGATGGCAAAAGCCGGCACCGCCTCGCCCGAGACGCCGGCGATGAGCCTGCTTCCGGCGCTGACCGACGGCCGCAGCCATGCCGTGGTGATCGTCGACGGCGAGCGGCGCATTCTCGGCCTGATCACGCAGACCGACCTGCTGGCGGCCGTCGCACGCGTGCAGACAGCAGACAAAGGATTGGCGGCGGCCTAGAATAGCGAGCCCGGATCCCGCTGATCCGGGAACCTTTTGCCGGCAGGCGCATCCAATGTGCAGTCAAGCGCATGTTTGAAGAGGCGCCTGTTCGAAGAGGCGCGTGTTCTGGGAGATCCGGTCGCGATGAGCAAGCTCGCAACGCCCGCCACGGCACCCATGGTTGCCGAAAGCCTTTCAGGCGACATGCTGCTCGTCCACAAGACGCAGGCGCGCGAGCCGAATGCTTTTCGCGCCATCATGAAAATACACAACCAGAGGCTCTACCGCATCGCGCGCGGCATTCTGCGCAACGACGCCGAAGCCGAGGATGTCGTCCAGGAGGCCTATGTCCGCGCCTTCGCCAGCCTGGCGGCTTTTCGCGGCGAATCCACGCTCGCCACCTGGCTGTCGCGCATCGTCATCAACGAAGCGCTTGGCCGCCTGCGCAAGAAGCGTCGCACAGCGGATATGCCTGACAATCCGGAAGCGCAAATCATCCGGTTTCCTCTCAATTCCAACGATGATCCGGAGCGCGCGATGGCGCAGCGGCAGATTCTCGCACTTGTCGAACGAGCGACCGACAACTTGCCCGACATTTACCGCATGGTCTTCGTCGCCCGCATCATCGAGGGCCTGAGCATGGAAGAAACCGCCGATTTGCTTGGCGTCCGGCCGGAGACCGTCAAGACGAGGCTGCACCGTGCCCGTGTCCTGCTACGCAAGGCGCTGGACGATGAAATCGGCCCTGTGCTGCTCGATGCCTTCCCGTTCGCCGGGCGGCGCTGCGAGCGACTGACCCGGGCGGTGATGGAACGGCTGGGCTTCGAATGATGCGGTCCTGATTTCCGGGAACGTTTCTCTCCGCCCCGCATCCAATGAGCGTCAACTGAAAGATTTGAGCCCGGCGCCTCTTCGCGGCCGGGCCAAGGAGGATGCCATGTTCACCCGATATACCGTTGCCCTTGCCGCCCTGCTTCTCGTCGGCGCTGCCCCGGTCTCGCAAGCCGCCGACAAGCCGACCGACCCGCAGATCGCCCATATCGCCTATACGGCAGGCGTCCTCGACATCGAGGCGGCCAAGCAGGCGATCAAGACATCGAAGAACAAGGAGGTCGTCGATTTCGCCAAGGACATGGAGCGCGACCACGAAGCGGTGAACAAGCAGGCGCTCGACCTCGTCAAGAAGCTCAAGGTGAAGCCCGAGGACAACGCCACCAGCCAGGCGCTGACGAAGGCTGCGAAAGAGGAACGCGCCAAGCTCGCCAAGCTGAAAGGCGCGGCCTTCGACAAGGCCTATATCGAAAACGAGGTCGCTTATCACAAGCAGGTCGATGGCGCGCTCGAAACCCTGCTCATTCCCTCGGCCAGCAATGCCGAGCTGAAGAGCCTGCTCGAGACCGGCCTCAAGATCTTCCAGGGCCACGAGCAGCATGCCGAACACGTCGCCGGCATGCTGAAATGAAAGCGGGCGCCTTGGATCATCTGGCGTGGCTGGCAATGCTGGCGCTGACCTTTGCGGCGGCGCCGGCGGCGGCCGCAACCATCCAGGTGACGATCGACAGGCTCGTCTATTCGCCGGCAAGCCTCCAGGCCAAAGTCGGCGACACGATCGAATGGGTGAACAAGGACGTGGTCGCCCACACGGCTACCGTGAAGGGTGGCTGGGACGTGATGATGCCGCCGAAATCCAAGGGACAAGTGACCCTCAAGACAGCGGGCGCGGTGGATTATTTCTGCCGCTTCCATCCGAACATGAGGGGCCATCTCGATGTGGCGCCCTGACCGGTCCAGCCGCAGGACCGGTCAGGACATCATAGCCAGCCAGGCAGTGCCGAAAGCGAGCGTGATCAGCGTCAGCGGCAGCCCGACCTTGAAGAAGGCACCGAAAGACAACGGTGTGCCTGCCGACTTGGATTGTTCGGCGACGATCAGGTTGGCGACCGAGCCGAGCAAGGTGAAGTTGCCGGCCAGCGTCGAACTCATGGCCACCACCAGCCAGGCGCGCTCGGGGTTCTCCAGGCCGGGGATAAATGGCCTGAGCGCCAGCACGGCCGGAACATTGCTCATGATGTTGGACAAAACCGCGGTGAAACCCGACAGCCTCCAGACATCGTCGAGCCCGATGTTCTTGGCCGAGGCGATCATGTCTGATGTCAGCAGCGTCTTTTCCGCGCCCGCAACCACCACGAACAGACCCGCGAACATGAACAGCAGCGGTCCGTCGATCTCGCGGTAGATGCGCGATGGCTTGATGGCGCGGGTGAGCAGCAGAATGGCGCCGCCAATGAGCGCCGCCTTGGCTACGGGAACACCGGCGAAGAAGGCGATCGCCAATCCGATGCAGACGACCACCGCTTTGAGCACCTGGCCGCGATGCATGCGGCCGCGCGAGATGTGTGGCGTCAGTTCGCCGTTGCGGGTGAATTCGGCGCGATAGACGATGCGCACAATGACGATGACGGCGACAAGGCCAAACAAGGCCACCGGCGCGAGCGCCGCCGAAAAGGCCGGATAGGAAATGCCAGATAGCGCGCCGATGACCATGTTCTGCGGATTGCCGGTGATGGTGGCGACGCTGCCGCAGTTCGACGCGGTGGCGGTAGCGATCAGATAGGGGATGGGGTTGCGGTTGATGACGCGGGTGACGTGAACGACGATCGGCGCCATGACCAGGCAGATGGCGTCGTTGACCAGGAAGGCCGACAGCACGCCGGTCAGGAGCGTCACCATCACCAGGAGCATGAACGGCGCATGCGCGTGCTCGATGGCGATTGCGCCGAGACCGCGAAAGGCGCCCGACACCTTCAGATGCGCCACCACGATCATCATTCCGAGCAGAAGCGTGATGGTGTCGAAATTGATGGCGCGATAGGCGTCTTCCATGCTGAGCGCGCCGATGGCGATCATCGCCGCGCCGCCAAGCAGCGCAATGCCTGCCCGGTCAAGCCTTAGGCCAGGTATGCGGCCGATGGCGACTCCGGCATAGGTGAGGACCAGGATCAGCAGTGCCGCGGCGGCCGTCAACGTCATCGGTAAGAAGCCCTGCTTGATCTGTCCGCGCACCGATGCCGGCCGCCCGCGATTCACGTGATGCCAGCTTTAGCGCGATGTCGGGATTGATGCCAAACGGCTACGTGGACTATTGGCGGAGAATATCTGAAGGCCGATGGCGCGGGTGCCGCTAGCGTCGGTAGAAATCCAGCCGCTGTTGCAACGCCTGGGGTGAAAACAGCTGCTCGACTGTCTGCCGCGCCTTGCGGCCGACCGTCGCCCGCAGGCCCGGGTCGGCTTTGAGATCCGCCAGGATTCGCGCCGCCTGTTGCGTCGTTTCAAACAGGAAGCCGTTTTCGCCATGCCTGATGTGGTCGGCGTAGCCGCCATTCGCATGGCAGACCACGGGCAAACCGCAGGCCATCGCCTCGAACACCACACGGCCGAACGTCTCCACATGGGAGCCGGTGCGATAATAGAACACGTCGAGCGTCGGCAGGAACTGTTCTGCGACAAATTCACCCTGCGGCAGGAGTTCGAGTTGCGGATGCGGCGCAAGCCTGTCCTTGAGTGGCATGCCGCCCTGAATCCGCACCGCGATGCCATCGCCAAGCAACGCCTCATAGAGCGCCACATCGTCGGCGTGATGCTTGTCCGCCGTGTCGCGGCTCAGCCGCCCCACGGTGAACGGACCGTTTGGCTTTGCCGGCAGTGGCGAGAAGCGCTCGATCTCGATCGGCGAGGCATGGACGACGCCTTCGACCTCCAGCATGCGCCTCTGAAAGTCGGAGATCAGCACCAGTTCGGCAGCGGGCCAACCCAGCAGGCGCGGCCTGCGTGTCGTCAGAGCGATGATCTTGGGATGAAAGGTGTTGAAGACATAGATCAGCCGGTGCGGCCGCGGGACCAGATAAGGCCACATCTTGTTGTGCCAATGCGCGCCAAGAAAGACATAGGTGCCGCCATCCGGCACATTGCGTGTTGCCGGTGAGACGCGGCGTATCGGAAATTCCCGCATCAGGTCTTCGGATAGGCGCGACGAGGTTGCCCAGAGGCGCACCTGCGAGCCGGCGCTCAACAGCCGATACAACTCCAGGGTTTCGCGCTCACTGCCGCCAAACGGGTTCTGAAAGCCGTTGAATAAATGGATCATGATCGCGGTGCTTACTGGGTTCTATCCCGGCGCGTTTCGCCATTCATTGCCTGCACCCAAGGGTCGTGCCGTACCCGCGAACCGCACGATCGAGGGACTTAAGAGGCAGGACTATTTCCGGCGATACTTCCTACATTGCTTGCCCGGAGGAAGCACACAGACAAGCAGGCGTCAAGGAAGCGGCCGGTGCACTGCGAGGCCGCAGTCAGTGGACGGTAGCGATGCTGGGCAGAGACACCAGGGAGGCTTCCGCCGGATCGAAGCTGACCTGATCGCGCCCGTTCGACTTGGCGGCATAAAGCCGTCTGTCGGCGGCGGAGAATATTGCCTCGTAGGTGGTCGGCCCGCTGAAGCTGGTGCCGCCGATGCTGACCGAAAGCGGGCAGGAGCGGCCGCCTGGGGAAAAGTCCATTTCGCGTATCCGTCGGCGGATGCCTTCGGCAACCAGCCAGGATTGCGAGGGGTCGACACCGGGAAGGAATACGCCGAACTCCTCGCCGCCGATCCGGCCGACGATGTCGCCGCCACGCAGCTGACCCTTGATCGCCTGCGCGATCAGTTTGAGCGCCTTGTCGCCGCAATCATGGCCGAGGCGGTCGTTGATCGACTTGAAGTGGTCGGCATCGATGATCAGCAGCGCGCCGGAACGGGTCTCTTCCTGCTTGCTGGTCTGCTCGAGATAGGCCTCGACCAGCATCGAGAAGGCGCCGCGGTTCAGCACCGCCGTCAGGCTGTCCGTCGCGGCGATGACGCTGAGGTCGCGCTGGGCTATCGCCAGCTGGCGGATCTTCCACATCAGGAAAAACAGAAACGAGCCACCCAGCACCAAGGGCAGCAGTAGGTCGGTCAGCTTCGCGCGCCAGACAGATTCGGGCGAAAGATAGGGGAAATTGAACGAATCGACGAAAAACGCCACGGCGATAAAGAATGCCGTGCCGGCGCCGGTGACGGCGATCACCCTGCCCCAGCTGGTCGGCGACAGGTCCAGCTTCATCCCTTCCACTCCGTTAGCCGTCCCTACTATGACGTGCCAACGCAAACAAAATGATAAGACTTTCCTTTCAATTCGACATCGGATGACGGGGAGAAGAGATCAGATGGCCGGGAGCGGGGCACGATCGCCCAATCGCGGCCGTGTCCCGGTCGTGGAAGCAAATTTACTCTCCGCATCTCGGAGCGGGAGCAATTCCGAAGTCAGCGGGTGGACGCCGGCCCAACCGCCTCGGCGACGAAGGATGCCGCGATCAGGTCGTCGGCATCCAGTTGCAAGGAATCGCCGCCAGCTCCCATGATGGCCGCGACCTTGTGAAAGATTTTCATTTCATGGCCGGAAATTTCGGCATCCTGCATTCGGGCCCTGAGGTCGGCGATACGCCGCCCCAAGGCAGGGGACGTTCCAATCTCACGTTTCGACATAACCTGGTTTCTCCTCCCCCAACCCGTGCTTGTTTTGCCCACCCATTCGCTTGCCCGCACATTGCCCTTTATGAGGCTCCACGAATACAAGCCCCCGAACGCGCAGTTTTGGCCAAGGTTCCAACACGGCGAGATCACGAAATATTCCAGAGCCCTAAGGGCCCGAAACTCCTGTTCCAGCTTCCATCACACGGCGTGGCAGCACTGACAGGCAAGGGTGAAGGTCAAGTGGCGGCGTGAGGTCATGCGGCGTAAGCCATTGAAATAATGGTAATCCCGACAGAATTCGAACCGGTGACCATCGGCTTAGAAGGTCGAAAGAACATGAAGCTTTCTCAGCAGTGTTCCAACTTGCGACACTGTGCAGCATGTGGAGCAGAATAAGAAACTTGGAACTATACGACGAAGCTAGACGCCCTTGGCCTTCGCATAACCGTTCGGTATGGAATTGGCGATCAGGAGAATGACTGTGACGTTATGGCTGCAGTGTTCACATCGTCAGACGGCGGTTGAGCGGCGGCGCGCCATGAGGAAGGCGCGCCCCGAGTGCCGCTCCTGAGCTCGCCTGCGCGATCTGATCCCCTCGTGAACGGCTCAGGTGCTCTTCAGCGTACCGTTCATTCCTTCCGGATAGAAGCCGCCCTTGCTGACGCCGTCCTTGTCGGTGAGATACACAATCCGTAGCACTTCCTGCGGTGTTCTGGTGAACGCGATCGCGTCGGGAGTCGAGGGTACGATGTTGGCTCTGCCATTCACCTGGATGCCCTGGTCCTTGTCTTCCGGCCCGTCGATCTTGTCTCGTGCATCGGAGACAGCGTTGGCGGCCTTCCAGGCCTTCTCTCCCTTCCGGTATAAGGTGGAACGCGCCATTCCCATATGGTAAGCCTCGACCGCCAATATGCCAGCAGCGGCGGCGAGGAATTCCTTGTTCTTCAGAACCGTCGCAGCACCGGCATAGGCGGTGACGCCAACATCCTCGAACAACATGCCGCCGAGAACGAAGTTGGTTTCGTCGCCGAAGGGATCGAAGTCCGGTCCAAGGCCAGCTGCCTCCGCGACAGCCTTGAATCCTGTATCGAAATCGATGGCCGGTCTGTCGACGGCGTTCTTTCCCAGCGTCTTGCGGTAGAACCGAACGTGCGCGAGTTCGTTTTCAGCAACTTCCTGCATGAATTCGCCGATGGCTGGGGTGTCGAACGACACTTTCTTTCCGCCAACGACCTCGCCGGGTTTCGAACCGGCATCGGCGGCGTCAATGCCTTTTCCGGTGGTGCCGCGCAGGTAGTATTCGGCCTCCATGTATTCCAAGTTGAGCGCAAAACGGAAAATGTCTTCGTCCTGCATTTTCTCCTGGGCATAGGCGCGAGAAACTGGCGCCACGCCCGTCGTCGCGGCGAGGCTGGCTCCCAGCCCAAATTGCAATGCCCGCCGACGGGAAAGGTGGAGTGAGGGGATGGCACGTATCATAGCTTTCTCCCAAAAGCCCGCCGGCATCACCTGTTGGCACCCGATCGCGGGCCAACTGCCCCAACTCCGCAATAGGAGGAATGTTCCTGAAGAAGCTCGGACTTTGTAGGCATCGAGGATTGAACAGCCCGTTCGGTGCTATGACCGGCATTCTGAAGCGTGCGTGGGGGTTTCAAAATGGTCCGGCTCGATCCGAGACCAGTGCGCATCGGCCGGCGTGCCTCAAGCGATGGGAGCATGGCGCCCGACCCGGCCCGCCGGCCAGCGATCGAGACCGCATCATGGAAGGCGCGGCGCGCTGCGCCACCCTGACCGACACGCGCTGGACGTTCCACAACAGCGGCTACGCGTCCGAGTTGGAACTTTTCACCCACAGCGGCACTAAGTAACTGAAAACGTTGGCGATCCCGACAGGATTCGAACCTGTGACCATCGGCTTAGAAGGCCGGTGCTCTATCCAGCTGAGCTACGGGACCGTCGGCCGGCCAATGGGCCGGCTGAAATACTTGGCGCTGGCCGCCGGTCAATGCGTCCAGGGCGTCCTGCGGTCATAGCGGAAATTCTCCGCATAGGAAATCTGGCGGCGCTTGGTCTCTTTCGGCTCCTCGACGCGGAAGGCAAGCCCTTCCTTTTCGGCGTAGGCGACCGCTTCTTCGCGCGTGTCGAAGGTGAGCCTGATCTGGCTTCTCATGTCTCCCGAGGTGGTGTAGCCCATCAGCGGGTCGATCTTCTTGCGCATCTCGGGATCGAATTCCAGCACCCAATGGCCGGTCTTGGCCTTGCCGGACTGCATCGCGGTTTTGGCTGGGCTGAAAATGCGCGCGGACATGGCCACCTCTTTGTTGTGCGAGGCAGCGTCGCCGCCCGTAGGCCGTCATTACTGCGCATTGGCACCGGCGGCAAGGTTTTTGCACTTGCTATGTAACACCGAAATGAATAGGCAACAGACCGTTCGGAGTGTAGCGCAGCCTGGTAGCGCATCTGGTTTGGGACCAGAGGGTCGGGAGTTCGAATCTCTCCACTCCGACCATTTCTCTCTAAAATGCGATGCCGATGGCACCGAAGGGTTTTGCCCTTATTCGCGTTTCACCATTTCAGGCTCGCTTCCCTCGCCATTGCCGGCTTAAGCTGCGGCAAACGGGGGATTTGCGGTGCTTGGGATCGATGCTTGGGTGTCGCTGTTCGGGCCGGCCTATTTTGCCTATGCGGGCGTGACGGTTCCGTTCATGGTGACGTGGGCGATCGCCTGCGCGGCCTTGGCGATGTGGAACAATCGCGAGAGCCGCAGACAGGCCAGGCTGGCCCCGGGCATAGCCGCCTCCCATTCCTGGCCCGCCAGCATCGGGATGTTCGTGCTGGTCGCGGCCTGTTACATCGCCGCGCATTCCGCCGTCTATGTAGTGGTCCGGCATTTCGTCAGACTATGGCTGTGACCGCAAGCTCACCGGCTGACGGCGCCACGTTCAGAGCACACCCTCGATATCGGTTTTCGAAAAATCGGCCCCGACATACAACAGCCGGCAAGCGTGCTCCTTCGCCACTTCATAGGAGAAGCAATCGCCGAAATTGAGCGCGGCCGGATGGATGCCCTTCCCCCATTGCGCATAAGCCTCCGCGATTCGCCTGGCTGACGCCGGCGTCACCGCAACAACCTCGAAGCCAAGCCCATCAATCAGGCTGGATAGCTCGGCAGCGATGCCACGATGGGCGGCTACGATCAGCGCCTCGGCGACGGTGCCGGCGGAAATCAGGAGGTCATCTTCGGCTTCGATCGCGGCGATGCAAGCGGCGGCCCGAGGCTCATCAAGTACGATCGCCATAAGTGCAGAGGTATCGACCGCGATCACTCGGGCATGCCGTCTTCGCCATAAAGGAAATCCTGGCTACGAGCGGCGGATGGCCCCGCCTTCGCCTTGGCCGCCCCGGCAGTGCGCGCGGCTTCCAGAAGCGCCCGGCGAGCTCCCTTTCCGGGCATTGCCTTGATGGGAACCAGCCGCACGGCCGCATGACCGTGGCGGGTCAGAATAACCTCGTCGCCCGCCTCCGCGCGGCGCACCAGTTCGGTCAGCTGTCCCTTGGCGTCGGTGACGGATACCTGCATCGATCACTCCGCACGGACCATTCTGTGGTCCAAATCTTTCAACGGAAAAATAGACCATCGAATGGTCCATTTCAAGAGTTTCGACGATGCGACTGGTCAGTGTTGTTGGGTGAATGTCCGCTGCGGCGGCACCCGCTCGATACATTCTTAAAGGCAAGCTCGCCGGGCGAGAACCCCAACCGCCTCATCCCGGCGAGCCTACAACCTGATTTGGAACGCAATCAGGACCGGGGTTAGCCGGCAACCTCGCGCTGCAAGACCGGTGCCAATCTTGTGTGCCAAAACGGGACAGAGGTGGAGACGGAGAATCGCTGGAGCCCTGAAGCCATCAAATCTCGAACTCACCCTGCCCCTCGTCCATGGCGCTCACGGTCTCGGCGGCCAGTGCCCTTGTGATCGGCATCTTGCGCTCCAGCGCGGTGCGATCCAGGCGCTCCACCACACGCATCGCGGTTGCCAGCGAACGCTCGATGCGCCGCACCAGATACTGCACGACATGCGGCTCGACCTCGACCTGCCGGTCGGCGAACAGCTTGGTGATGACGCCGGCGAGCAAGAGATCATCAGGCTCGTGGATCTCGACGGTCGCCGCCGCCTTCAGCCGCGAGGCAAGATCGGGCAGCTTGACGCCCCAGGCCGACGGAAAGCGCCGCGCCGTCAGAAGCAGTGTCGAGCCAGCACCGCGCACGGTATTGATCAAATGGAACAGGCCTTGCTCATCGACCGCGCCGCTATCGACATCGTCGATCAGCGCCGGCCCCGCACCGAGATTGGCGATGCTGTCACCCATGCGCCTGGCGTCGACGGCCACCGCGTTGGCGCGAGCACGCCAGATCGAGGCCAGATGCGTTTTGCCCGAACCAGCGGGGCCTGCCAGCACCACCACTGGTGCTTGCCAATTCGGCCAGCGGTCGACCAGTGCGGCCGCCTGATTGTTGGTGCCGGAGACGACCAGCTCGTCGCGCGAGTAACCGGTGCCGTGGCCGAGATCGAGCGGCAGTTGGCGCGGCGGATCGGTTCGCTGGGCAGTCACGTCAACGACGCGGTTGTGTGCGATGGCCGCCACCGCGATCGGCCGGCAACGTCGGCGCGGGTGCCGTCGCGTGGCCCTTGTAGAGCGGCGATTCCAGATAGCGGGCGATGGCAAACCGCACCAGAACGGCAACCGCCGCGGATGCAGGAACAGCAATCAACAGGCCGACAAAACCGAACAGCGCGCCGAAGGCGAACAGCGCGAACATGAGCCACACCGGATGCAAGCCGACACTTTTGCCAACCAGCCTGGGCTGCAGGATGTTGCCTTCGACGAACTGGCCGATAAAGAAGACCACGGCAACGGCGACAATCATCGTCCAGTCCGGCCAGAACTGGACGAAGGCAACGCCGACGGCCAGCACCAGCCCGGTCAATGAGCCGACATAGGGGATGAAGGAGATCAGCCCGGCGAACAGGCCGATGAGGATGGCGAAGTTCAGCCCCGTCAGCGTCAGGCCGGTGGCATACATGGCGGCCAGCACCAGGCAGAGCGTGCCCTGGCCACGCACGAAGCCAGCGGTGGCGGTGTTGATGTCGCGTGCGATGGCGCGGACCGTCGCCACGTTGTCGCGCGGCACCCAGCTGTCGATGACCGCCACCATGCGATCCCAGTCGAGCAGCATGTAGAAGGCAACCACGGGCGTCACCACGAACAGGCTGACCACCGAGACCAGCGCCACGCCCGAACTCCAGATCGAAGTGAAAACCGTGGTGAGCAGGCCGAAACCGGAGGTCAGCAGCGAGTTCAACCCGTCGCGCAGGCCATTGGCGTTGACGCCGAATTTCTGTTCCAGCCACTTCGGATCAAAGGAGGTGATCAAGCTCTGCAGCCGCGTCAGGTACTCCGGCAGCTTGCCGGCGAAATCGGCCATCTGCGTCGCCAGCACCGGAATCAGGATGACGAAGGCCAGCACCAGCACGATGAGGAAGGTGATGAGGATGACCACGGTCGCCATGAAGCGGCTGAGGCCGAGCCGTTGCAGCCGGTCGGCGACCGGATCAAGGAAATAGGCAAGCACCATGCCGGCGACGAAGGGCAGCAGGATGGCGCTGAAGACATAAAGAAAAAGCGCCAGGATCGCGGCACCCGCCAGCCAGAAGAAGATCTGGCGGCGGAACGTGGCCGACGCCTCGGCCTCAGCCGCCGTCTCGCCGGCCGGCACTACGACGACCGTCTGGTCGTCCACGGCTTTGCCCCGCGCCACCGCTTTGGGGGCGGCCGGCTTGCGGGCAGCCTTGCCGTCGATGGGCTTGTCAGCCTGATTTACCGCCTTCGCCATAGCCGTTCATATGCCTCAGCCAAGCCACGAGATAGGCCGCGGCCGAAGCCACGGTCAAGACCCAGGACAGCAATATGAGGGTGGGCCGCAGAGGGTCGAGGTGCCCGGCAAAGGCGAGTTCGCCCAGCACAACCGCCGCCAGCGCGATCTGTATGGCGGTATTGGCCTTCGACACCAGAAACGGCTTTATCTCGACGGGATGGCCGATCACCGTGGACAACAGGACAGCGCACACGATCAGCGCGTCGCGCGACACCATGGTGACGACCAGCCACAGCGGCAATTGCCCGATGAAGCCCATGACGACGAACACCGAAACCAAAAGCAGCTTGTCGGCGATCGGATCGAGATAGGCGCCGAACCTGGACTGCTGGTTGAAGCGGCGCGCGATGAAACCGTCGACACCGTCGGAAAGGCCGGCAACGACGAAGCCGGCAAAAGCCCATTCCCAACGTGCCTGCAACATGGCCAGCACCACGGCAGGCACCAGCACAAAGCGCAGGATGGTGATCAGGTTGGGGATGGTCAACGCATTGTCCCGCCGTATTATGCCTCGAGATAGATGAGGGAGATGGAGGGCCGAGGCAAGGGAGAAGCAGGACGGGCCAGCGGCAGACGCAGTGCGCGATGCCCCGGCTATCCACGCTTTTGTCAACCAAACGGCGCCCGGTTCGGCCGTTATCCTTGCGGACCGAAACCGTTCATGCGAAGAGCCCGCAAACGAGCAGGAACATTGCGATGAGCAAGCGCGAAACCGGCCAGCATAAAACGGGCCAGAACAAAACGGCCAAGCGCAGAAACGGGCTCACCTATGCCGAGGCCGGCGTCGACATCGACGCCGGCAATCTCATGGTGGAGAAGATCAAGCCGCTGGTGCGCGCAACGCGCCGGCCAGGCGCGGATGGCGAGATCGGCGGCTTCGGCGGCCTGTTCGATCTCAAGGCCGCCGGTTTCACCGATCCGGTGCTGGTCGCCGCCAATGACGGCGTCGGCACCAAGCTCAAGATCGCCATCGATGCCGGCAAGCACGACACGATCGGCATCGACCTCGTCGCCATGTGCGTCAACGACATCGTCGTGCAGGGCGCGGAGCCGCTGTTCTTCCTCGACTATTTCGCCACCGGCAAACTCGATCCCGAACAGGGTGCCGCGATCGTCGGCGGCATCGCGCAGGGTTGCCGCCAGGCCGGCTGCGCGCTGATCGGCGGCGAGACCGCCGAAATGCCCGGCATGTATCACGGCAAGGACTATGACCTTGCCGGCTTTGCGGTGGGCGCGGCCGAACGCGGGCAGCTTTTGCCCACCGACGACATCGTCGAAGGCGACGTGCTGCTCGGCCTTGCCTCCTCCGGCCTCCATTCCAACGGTTTTTCCCTGGTGCGCCGCATCGTTGCCGCAAGCGGCCTGGCGTGGAGCGATCCGGCGCCGTTCAACGACGAGGCGACGCTGGCCGAGGCGCTGCTCGAGCCGACCCGCATCTACGTGAAATCGCTCCTCAAGGCGATCCGCAACACGCACGGCATCAAGGCGCTGGCGCACATCACCGGCGGCGGCTTCCCGGAAAACATCCCGCGCGTGCTGCCCAAGGATTTCTCGGCCGAGCTCGACCTCGAAGCCATCGACGTGCCGCCGGTGTTCTCCTGGCTGGCCAAGACCGGCGGCGTGGCGCCGGAAGAGATGATGCGCACCTTCAACTGCGGCATCGGCATGATTTTGGCTGTCGCTTCGGGTCAGGCGGCGCAGGTTGCGGCCGTCCTGCAGGAAGCCGGCGAGACGGTGACGCCGATCGGCCGCATCGTGCCGCGCCGCGACGCCGGCGTCATCTATCGGGGCTCGATCGGCCTATGAGCGCGCGGAGGAAACGCACAGTCGTGCTGATTTCGGGGCGCGGCTCCAACATGACCGCGCTGATCGCGGCGGCCAGCGACCCGTCCTTCCCTGCCGAGATCGCAGGCGTCATCTCCGATAAGGCTGACGCCGCCGGCCTCGTCATAGCCAGGGCACGCGGCATCGCCACACAGGTCATTTTGCGCGCCGCCCACGGCAGCAAGCAGGCGCATGACGCGGCGATCGACGCGGCACTCGCGGCCTTCAATGCCGACATCGTGGCGCTGGCGGGCTATATGCGCATCCTGACCCCCGGCTTTGTCCAGAAATGGCAGGGCCGCATGATCAACATCCACCCTGCCCTGCTGCCGGCCTTCAAAGGGCTCGATACCCATGCCCGCGCGCTGGCCGCCGGTATCCGCATCCATGGCTGCACGGTGCATTTCGTGACATCCGAGATGGATGACGGCCCCATTATCGCCCAGGCTGCGGTGCCGGTGATGGTCGGCGACAATACCGATACGCTGGCTGCCCGGGTACTGAAGGCCGAGCATCGGCTCTATCCGCTGGCGCTTGGACTGGTGGCCGAAGGCAAGGCGCGCATGGAGGAGGGCCGCGCCGTGCTCGCCCACTTTGCCGACGATGCCGACAACGGCACCTCGGTGGTGATGGCACCCGACCCGCTGCGCGAGGAGGCCGATCTCGAGCAGCTGGCGCGGATCACGCCTTAAGCCGAGGACACGGCGATGAAACAGCTGCTCCTCCTACGCCATGCCAAATCGAGCTGGGATGATCCTGATCTCGATGATTTCGACCGGCCGCTCGCGGAACGTGGGTTGAAGGCAGCCCGATTGATCGGTCGCGAGCTTGCCGCGCGCGACTGGCTGCCGGACCTTGCATTGGTGTCACCGGCGCTGCGCACCCGCGATACGTGGCGGCTGGTGGCGGCGGAACTGCCGGCGCAGCCTCGGGTCGCGTTTGCCCAGGCGCTTTACGATGCTCCAGCGGCGGATATTCTGAGCCAGGTACGCAAAGCAGACCCGTCGAGCGGCTGCCTGCTGGTTCTCGGCCACAATCCAGGCCTGGAGGATCTGGCAAAACAGCTTGCCGGATCGGGATCGGAGGCGAAAGCGCGCAAGAGGCTCGAGCAAAAGTTTCCGACAGCAGCCCTCGCGCGCTTCGTCTTTGAACACGATTGGTCTGCCCTGTCGGCCGCCCGGCTGACGCACTGTCTGCGGCCGAAGGATCTGAGCTAGACGGGTGCGGCAGATCAGACCTGCCGCACCCCTGACATCAGTTGCCCCATATGCCCTGGCCGGGCTCCGGCCAGTCGATGCCGGGCTTGATCTTGGTGTCGGCAGCCTTGTGCCTGGTCATATTCGTGTTGTCGTCGACGGCGCCGGTGGCGGCGTGGTCCACGCCGGCGACCGGGGCGACCGGCTGGCTGGCATTGTCCGAGCCATAATGGTCGCTGCCGGCGAGTGCACCTCCGGTTGCGACGAGCATAGCGGCGGCAGCGAGAGCAAGTCTGTTCATTTCAATCTCCAGGTTCATTCGTTGGGCGGCGTCTTGGGAGGACGGTTCCGCTGGGGACAAGACCAGAAGCAGCCTGGTTTTATTCCTGACCGTGAAATGTTTTTGCCGACTGCGAAGATCGGCTGATACGGCCAATGCCCAGGGCTCATCCAAAAAAACAAGAGCGGCGGGCCAGGCCCACCGCTCTTTGACGTCGAGTTAGTCGAGGCCCCGCGCGGGATCAGCGGCCCCAGTTGCCCTGGCCGGGATCCGGCTGATTAGAGTCGGGCGTCAGTTTGAAACCGCGGTGTTCGACCGGCTTGCGGATCGAAGCCGTATAGCTGTGGTCGATCCTATCCGCAGGCGCGGTGACAGCCGGCTGATTGACGTTGTCCGAGCCATAGTGGTCGCTGCCGGCGAAGGCGCTGCCCATGGCAACGAGAATGGCGGCGGCGGTAAGTGCGATCCTGTTCATTTTCTTTACTCCAATAGTTCTGGTCTGTCCGTCAAGTGGCGTGCCTTGGGAGGACTTCGCGTCGCTCGGACCACCTGGAAGTGGGTTTTTCGTTCGCCGGCTTCCAATCACGAAGATGTTCCTTCACGGCCAGATTCCGGACCTCAAAGGTCAACAACGAATTTGAAAATAAGACGATTTTCATCAGCAATAACAGATTTTTACTGAAGATCTCACGGGGCATTGCATTGTATTTCGCCGAGCTCCGATTCGCGCTGCGCTCACGGCTCGTCAACATTAATTGAACCGACTGGTTCGATCCGTGATCAGCACGCGGGCTGCGCCCGCTCGATGGTTGTCCGGCATGGCCGGCCCGGTTGGCTCAACCGGCCGCTCTGCCAAAAAAAAAGAGCGGCGGGCCAGGCCCACCGCTCTTTGTCGTCATGCGATGCTTGAAGGGATCAGCGGCCCCAGATGCCTTGGCCCGACAAAAATCGGATCCCGACCGCGGCCAAGCCGCATTTGCCTTGCGTTGCGATCGAGACTATCGATCATTTCGGGTCCGATTGCCGAATGGGCCCGCCAATCGAGCCCGAGGCGGCCGTTGAGACCGAAAGTGGGCGGATGCTGGAACGGCAATAGACATGCGATTGCTGCTTGTGGAGGACAATCGCGAACTGGCGGACTGGCTAGGCAAGACCTTGCGCCAGGCGAATTATGTCGTCGACATCGTCCATGACGGCGAGGATGTCGAGCATGCGCTCGCCGCCGGCGACCACGCGCTTGTCATTCTCGATCTTGCGCTGCCTCGCATGGGTGGACTGGAAGTGCTGCGTATGCTGCGAACACGCGGCAACCGGGTGCCGGTGATCGTACTGACTGCCAATGCCAGCCTCGATGGCCGAGTCAAAGGCCTCAACGAAGGCGCCGACGACTATCTGCCGAAGCCCTTTCAGATCGAGGAACTCGAAGCACGCATCCGCGTCCAACTGCGCCGCGCCAATGACCGGACGGCACCGGTCGTTGCCTGCGGCGACCTCGTCTTCGACACCAACACCAGGCTGTTTTCGCTCGGCGGCGAGACGTTGGCATTGACGCCGCGCGAACATGCCGTGCTCGAGCAGTTGATGATCAAGGCAGGACGCACCGTGAGCAAGGCCGCCTTGTCCGCGGCGATCTATGACTTCGAGACCGACGCCGATCCAAGCGCCATCGAGATCTATGTGCACCGTGTGCGCAAGAAGCTTGAAGGCTCGCGGGTCCAGATCACCACTTTGCGCGGCCTCGGCTATCTCTTGCGCCACGATGATCTGGCGCCATGATGATTTGGCGCTATGAAGACTAACAGCCTGCGCCTGCAATTGCTGGCCTGGGTCGTGCTCCCCCTGGCCGGGCTTGCGACCATCAATCTGTGGACCAGCCAGCGCAACGCTCTGGCGACCGCCGATCTGGTCACCGACCGCATGCTGGTCGGCTCGGCCCGCGCCATCGCCGAGCAGGTCGCCATGGCCGATGGCGTACTCGATGCCACCATCCCGCCGGCGGCGATCGAGATGTTCGATACCGGCGATCGCGACAGCGTCTACTATCGCGTCGAGACCGCCGGAGGACGGTTGCTGACCGGTTACCCCGATTTGCCGCAAGCGCCGCGGCATGCGAGCGTCGAGGCGAGCTATCGCGACCATATGTTGCGGCTCTTGACGCTCAGCCACGCGGTGATCGGCGCCGGCGGCGATTCCCCCATAACGGTCACCGTGGGCATAACGCTCTCCGGGCATGATGCGATGGTGAGGCGGCTGTGGCTCAGCGCCTTCGTCCAGCAACTGGCGCTCGTGGCGATCGCCGGCGTGTTCGTGCTGCTTGGCCTGCGCCGCGGCCTGGCGCCATTGATGAGCCTGCGCGACGCGGTGCGTTCGCCAAGCCGAAGCGACCTCGATCCGGTTGACGTGCCGGGCGCGCAGAGCGAAATCCGGCCTCTGATAGAGGCGCTCAACGCCTACATGGAACGGGTGCGCGCGCAGATGGGAGCGCAGCGCCGTTTCATCGCCAATGCCGCACATCAATTGCGCACGCCGCTGGCGCTGCTATCGACGCAGGCAAGCTATGCGCTACGCGAAACCGCCACCGATGCGCGCCAGGAAGCGCTGGTGGCGCTGCAGGCCAGCTCCGGCAAGCTGGCGCGGCTGGCCGAACAATTGCTCACCCTGTCGCGTGCCGAGCCTGGCAGCCGGCGGCCACGCGCCGATCGCATCGACCTGACAGAAGCCGCCCGCCATGTACTGGAAACGCAGGCGCCCGCGGCGATCGCCCGCAAGATCGATCTCGGGCTGGAGGAAACAGGGCCGGTTGCAGTCATTGGCGACGGCACCATGCTGCGCGAGATGATCGTCAATCTTGTCGACAACGCGCTGCGTTACTCGACGGCAGGCGCCAGCGTGACGGTGAAGCTGGCCGCCATCGATAGCGAAGCCGTGTTGACGGTAGCCGATGAAGGGCCCGGCATCCCTGCCGAAGAGCGGGATCACGTGTTCGAGCGCTTTTATCGCATCGCCGGTTCGACCGAGGAAGGCAGCGGCCTGGGCCTCGCCATCGTGCGCGAGGTTGTCGAGAATGCCGGCGGCCGCGTCACCCTCGGGGATGGCGCGGCCGGCGGTCTGGTGGTCGAGGTCAGGTTGCCCCTGGCCTGAACCGACCCGCGCCCAGCGCGGGCTCGGATTGTCCTCGGAACAAAATCAGGTGCCCTGCTCGTTGAACGGCGCCGGCCGCCACTTGACGACATAGTTCTCGAAGCGAGTGATGATGAATTCCACCACCAGCGCCATAACCGCCAGGATGATCATGGCGGCGAAGACGCCATTGGCGTTGAAGGCGCCCTGCGCGGTCGAGATCAGCAGGCCCATGCCTTGCTTGGCGCCGAGGAATTCGCCGACCACGGCGCCGACCAAGGCAAAGCCGAAGCTGACATGCAGGCTGGCCAGGATCCAGCTCATCGCCGACGGGATAATGACGGTGCGGGTGATCTGGAACGGCGAGGCACCGAGGATCTGGGCGTTGGCGATCATCGCCCTGTCGGCCTCGCGAACCCCCTGGAAGGCGTTGGCGAAAACGACGAAGAACACCATCACCACGGCGAGCGCCACTTTCGAGGCCATGCCTAGGCCGAGCGCGATGATGAAGACAGAGCCGAGCACGACGCGCGGCACGGAATTGGCGATCTTGATGTAGATCGAAAAGACATCGGCCAGCAGCCGGTTGCGGCCGAGAATGATGCCGGCGGCGATGCCGCCCAGTGCGCCGATGGCGAAGCCGAGGAAGGTTTCCTCCAGCGTCACATAGATCTGCAGCCAGAGCGGTCCCTGCGAGGTGCCCTCGGTGATCCAGGACCAGATCTGTTCCCAGATGCCCGAGGGGCTGGCGAAGAAGAACGGGTCGATGATGTTATAGTCGGCGCCGAGTTCCCACAGGCCAAGGAACGCAACGAGGATAGCCAGGCGCAGGCCGATGACCAAAGCATGGCGGCGGCGCAGCCGGGCCCTCGCCCGGGCCTCGGCAACGGCAATGGAGGCATCGCGGACGGCGGCATGGGAAGCGGTGGGAGAAATAGCGGTCATGTTGGTGTCTCCTCTCAATGCCCGCTCTGCAAGGTGCGGCTCTGGCCGAGCTGCACTTCTTCGCGCAGGTCGTTCCAGATCACCTTGGCGATCTCGACGAATTTCGGGTCGTAACGGATGTCGGCCATGACACGCGGACGCGGCAGGTCGATGCGGTAGACGCTCTTGACCGTTCCCGGCCCGGCGGTGAGCACATAGACCTTGTCGGCCAGCGCCACCGCCTCCTCCAGATCGTGGGTGACGAAGACGACGGAGGATTTCTGTTCCGACCACAGGCCGAGCAATTCGTCCTGCATGGCCGTGCGCGTCTGCATGTCGAGCGCACTGAACGGCTCGTCCATAAGCAGAATCTTCGGCTGGTTGATGAAGGTCTGGGCAAGGGCGACGCGCTTGCGCATGCCGCCCGAAAGCTGGTGCGGATAATGTTTTTCGAAGCGGCCGAGGCCGACGCGGGCGATCCAGTCGCGGGCCCGATCATAGGCCTGCGCCTTGGCGATCCCGCGATAAAGCGGACCGGCGGCGACATTGTCGATGACGCTTCGCCAGGGAAAAAGCGCATCGGCCTGGAAGACGAAACCGATGTCGCGGCTGATATCGGTGACCGGTTTGCCCATGACGCGGACATGACCTGTGGTCGGCCGCAGCAGGCCGGTGACGAGGTTGAGCGTCGTCGACTTGCCGCAGCCGGTCGGCCCGACGACGCAGGCGAATTCGCCACGCGCCACCGTCATGGTGAAGTCGCGGATCGCCGTCATCATATGGCCGTCGGGCGTGACGAAGCGTAGCGTCACATCATCGATGGCGATCGCGGCATCGGCCGGCGGCGCGGCCTGAGACAACTTCTCAGCCGCCATCGTTTGCACTTGCATGGCATACTCCTGTGGCGATGATGCGAGAATGCCCTGCGGCCAAAACTGTGGTCGCCATCTCTCGACATCGGTAGGCGCGCCGCTGCCAAATCGATTCAGGCCAGCGGCGCAACTTGTTGTTCCTCAAGAGCGAACCGGGTAACCCGCCTCGCCTGCCTGCCTACTTGGCGGCGTCCACGAATTCCGTCGTGAAGGTTTTCGACAGGTCGATCTGCTTGCCCTGCAGGCTCTTGGAGAAGGTCGACAGAACTTTCAGCACCGTCTCGGGGCCATCGGCCGGCATGCGTCCGTCGGGCGTGAACATCGCCTTGCCGCCGGCGAGCCCCTGGATATAGAGATCCTTGTTGCCGGCGTAATAGTCCTTCGGCATCTTGTCGGCGATCTCCTCGGCCGAATGGCCGGCGATGAACTTCATCGTCTTGACGAAGGCATTGGCGAGCTTCTGTGCTTCGTCCTTGTGGCCTTCGACCCAGGAAGACTGGACGTAGAAGGATGCCGCAGGATAGTCGCCGCCCAGCGCTTCCTTGGTCTTTTCGGGCGTGCGCATGTCGACCAGGACTTTGGCCTCGCCGGTCTTGAGCAATTTCGCGATGGTCGGCTCCGTGGTCATGCCGGCCTGAATTTGGTCCTGCTTGACGGCGGCGATGAAGGTATTGCCGGCGCCGACCGGCAGCAGCGTGTAATCACCCGGCTTCAGGCCGCTGCGGACGGCAAGATATTGGGTCAGGAAATCGGTCGACGACCCAAGTCCGGTGACGCCCAGCGTGGCGCCCTTGAAGTCGGCCGGCGACTTGATCTCCGGGTGCTTGGCGGAGACCAGTTCGACCTCGCCAGGGGCCTGGCTGAACTGGACGATCGACTGGATGTATTTGCCCTTTGACTGTAGGTCGACAGTGTGATCGTAAAAGCCGACAACGCCCTGCACGGCGCCGGCCAGCAATTCATTCTCGGCCTCGACGCCGGCTCGCGAGTTGATCAGTTCGACATCGAGCCCCTCATCCTTGAAGTAGCCGAGCTGCTGGGTGAGCACGGCCGGCAGGTAAATCTGCTTTTCCATGCCTCCGACGATGATGGTGATCTTGTCCGCGGCGGACGCCGCGGTCGCGCCCGTGCCGACAATGGCGAGCGTCAGCGCCGCCGAACGCAAGATGCACTTCGAGATCAAACCGGTCATGTAACTTCCTCCACCTGGGCGGCGCGCCATCCAGGCTGCGCCGCATTCCTCCTGCCGGCCACTCCCGCACCGGTCACGCGGCGAACGCCGCAATGAATCAATTGCATGCCCAAGCTTTCAGCTGGCTTTCAGCCACTTTAGCAACCGGGGAATGAAAACAGCCAGGATTTGCCGGTTACGATGCGCCAAAACCCAATACGTCGCGCATGTCGTACTCGCCGGGAGCGCGGCCCGCCACCCAGAGTGCCGCGGCGATGGCGCCACGCGCGAACATGATGCGGTCGCCAGCCGCATGCGACACGGTGACGGTTTCGCCCTCGGCGCAGAAGCTGACGCTGTGCTCGCCGATGATGCCGCCGCCGCGCGCCACCGCGAAGCCGATCTCGCCCGCCGGCCGCGTGCCGGTGACGCCATCGCGGACGCGCCTGGCAACCGCGTCCAGTTCGACGCCGCGTCCGCCGGCAACGGCTTGCCCCAGCATCAGCGCCGTGCCCGATGGAGCGTCGACCTTATGGCGATGATGCGCCTCGAAAATCTCGGCATCCCAGTCTTGCGGGCCAAGTGCCCGCGCTGCCCGCCCGACCAATCCGACCAACATGTTGAGCCCGAGCGAGAAGCTTCCGGACCGCACAATTGCGACGGTTTTCGCGGCGGCGGCGATGGTGGCCAGTTCGGCGGCATCGAAACCCGTCGAGCCAATCACCAAGGCTGGCCCGCCACGTTGCGCACAGAAACTGGCCAGATCGGCGGAGGCGGCCGGCGCGGTGAAGTCGATGACCACGTCGGCCATGGCAAGCGCCTCGTCGCGGCTCACCAGCCCATCACCGACACTGCCCGGGCGGTGAAAGCGGGCGGCAAGCGCCAGGCGCGCATCAGCCCGCACCGCATTCGCCATCTGGCGTCCCATGCGGCCGACCGCGCCTGATATGGCGATCCTGATCGGCGGTTGCGCCATCGGCTCCTGCTATTTCCACATGCCGCGCATGCGGGCGCCGATGTCGACGCGCACCTCCGGCCGGGGTGCCCTGCCCTGCACCGCTTGCGCGGCCGGCCACGAAAGCTGCTGGAAGGCGGCAAGAATGGAGGCCGGGATGAAACGGGTGCGCGAGGCATAGAGATGGCGGTCGCCGCGCGCCGCCTGGCCGTGCGGAAAGAAGCGCTGCGGCATGACCAGGTTGAGGCTGTCCTTGGCTCGTGTCATCGCCACGTAGAGCAGCCGGCGCTCTTCCTCGATGTCCTCCTTGGTGCCGACGCCGAGATCGGCCGGAATGCAGCCATCGACCGTGTTGAGCACGAAGACGTTCTTCCACTCCTGGCCCTTGGCCGAGTGGATGGTGGACAGGATCAGATAGTCCTCGTCGCGATGCGGCGGCCCGGCCTGATCGCTGGTCGCGTCCGGCGGATCGAGCGTCAGCTCGGTCAGGAAGCGTTCGCGCGAGGCATAGCCCGAGCCGATCTGCTCGAGCTGCAGCAGGTCGGCGCGGCGCGTGATCGCATCCTCGTGGATGCGTTCCAGATGCGGTTCGTACCACAGCCTGATCTGTTCGAGGTCGGCTGGCCATTTGGCGCCAGCTCGCAAGCCGGAATAAAGCGAGACAAAACCCGGCCAATCGTCGGCGGCGCGCTGCGGCGGACGCCAGCCGGCCAGGCCCATCGCCTCGTCCAACGCCGACGTCATCGCTTCGACGATTTGCGCGGCGGCGGAAGGGCCTATGCCCGGCAGAAGCTGCAGCACGCGAAAACCCGCGACACGGTCGCGCGGGTTTTCGGCGAAGCGCAGCACCGCCAGCACGTCCTTGACGTGGGCTGCATCGAGGAATTTCAGGCCACCGAACTTGACGAAGGGAATGTTGCGCCGCGTAAGTTCGATCTCCAGCGGTCCGCTGTGGTGCGAGGCACGAAACAGCACCGCCTGCGACTTTAGCGCGGTGCCAGCCTCGCGCTCCGCCAGGATGGTGTCGCAGACGAAATTGGCCTGCTCGACCTCGTCACGCACGGTCACAAGTCTTGGCTTGTCGGCGGATTTGCGTTCCGACCACAGGTTCTTGGTGAAGCGCTCCGAAGCTTCGCCGATGACCGCATTGGCGGCCGCCAGAATGGTCTCGGTCGAGCGGTAATTGCGCTCCAGCATCACCACATCGGCGGTCTGGGCGAACTGCCTGGGGAAGTCGAGGATGTTGCGCACTTCGGCAGCGCGGAACGAGTAGATCGACTGCGCGTCGTCACCGACCACCGTCAGCCCGGCGCCGTCGGGTTTCAGCGCAAGCAGAATCGACGCCTGCAGCCGATTGGTATCCTGGTATTCGTCGACCAACACATGGTCGAAACGCCCGCCGAGATGCGTGGCGATCTCAGGCTCGGCGGTCATCTGCGCCCAGTAGAGCAGCAGATCGTCGTAATCGAGCACGTTCTGCGCCTGCTTGGCCTCGACATAGCCGGCAAACAGCTGCTTGAGCTGCTCGGCCCAGCCGGCGCACCAGGGGAAAGCAGATCCCAGCACCTCACCGAGCGGCACCTGCGCGTTGACGGCGCGCGAATAGATGGCAAGGCAGGTGCCTTTGGTCGGAAAGCGCGCTTCCGTCCGGGAGAAGCCGAGTTCGTGGCGTACGAGATTCATCAGATCGGCGGAATCCTCGCGATCATGGATGGTGAAGGCCGGATCGAGGCCGATCTCCATTGCATAATCGCGCAGCAGCCGCGCACCGATGCCATGAAAAGTGCCGGCCCAGGTCAGCGCATCCGTGATCACGGCAGCATCGCGGCCTAGCACCTCGCCGGCGATGCGCTCGACGCGCCTGGCCATTTCGGATGCGGCGCGCCGCGAAAACGTCATCAGCAGGATGCGGCGCGGGTCGGCTCCCTTGACGATCAGATGAGCGACGCGGTGCGCCAGGGTGTTGGTCTTGCCGGAGCCGGCACCGGCGATGACCAGCAGCGGGCCTGCAATCTTGCCGTCGCCATGTTCGACGGCCTGGCGTTGGGCGTCGTTTAGCCGGGCGAGATAAGCCGGCTGGACGGTCGAGTCCAAAAAGGTCGAATCATGGGCGGCGAGGTTCATCGCCCATCAAGCATCGTTTCCGCTTTGTTCGCAACAGAGAAGCAGCTCCGCCAATTCGGCGAAACAAGAAGGTCAGCGTTTCGGGTCAACGCCCATCGACGCCGATTGCCGGCGCAACGCCTCGCGGTCGTTTGCGGGCGCCGGCAGCAAGAGAGGATCGACACTGTCGGGTACCTCATCGATCATCTTGCGGGCGAGACGGTAAGTAACAAAGGCCAACGTGCCAACCAGGAGCAAACGGATCATGCGGCGGTCCTCCTTCGCTGGGTCAACCTGAGGCAGGGGATTTTGTTCCCTCGGTGCAATCGAGCAACCAAACCGACACCGCGTCGTTTTGGGGGTGGAGGAAATAGCGATGAAAAAGCTAGTACTGATCCTCGCGCTGGTGGCCTTGGCTCTCTCGGCTTGCGACAACAAACTGCCGCCGACAAAGGCGCCTGGAGCGGACCAAGACCTCGCAATTCCTGTCGTGAACAATGGCATTGCTGGCCAGTGAATGGTGCCCTGCGCCAGACGATTACGGCATCGCCTCAACGCATTGCCTCGAGGTGATCGAGGCGGAACTTGGAATTGCGCAGTTCGTGGCCTGCGTCCTGGCGCAGCTGTTGTATCTGGGCCGAGGCAGCGGTCAAGTTTCGTTCGAGTTCAGCGATAAGCGCGCGCACCCGCCGCGCTTCGTCCTGACGCGCGCCTTTATCCAGTTCCGCCCGCGCATCTATGAACCACAGCAAACTAAAAGCCCGCCGCGGTCATGGCAGCAAAACTCTGACTTCCGCCAAGCGCGAGCATTCTAAATTTAACGAAAGCTAATTTAGCGCAGGGAAGAAGGCCGGCGCCGCTTGGGAGGTAATCTGATAGCGCCGGCCAGGCGGATATCAGGTCCGCCGCGCCAGGGAGGCTAGCTGAGTCTTGCCGTTGCGTCATGCGAGATCAGGGATTTCAACCGTTCCCGGGCGTTTTCCCCCCGTAAAATGCCGCGAAAAGCCCATGAGGGTTCAAGTCCCAAGCCGCTGCCTGGCGATGGCGACATGGAAATTGACACCGAACAACAGCCCATCATCGTTGAAGTCGTAGCTGGAACTGTGAAGCGGTGCCGAGACCTCGCCATTGCCGAGGAAGACGAAGCAGCCCGGCACATGATCGAGGAAGCGGGCGAAATCCTCCGATGCCGTCATCGGCTCGCGGGCGACCGCGATATTGCCGGGCTCGAACACGTGTCCGGCGGCGGCGAAGGCCGCATCGACCAGTTCGGCATCGTTGCGCAAAGGCACGAATTCCCTGGTATAGTTGACCTCGGCGGTGACATTGTAGGCGGCAGCGATACCTTCGGCGACAATGCGCATCTGGCGTTCGATCGCGGCGCTGACCTCGGGGCGGAAACTGCGCGCGTCGCCAAGGATGCGGGCAAGGCCCGGCAGCGCGTTGCGGGTGCCGTCGGTGATCAATTCGGTCACCGAAACCACGGAAATGTCGGCCGGGCTCAGCCGTCGCGAGACGATGGTCTGCAGGTTGGTGACCAGCGCACAGGCGGCAACCAGCGTTTCCTGACCCGAATGCGGCCGAGCAGCGTGGCCGCCCAACCCCCTGAGGACGATCTCGAAAATATCTTCGGCCGACATGACCGGGCCGGCGCGGGTTTCGAAATGCCCGACAGGCAGGCCCGGCATGTTGTGCAGGCCGAATATCTCGTCGAAGGGAAAGCGCTGCATCAGGCCATCATCGAGCATCGCCAACGCGCCTTTTCCCCATTCCTCCGCCGGCTGGAAGATGAAGCGCACCGTGCCGTCGAAACCACCCTCCCCAGCCAGAAGCTTGGCCGCACCCAGCAGCATCGCCGTGTGGCCGTCATGGCCGCAGGCATGCATGAGACCGGGATTGCCGGAGCGGTGGGGCGCGGTCGATTGCTCCGATATGCGCAGCGCATCCATGTCGGCCCGCAGCGCGATGGCACGGTTGCCGCTGCCACGCTTCAAAGTGCCGACGACGCCGGTGCCGCCGACACCCTCGGCGACATCGTCCAGGCCGAATTCGCGCAGCTTGGCCGCGACGAAGGCCGCCGTGCGCTTTTCCTCGAAGCCGAATTCGGGATGCGCGTGCAGATCGCGCCGCCATCCGGTCATCTCCAGCTTCAGCGCATCGCGATCGATTTCAGCCATTGTCTGATATCTCCTGATCCGCAAGGCGGGTGACGACATCAAGCAGGATGTTGGCGCCGGCGACAAGCTCGGCATCGGCGGTATGTTCGCGCGGATTGTGGCTGATGCCGCCGGCGCTCGGCACGAAAATCATCGCCGCGGGCGCAAGGCGCGCCATCATCTGCGCATCGTGGCCGGCGCCTGAGGTCATGCGCTTCGATGCATACCCGCGCTTCTTCGCGGCGGCTTCGATCAATTCGACAATGCTGATATCGAAGATCACAGGCTCGAAGCGGGCCAGCCGCTCGACCGAGATCGCGACGCCATCGCCGGCCGCGAGGTCCTCAAGAAACGCGGCGAGCGCGGCTTCCTCGGCTTGCAGGCGATGCTCGAAAGGGTCGCGCAGGTCGACGGTGAAGACGGCGCGCGAGGGGATGACATTGATGGCGTTTGGCTCGAAACGCATCGTGCCGACCGTCGCAACGGTCGGCGTGTTCGAAGCCTTGGCGCGGTCGTGCAGGAACGTGACGACACGCGCAGCCGCATGCCCGGCGTCATTGCGCATCGACATCGGCGTGGTGCCGGCGTGGTTGGCGATGCCGTCTATGGTGATGCGCTGCCAGGAGATGCCTTGGAGGTTTTCCACAGCACCGATCGGTACGCCTTCGCGTTCCAGGACCGGGCCCTGCTCGATATGCAATTCGAGATAGACATGCGGTTGGAGGAAGCCCGGCTCCTCGTCGCCGGCATAGCCGATGCGGGCCAGTTCCTCTCCCAGCAAGCTGCCATCGGTGCCGACGGCCGCCAGCGCCTCGTCGATACCGACGCCGCCGGCATGGACCAGTGAACCCATCATGTCAGGGGAATAGCGAACCCCTTCCTCATTGGTGAAGGCGGCGACCGCGAGCGGGCGCGACGGGACAAGAGCCGACGCCTTCAGCGTTTCGATCACCTCCAGCCCGGCGAGCACGCCGTAGCAGCCGTCATAGATGCCGGCATCGATGACAGTGTCGATATGCGAGCCGATGAGGATCGGCGCATGGCCGGCATTTTCCGGCACCCGCCAGACTCCGAAGATATTTCCCATGCGATCGATGGCGATTTCGAGACCGGCCTCGCGCAGCCAGCGGACGAAGCGGTCGCGACCCAGCCTGTCGGCGTCGGAGGCGGCCAGCCGCACCAATCTGCCCTCGCCATCACGACCGATACCGCCGAGCTCGCGGATGCGGCCAAGCAGCCTTTGTGCGTCGATCGAGGTCATTGCGTCGATCAAGGTCATGGCGTCACTCCAGAAAGCACCTTGCCGGCAAGCACATCCGCCGGACTCATGCCGACGAGTTCGGCATAGCGGCGGGGATCTGTCGCGCCTTCGGTGTTGACGACCAGCACGCGCGAAGTGGCGTCGAGGCCAAGCTCGGCCTTATGATCGGCCATCGCCCGGATCAGCCCGGCAAGGCCGACCCCGCCGCTTTCACCGGCGACGATGGCCGGATCATTGCCGGCCGGGCGTGCCAGCCGCCGCATCACGGCGATGGCTTCGTCCTCGTCGACGGTCATGAACGCATCGGCGACGCGCGCCAGCACGCGCCAGGCGACCGGCGAGGCCTCGTAGCATTCGAGCATCGCCATGACTGTCGCCTCGCCATGCGCGATCTTGACCGGATGCCCGGCCTTGGCGGCGCCGAAGACGCAGGCGGCACGGGAGGGTTCCACCACCGTGAAAACCGGTCTGGTTTCGCCGAGCACGATTGCGAGATGGCCGGCGATCGCGGCCGCGATGCCGCCGACGCCGGCCTGCACGAAGACATGGGTCGGCGGTTCCGAGAGCTGGCGCAGCGCCTCGCGCACGATCGCCGTGTAGCCCTGCATGACGAGGCCCGGAATGCGTTCGTAGCCCGGCCATGAGGTATCGGAAACCACCGTCCAGCCTTTCTCCGCGGCGATGCGCGCCGCCTGCCTGATCGAATCGTCGTAATTGCCGTCGACGCGGATCATCTCGGCCCCATAGCGGGCGATGGCCGCGACGCGCTCGTCGCTGACGCCGGCATGGACGAAGATCACCGCCTTGGCACCGACGAGCTCGGCGCCTTGCGCGACGGAGCGGCCATGATTGCCGTCGGTCGCGCATGCAACCGTCATGGTCGCTGCAACCGTGCGAACGTCGGGCCGATCGAGATCGCCGACATCGACGGAGCGGCCGAGCCGCTTGCTGGCCTCTTCCAGGACCAGGCGGAAGACCGCATAGGCGCCGCCCAACGCCTTGAAGCTGCCGAGACCGAGGCGAAAGCCCTCATCCTTGACATGCAAGGCAGCGAGACCGAGTTCGCCAGCCAGCGCCGGCAGCGCGTGCAGCGGCGTCGTCAGGTGATTGTCACGGCAGGCAAGGAAACGCTCGACAGTGTCCGCCCCGGCGATGCCGAGGGTTTCGGCATCGCCCTCGTCCAGCGGCTGGCGATGCAAGGCATGGCGATTGAGCAGGAACATTGGCGATCTCTTGTTGGTGTCGTCCAAGAGAAGATATTGCAAACCATGCGCAAAAAGCGCCGTAATTTGGCTCTCGAAATGCAAGTTTGTTTCGTCGGGACAGCAATGCCTCATTCGCCAGCCTCACTCGACAGCTTCGATCTCGCCATCCTTGCCATCCTGCAGCGGGACAACACGACGCCGCAGCGGTTGATCGGCGAGGCGGTGAACCTGTCGGCGCCGGCCGTGCAGCGCCGCATCAAGCGCATGGAGCAGACCGGCGTCATTGCCGGCAATGTCGCCATCGTCGAGCCTGCGGCCGTCGGCCAGCCGATCACCCTCTTCGTCGAGGTGGAGCTCGAGAGCGAACGCACCGAATTGATCGACGAGGCCAAGAGGCAATTCTCGGCGGAGCCGCAAGTACAGCAATGCTATTATGTCACCGGCGAGGCCGACTTCATCCTCGTTATCACCGTGGCCGACATGGGCGCTTACGAGGCGCTGACGCGAAAACTGTTCTTCGGCAGCAACAATGTGCGGAAGTTCCGCACCTTCGTCGCCATGGACCGCATCAAGGTCGGTTTGACGGTGCCCCTGCCTGGATGAGCCGGTGGTACGCTTGCCACGCTTCTGACATTCTGGATCGCCAATTGGAGGGGGAGGCGCGCATGGACGAAACCACGAAAGTCGCGATCATCGGTGCCGGACCGGCGGGCCTGGCGGTTGCTGCGTGCCTGCGGCAAGCCAGGCTGGATTTCGTCATGCTCGAAAAGGAGCAGCAGGCCGCGCCAGCCTGGCGGCGTCACTATGACCGCGTGCATCTGCATACGACCAAGCGTTACTCCTCGCTGCCATTCGTTCCCTTCCCAAGGGACTATCCGCGCTATGTGCCGCGCCATCTCGTGGTCGAGTATCTCGAAGCCTATGCAAAGCGTTTCGACCTGGAGCCCCGCTTCGGAGAGACGGTGCGGGCGATCGCCCGGGAGGGCCGCGGTTGGCGGGTGGAATCGACGTCCGGCGCCTTACGCGCTTCGCATGTGGTGATCGCGTCCGGCTACAATGCCGAGCCCTTGCTGCCCAAATTTGCCGGCATCGACACCTTCAAGGGCAAGACGCTGCACAGCGCCGACTATCGCCACGCCTTTTGCCGGCCAATCGGTGCTGGTCGTCGGCATGGGCAACACCGGTGCGGAGATTGCGCTCGATCTGGCGGAAGCCGGCGCCCGACCGACTATCTCGGTGCGTGGCGGCGTTCACATCGTGCCGCGTGAACTGTTCGGCGTGCCGATCCAGATGGTCGGCATGGCGACGCGGCTCGGGCCGCAGCGCATCAACGACGCCCTGTTCCCCGTCATCCTCAATCTGGTACTGGGCAGGCTGGAGAAGTTTGGGCTCAGACGGCCGAAGCAGGGACTGCTGCAGCAGATCGCGCTTGCATCGCGCATTCCGGTGATCGATGTCGGCACCATCGGCAAGATCCGCGAGGGCGCGATCAAGGTGGCGCCCGACATCGCTGAAATCTCGGAACGCGGTGCCTGTTTTGCGGACGGCAGGAACAGCGAATTCGACGCCATCCTCTTCGCCACCGGCTATCGGCCGGGCTATGCCAGGTTCCTCGAACCCGGCATCGAGCCGGGGCCTAGCGGCGTCAATGCCCGCGCGTCGGATCTCGGCCTCTATCTGGTCGGCTTTCACAACGCGGTCACCGGGCTGCTGCGCGAAATCGGTATCGAAGCCCAGGCGGTCGCCGACGACATCCGCCAGCGGCAAAACAGGAAGAAGGCGACTGAGACCCTGCCGGTGTGAAATTCGGCCGCGCTGTCAATCCGCCGCTGATGATGTCCTGAGCATCATGCCGGCGATCTCCTTCGTCAGTTTGGCGGCGACAAGCGCCGTCACATTGGAGAGGTCCTGGCTCGGATTGTATTCAACGATATCAGCAGCAACGATCGGCTGGTTGACGCCTTGAATCAGGTTGATGACTTGCCGTGTCGACAGCCCGCCAGGCTCACGATGGGAGACGCCGGGCGCAAAAGCAGGATCGAGCCCGTCGATATCCATCGAGATATAGACGGGCGTCTTGAGATCAAGGGACAGGCTTTCGCTGAAATGCGCAGCCTCCACGACCTCTACGCCAAAGCGCTTGAACTGATCGCGGTGATGGTCGTTCACGGTGCGCAAGCCGATCTGGATCAGGCGGTCGGCAAGCCGCTCCTCCATGATCCGTGCGAAAGGCGATGTGTGCGAACGCGGATTGTCACCGTAGGCATGATAGATGTCGGGGTGGGCATCGATGTGAACGATCGTCAGGCTTGGATGGCGACGGCGCACCGCACGCAGCACCGGCCAGGAGATGGCGTGATCGCCGCCCAGGCTGATCAGGGGGTGGCCTGCGTCCAGCGCGCGGTCGACTTCGCTCTCGATCCGCTGCCAGGGATCGCCCGGTTGGGCGAAGTCGATGTCGCCATGATCGACGAAACGGCCGGTCAGGTCGAAGCCGGTCTCGCTCCATGAGGAGTAAGGATCGCTGATGAGTTCGCGCCTGATGAGCGGTGGCGCCTTAGCAGCCCCCTGAAGATAGGACGAATTCTCGTCATGCGGTATTCCCAGAAGCGAAATCGCGCCGGTCATCGACACTCTCCCATTTGCGACGGACGACTGCCTCTATAGGGACGGGAGTTGGCGTTCGCGACCGCTGGTGTTTGGGCCAGAGGTGGAATCGGGAACGGGAAATCAGCAGCGCTAGGCGCCCAGGTCTTCCGCCTTGCGCAGCCACACCTTGTTGTCGTGGAAGGCAGCGCCGCCGTAAGGGGCGGGCGCATCGGCTCCCGTCAGCACGTTGATGCCTTCGCCGCGCTCATGCGCGCTGTTCGGCCAGATGCCTTCGGCGATCACGACACCGCGCTTGATACCGTCGAACAATTTGGCGTGCAGCACCACCTCGCCGCGCATGTTGCCGATCTCGACACGATCGCCGTCGGCAAGATCGAGAGCCGCCGCATCGTCAGGATGCAGCAGGAGCTCCGGGCGGCCCTCCTTGACCTTCGACACCGGTGTCTCGGAAAAGGTCGAGTTGAGGAAGTTGCGCGCCGGCGAGGTCGACAGCCGGAACGGATGCGCTTCGTCGGCCACTTCGATCAGATCGACATGATCGGGAAATTCGGGCAATAGCGCCACCGGGCCGAACAACCCCATGCTCTTCGGCGGCCGGTTGGGAGCCGCCTGCCCGGTCCAGTCGGCGCGGAAGCGGAATTTTCCGTCTGCGTGACCAAAGCCCCGGATGAAATGCGCCGTGTCGAAATCCGGCTGCAGGTCGATCCACTTCTCGTCCTTCAAGGAGTCGAAACTGCCCAGCCCGCGCTTGCCAAGAATGATGTCGATATGCTGCTGTTCGGTGAGGCCGAAGCCCGGCCTGTCGGCGACACCGAGGCGCTCGGCCAGTTGCTCGATGACGAAATGGTTGGTGCGCGGCCCTTCCGGTGGCTCGATCAGCTTGGGGCCGAGCGTGATGTGCTGGTTGCCGCCGCCCTTGTAGATGTCGTCGTGCTCGACGAACATCGTCGCCGGCAGCACGACGTCGGCCAGCTTGGCAGTGTCGGTCATGAACTGCTCGTGCACGCAGGTGAACAAATCGTCGCGCAGGAAACCCTGTTTCACCAGCCGCTGCTCGGGCGCGACATTCACCGGATTGGTGTTCTGGATCAGCATCGCCGTCACCGGCGGTCCGCCATAAAGCGCGTCGCTGGCGCCGGTCAGCACCGGGCCGATACGCGAATGGTCGAGATAGCGGATCGAGGGATCACGCATCCTCGTGCCTTCGAGCACATCCTGGTTGAGTTTGAAGATGCCGGAATTGGAATGGAAGGCGCCGCCGCCCTCATACTGCCAGGCGCCGGTGACGGCGGCGATGCAGGACGCCGCATGCATGTTGACGGCGCCGTTGCGCTGGCGCGCAAAGCCGTAGCCGAGGCGGAAATATGTTTTCCTGGTCGTGCCGACCAATCGCGCGAAGGCCTCGATCTCGGCAACGCCAAGGCCAGTGATGGCAGAGGCCCATTCCGGCGAGCGCGTCTTCAGGTGCGCTTCCAGTCCTTTCGGATCGTCGGTGTATTTTTCGAGATAGGCGCGGTCGGCCAAGCCTTCCATGAACAGGACATGCATGACAGCACAAGCCAGCGCGCCATCGGTGCCGGGCTTCAGGACCAGGCCCATATCGGCCTGTTTCATGGTCGCGTTTTCATAGACGTCGACGACGACGATTTTCGCGCCACGTTCCTTGCGCGCCTTGATGGCGTGGGTCATGACATTGACTTGCGTCACCACCGCATTGGTGCCCCAGATCACGACGCAATCGGATTTGGCCATCTCGCGCGGGTCCGGTCCGCGCAAGGCGCCTGCCCCCATCATCCAGCCGGTCCATGCGAGATTGGTGCAGATCGAGCCGAAGAAGCCCGAGTACTTTTTTGCATGCCGCAGCCGGTCGATGCCGTCGCGCTGCACCAGCCCCATCGTGCCTGCGTAATAGTAAGGCCAGACCGTCTCCGAGCCATACTTCTCCTCGGCCGAGATGAACTTTTCGGCGACGAGGTCGAGTGCGGCCTCCCAGCTTGATTCCTGCCAGACGCCCTCGCCCTTGGCACCCTTGCGCACCAGCGGCTTCAGCAGACGGTCGGGATGATGGATGCGGTCGGCATAGCGCGCGACCTTGGCGCAGACGACGCCCGCCGTATAGCTGTTGGCCTTAGCGCCATGGACACGCCCGATGCGGTTGCCATCGAGCAATTCGACCTCGAGCGCGCAGGTCGACGGACAATCATGCGGACAGGCCGAATGGCCGATGCGAAGGTTCGCGTGCTGGTTCATGGGGGCAAACTAGCGGTTTATGACGGCCACGTGTAGGGCCAGATGGTGCCTTCCCTTCTCCCCTTGTTGTGGGAGAAGGTGGATCGGCGCGCAGCGCCGAGACGGTTGAGGGTGTTCCAGCGGAATGAGACGCTGGCGTTCCCTGGAACACCCCTCATCCGTCGCCTTCGGCGACACCTTCTCCCACAACAAGGGGAGAAGGGAGAATCGCTCTCCCTACTCCGCCGTGCCTTCCTCATACTCCGCGGACATGGTCAGCCATTTTTCTTCGTGGCCGGCAAGCGTCTGCGCAAGCTGCGAGCGTTCCTTGGCGAGCCTTGTCGCCGTCGACGGATCCTTTTCGTAGACCGCCGGGTTGGCGAGTTCGTCCTCGATGCCGTCGATGCGCTTGCGGATGCGGTCCATCAGCGCCTCGGTGGCGCGGATTTCCTTGGCCAACGGTTCGAAGGCGGCGCGGCGCGCGGCCGCATCGCGGCGGCGGTCGGCTTTTGACGCCTTGTCGGCCTCCCGCTTGCCGCGACGGTCGCCGGAGATGCCGGTGACCAGCGTCTTGTAGTCCTCCAGGTCGCCGTCATACGGATTGACCGCGCCGTCCTTCACCAGCCAGAGGCGGTCGGCGGTCGCCTCGAGCAGATGGCGGTCGTGCGAGATCAGGATGACGGCGCCGGGAAATTCGTTGAGCGCATGGATCAGCGATTCGCGGCTGTCGATGTCGAGATGGTTGGTCGGCTCGTCGAGGATGAACAGGTTCGGCCCCTCGAAGGCGGACAGCCCCATCAACAGCCGCGCCTTCTCGCCACCGGACAGGTCCTTGGCGGGCGTGTTCATCTTCTCGGTCGTGAGGCCGAATTGGGCGACACGGCCGCGCACTTTCGATTCCGGCGCCTCCGGCATCATCCGGCGGACATGCTCATAGGCGTTTTCCTCAGGGCGCAGATCGTCAAGCTGATGCTGGGCAAAGATCGCCACCTTCAGCCCGGGCGCCACCGTCATGGTGCCGGTCTCCTGCTTCAGACGGCCCGACAGCAGCTTGGCGAACGTCGACTTGCCATTGCCATTGGCGCCAAGCAGCGCGATGCGGTCGTCGGCGTCGATGCGCAGCGTCATCTTCTTCAGGATCGGCTGCCCTTCGGTATAGCCGACATTGACGTTGTTCAGCGCAACGATCGGCGAGGCCACCGTCTTCACAGGTTCGGGGAAAGAGAACGGCCGCACCGTGTCGTTGACGATGGCCGAGATCGGCTTCATCTTTTCCAGCGCCTTGATGCGCGACTGTGCCTGTCTTGCCTTGGAGGCCTTTGCGCGAAAACGCTCGACGAAGGATTCCATGTGCTTGCGGGCGGCTTCCTGCTTGACCCGGCCCTTTTCCTGCAATTCCTTCTGCTCGGTGTACTGGCGCTCGAACTGGTCGTAGCCGCCGCGCCAGAACGTCAGCTTCTTCTGGTCGAGGTGAACGATCGAATTGACCGCACGGTTGAGCAGATCGCGGTCGTGCGAAATCAGAAGCACGGTGTGCGGATACTTTGAAACGTAGTTCTCAAGCCACAGCGTGCCTTCGAGGTCGAGATAGTTGGTCGGCTCGTCGAGCAGCAGGAGATCCGGCTCGGAAAACAGCACGGCGGCCAACGCCACGCGCATACGCCAGCCTCCGGAGAAGGACGAGGCCGGACGGCGCTGCGCGGCGTCGTCGAAGCCGAGGCCGGCGAGGATGGTGGCCGCGCGCGACTCGGCCGAATGGGCGTCGATATCGGCAAGCCGCATATGGATGTCGGCGATACGGTGTGGATCGGTGGCGATCTTTTCTTCTTCCAGCAACGCCGTGCGCTCAAGGTCGGCCTTGAGCACGATCTCTATCAGCGGGTCCTCGGTGCCAGGTGCTTCCTGCGCCACCTGGCCGATGCGCGTATTCTTCGGCAGGCTGATCGAGCCGGTCTCGGAGGGAAAATCGCCTGTTATAGCCTTGAACAGCGTCGTCTTGCCGGTGCCGTTGCGGCCGACAAGACCGGCCTTGGTGCCGGCCGGCAAGGTGAGCGAGGCGTGGTCGAGAAGCAAGCGCCCCGCCATGCGGAGCGAGAGGTCATTGATGATAAGCATGGTCGCGCTTTTGCACTGGACATCAACGCTTCGCAAGACCTTGCGGGCCAGTTGGCCGCACAAGGCCTGGAAACGGCGCACATAATGCGCCGCCAGAGCAGCCGATCAGTGATCTGCCATACCGGCCAGCAAGGCCTCAGGCAGTGGCCTTGCCACGCTTTGTCGCCTTGGCCACCACTGCTGGCGCAGCGGCCGGCTTGCGGCCAAGTCCCGTCGATTTCGCCAGCGCCGACCGGGTCGCCGAGTAATTCGGGGCGACCATCGGATAATCCGGCGGCAAACCCCATTTGGCCCGATAGTCGTCCGGGCTCAAACCATGGTCTGTCCTGAGGTGTCGCTTGAGCGACTTGAACTTCTTGCCGTCCTCCAGGCAGATGATGTAGTCGGGAAACACCGACTTTTTCGGATTTACAGCCGGAACCAGGCTCGGGCTTTCCACGACGGCCGCGCCAGCCAGCTTTCGGACCGAGGCGCTAACGCTGGCAATCAGGTCAGGCAGGCCAGAAGCCGGAAGCGGATTGTTGCCTACATAGGCCGAGACAATATCGGCGGTTAGCTCGATAACGGTCTTATCCTCGATATTTGACAATTCTTTCACCTTATTTGTGACAAAGTCATCTACCCCGGTGAAGACTTTTGTCGATGTATCTCTTTAACCGCGTCCCCCGACGGACCGCCAAGTCCCAAAACGAATCAAGACTTGGCATCAACTACCTTTATGGGAAATCGACGTCGCGCAAATTAGAAAATCTAATACTTCGAAGCGACAGACTTGGTTGTCCGACCATCCGCCAATATCTCAAGAATACGCTTCCAGCGGGCACAACGCCCGAAATCCTTCTGCTCAATCGCCTTTTCAGCCTTCATCGCGGCATAAAGTGGTGCCTCCGCGCCGAATTCCTTGATGAGCCAGTGCGCTTCCTGCCTGGCGAGACGCTCATTGTCGTCAAACATAGTCTTGCGCCTCCGTACGCTCCAGGCCGACGGCGACACAACTGCCGATCACGAGGACGGCTCCGGCAATGGCGGTCGCCGTCAGCCGTTCACCGGACAAGGTCAGCAGCAGCGTCGAGGCAATCGGCGTGAGATAGGCGACGACAGCGACCTTGCCGCTGCCTCCGAGCTTCAAGGCGTGCGACCAGAAGTAATAACCCAGCCCCATCGGCCCGGCGCCGAGATAGAGCCCGAGGGCCAGATCCATCCCGGTGGGCCAGGCGACGCCTTCGCGAGCGGACCATATGAGTGTCAACGCGACGCCAACCAGCGACGAGGGCAACAACAAGCGGTCCGGCGAATTGGCGAGCCGTCCCACCATCACCGAATAGAAAGCCATGCACAGCGCAGATCCGAATGCGGCCAGATAGCCGGCGAGATCACCCTGGAACCAGGTGCGGTCACGTCCTCCCGAAATCACCAAGGCGACGCCGACGAACCCAAGGCCCGCGGCAAGGCCCAGCAAAGCCGGACGCCGGGGATTGTCGACGGCGATCACCGCCGCGGCAACCATCAAGGGCCAGGTGTAGGCCACGAGATTGGCTTCTATCACCGGCATCAAGGCAAAGGAGATATATTGCAGTATCATGGTGCCGACCAGACCGACAAAACCAACCGCGAGCGGCGCCAGCGCGGTGCTCGCCGTGACTGCCGCGGCTTTCTCGCGGCTCATCAACCGGATGACCGCGAACACCAGTGCGGCCCCTACAAATTGCAGGAATTGCACTTGCGACACCGGGTGACTGGCCAGCAGGGATTTGCCGACCAGCGCATTTGTCGACCACAACGCCACTGCGCCGGTGGCGAAGACCAGCACGGATACCGAGCCCGATCGATGCCGAAAGAACCGGCAAGGGCTATCCCTGTGGTCGACCATGATCCTGTCCGAAAACCGGTTTCCACTTTTCGGGGTCATGGGTCGTTACCATGATTCCCTGGCTCCGCCCGGAACCGGCGCTTCGGCAGGGGCCGGCGTCGGATGTTCCGCTTCGAACCGGCGATAGGCCGGCAGTTGGTTGGTCCACACGTCGTCGGCCAGTTCGTTGACCCACTCGCGGTCGTGATCGTTGTCGGCGGCAAGATAGAACATCCTGTTATCGTCGACATAGGGCTTGGCCACAGAGCGCTGGTTGAGCACCAGGGTGACGCGCTCGCCGAACTGGATCGGCGCAGTGCGATGCAGGACGCCGAGGAACTGCCCGAGCGTGGCGTAGTTCATCTTGTGATCGATGCGCATGATGCGGTTGCGCGGAATCTCGCGGCCGGATTCGAGAATGGCGCGGCCGGTCTCGGAATCGTCGCAATAGATTTCGAGCTGGCCGCCGACCAGCGGATCGCTGATCGACAGCGGAATGAGCTCGGTGACCGGAACGCCGTCGCAATGCCATTCGACGGCGCCATCCCTGGGGTTCATGAAGGTGACGGTCGAACCGACGATCGACAGCGGATAGGGCTCCAGCTTCGTGCCCATCATGTCGGAGAGCCGCTCCAGGCGCAACTTGTCGTTCAGCAACTCCTTGATTTCGGGGATGAAACGGTCGGCGCCGGTGATGAAGGTCAGGTCGAGGTGCTTGTGCACGGCATGACTGGCCTTGAGCTTCAGGGCGGCTTCCTCGATCGCGGCAAGCAGTGCCGGATCATAGCCATGCAGATACTGCGCAACGCCGAAGCTCGACACTTTCCAGGCGGTTTCGTGACCGATAATGGCCTCGCGGCTCATCGCATAGCGCAATTCGGGTATCGTATGTGCGTTCATTGTACTTCTCCAAGTGGGGGCAAACACTTGGTTAACAGTCGATTAAATTAGCTCCCCCTGTAAAATTAGGAATGCTAGTGCTACCATAAGCCCAGCTTAAGGTCGAAACCGTGCGTCTGCTCAGTCAGGTCAACCTCAATTCGCTGAAAATCGTCGAGAGTGCTGCGAGGCATGGCAATTTCACGCGTGCCGGCGAAGAACAGTTCATCACCGCTTCGGCGGTCAGCCAGCGCGTCAAAAGCCTGGAGGACCAGCTGCGCTTCAAGATTTTCCAGCGCGGCGGCAATGCAGTGTCGCTGACACCCGAGGGCGAGACCTATGTCTCGCGCGTTCGCGAGGCGCTGGAGCGGATCGTCGCCGCCAGCATGGAAGCGACCGGGCAATCACAGGAACATGTGCTGAAGATATCCGTACTGCCGACATTTGCCGCACGCTGGCTGTTTCCGCGCCTGCCACTTTTTCAGCAGCAACATCCCGATATCGTGATGCGAGTTTCGACCTCGTACGCGACGCATGAGTTCACGACTTCCGAATTCGATCTCGAAATCCGCTATGGCGACGGCCACTTCAACGGACTGCCATCGGACCTGTTGTTTCGGGAAGACCTGACGCCGGTGTGCAGCCGCAAGCTGTTCCATGAAGTTCTCGGCCAGAAGCCGCTGTCAAAGGTCACACCGGACGACCTCAAGCACTTCACGTTGCTGCATTCCGACACCTGCACCCAGAACTGGCAATCCTGGCTTGGTTTTGCTGGTGCCAGTTTTGTGCTCAGCGAGACCAAAAGCATCTATTTCGATTCGTGCATGATGTCCTACGAGGCGGCCAACTCAGGAATGGGTTTTGCCGTTGCCAACCGTGCCTATATGGTCAGCGATATCCGCGCCGAAAAGCTGATCGCTCCGTTTGCCGTTCATCATCCGAATACGGCCGGTTGGTACTTTGTCTCGCCCCACAAGAGCCCTGCCGCACGCAAGGTGCTGCTGTTCAAACAATGGGTGATGGCGGAAGCGGCCATGACGCAACGCCAGTTGGACAGTGAAGTCATCGACTTGGCTTCAGAGGCTGTCTGAATTCGAATAGGTCTCACTTGCCGCTCGGTGACCGCAGACGGCAAAAAATGCGACGGTAGCCCGCGCGAACCGCTCGCCCCGAATTTAAAACAAAACCATGTGGATCAGGCGAAGGCCCTTCCTTCCTCGGTGCGCTGGAAATGCGCCAGATCGAGCGGTACGGAAGGGCGGCCCAGAACCGTCAGGATCATATGCGCCTGGCCGCGGTGATGGGTCTGGTGGTTGAAGACATGAGCCAGCGCGGGCGCCAGGCGCTGCGAGACGGTGCGCATGTCCGATACGGTCATATAGGTGAAACGACCCGACAGCGCCTTGTCGTTCAAGCCGCCGAGCCAGTCGATAATCCGCCGGTCCTCGGCCTCGCGCGCTGTCCTCAGGACAGGCAAGGCCCGGTACAATATGGCGTCCAATGTCGTCGGCGCGGCGCCTTCGCCGGTGAAGCGTTTCATCCAGATGCGATCGGCGGCGAGCAGGTGGTTGAGCGTGCCCATCAGCGAGCCGAAGAAGGCGCCGACGTCGCGATTGAATTCCTCATCGTTGAGATCGTCGGCGGCATCGTAGATGCGGCCATTGGCCCATTGATTGTATGCCGCAAACATCATGAAGTGCTGTTTCATCTTTTTCCCGCCGCGCCTGTTTCGGGTGTCGGGAGCGATACCTAGACCGCAAAGGAACCGGCGCCAATGACCATTCTGCTTTATGATCTCGTCGGGCGTGACGAGGGCCGTCCGTTCAGCCCACATTGCTGGAAGGCAACGATGGCGCTGGCCCATAAGGGACTTGATGCCTCGACCGCGCCGACGCGTTTTCTCGAAGTGCCGGCCATTGAAGGCGGTGTCTCGAAAACCGTTCCGGTTATCCGCGATGGCGACAAGGTCGTCGCCGATTCCTTCACCATCGCGCTCTATCTCGATGAGGCCTATCCGGATCGCCCGACGCTGTTTGGCGGCGAAGGCGGCAAGGCGATGGCGCGCTTCACCGAGCGCTGGTCGCAATTGACCATCCACCCTTATGTCACCACCGCGGCGGTCGTTGACCTTCATGCCATGCAAGACGAGGAGAACGCCTCGTATTTCCGACAGAGCCGGGAGCAGCGCCTCGGCAAGCGGCTGGAGGACGTCGTCGCCGCACGCGACGCCGGCCTGGCAACCTTCCGGGCAGCGCTGGAGCCGCTGCGCTCCATGTTGAGCTACCAGCCGTTCATCGGCGGCGCCTCGCCGCTGTTTGCCGACTATATCGTCTTTGGCGCGCTGCAATGGGCGCGTATCGCATCACCTTACAAGTTGCTCGAAGGCAGCGACGCGGTAGCGCAGTGGTTCACCCGCTGCCTCGACCTGCATGGCGGGCTGGGACGAAAGGTTTCCGCCGCAGCGTGACGGACGCAAAGGCCTGCCTGCCCGCAAGGCAGCTCCAGCGCCGTCTACCTGTTGCGAAAATCAGCGGCGGAACAGCTGGCCTTATTTGGCCGCCTTCTTTGGCTTGCTGGCCTTCGGCTTGCTGGCTTTCGCGGCGGCCTTTTCTTCCTTGGGGGCTGCTTTTGTCTTGCCGGCGCCGGATGCCTTCTTGGCTGGCTTCTTGTCCGCCGACGGCTTCCCCGCGTCCTCCCGATCGACGTCGGCCGCCGCCTGGTGCCAATGGCGTTCGTGATGACCGGCCGGTCGCCCTTCTTCCTGCCAGATCTGATGTGCACGGTTGCGAATGCGCTCCTGACGATCGTCTGTCATGGTCATGTTGTCTCCCTTCGGGCCGACTTCAGCGCGGCGCCGACCGAGCGACTATAGCAAGCAAACCGTTGCTTTACAGCCATCTGATCCGCCTGCCTGCGGCGACCAGCCATGGAAGCGCAGACCGGTCCGGCGCTCGCTGTCGCTGGGCGTTCGTCGCTCGGAAAGCAAAAGCAATTGGCTTTCCGCCCGCTACGCGGACCGCTCCTCACCCCGCTCCTCACCCCCTTGGCAATAGGCCGGGCGGCTTGTATAGAGCCCGCCACTCTCAATTCAAATTCAGACAAGGACGACCCATGGCGCTCGAACGCACTTTTTCCATGATCAAGCCGGACGCAACGCGGCGCAATCTCACCGGCGCCATCACCAGGATGCTGGAGGAAGCCGGCCTGCGCGTCATCGCCTCGCGCCGGGTGTGGATGAGCCGCCGCGAGGCGGAAGGCTTCTACGCCGTCCACAAGGAGCGGCCGTTTTTCGGCGAGCTGGTGGAATCCATGTCCTCGGGCCCGACCATCGTGCAGGTCCTAGAAGGCGAGAGCGCCATTACCAAGAACCGCGATGTGATGGGCGCCACCAATCCGGCCAATGCCGCCGAAGGCACCATCCGCAAGGTGCATGCGCTGTCGATCGGCGAGAACTCGGTGCACGGCTCGGACGCGCCGGAAACGGCCGCACAGGAGATCAAGTACTGGTTCTCGGATACCGAGATCGTCGGCTGAGCCGACGGCATCAAATCCGATCTGGAAGGCCGGCGTTCAGCCGGCCTTTTTTCTGGAGTGCAATCAGCTTGCGGCGCTGAAGCGCAGGATTTCGCGGCCGTCCTTGTCCGATATGGCGAGCTTGCCGGCATCGACAGTGTATGACGCCGCGTTGGCCAACGCATCGAACAGGGCTTTTTCCTCGGCCATCACATTGGGCGCGCAGGCTTTGTAGGTCGAACTGATATCGCCGATCGCGATTGCCTGACCCTCGACCTTCGCCGTGGCAAAATAGGTGTTGCAGGGACCGTTGCCACCGGCCTTGCCGGCCTCGCTGATCCTGAAGGTCGCCTGCGGCGCGGTGACGGCGCCAATGCCGTCGACATAGTCGACCACCCAGAGCTGATCAAAGACGGAAGTCATTGGCTCCTTGCTGGGTGCGACCATCTTCAGCATGATGGTCTGTGGCGCGTCGGTCAGCGGATCGAGCTGATGGCGCACATCGGAAATGAACATCAGCCTTCCGTCCACGGTGATCCGGGCCCGCAGTGCATAGGTCATCTGCGGTCGGATGACAGAGGGGTCGAATTTGATCTCGAAGCTGATCGGCACCTGACCGGCGGGCCTGATCTTCTGTTGCCCGATGATTTTGGCGGGCGCGTCCGCCAACGAGACGTTGGCAAGCTCGACGGAAAGCACGGCGCTGGGTGGCAATGCGATGCGCTCGCGATAGATAACCTCGCCCCTCACCGCCTTTTCCGCGGCAAGGGAAAGCTCCGGCACCGCCAGGATGCCGACGACCAGCGGCACCAAGCCGAAGACGAAGAACTCGGCGATCCTGTCCAGCATGACCGTCTCCCTTGCCCAAATCAGTCACGTGACCAGTTGGCAGAAGGATTGCGGTCGTTCCGTGACGCCTGCACGGTAAACTATTCGGACGGCGGCTGCTTCCAGCGCCGAGCTGCCTCGGCGTCAGTTTCCTTGGCATCGACCCAGCCGCCCTCGGAGCCGTCGGTGCGATGCTCCTTCTTCCAGAAGGGCGCACGCGACTTGAGATAGTCCATGAGGAAGTTCGCCGCCTCGAATGCCGCCTGGCGGTGCGCCGAAGCGGCCACCACCAGCACGATGTTCGCCCCCGGCGCGATCTTGCCATGGCGATGTATGACGGTGAGGCCTTGCAGCGGCCAGCGCTCGGTGGCTTCGGTTGCGATGCGGCCGATCTCGGCTTCAGCCATGCCCGGATAGTGCTCGAGCTCGAGTGCCGAGAGAGCGCCCTGCTCGTCGCGGCACAGGCCGGAGAAGGTGACCACCGCGCCAATGTCGGCACGGCCCTGCGTCAGCGTGGCGATCTCGGCGGCGACGTCGAAATCCTGGCGCTGAATGCGCACGGTCGGCACCAGGACGGCCGGCATGAGTGTCAGCCCCCGGTCATCGGCGGGAACAGTGCGATCTCGCGTGCGCCCGATATCTTCTCGCGGTGATCGACATGTTCCTGGTTGATGGCGACGCGGATGACATCGGGATATTGCAGCGCGTGTTGGTACCCTTCGCCGCGCGATTGCAGCCAGCGCAAGAGGTCGGCGACCGTCTCGATGCCGGCGGGCAATTCGACATCTTCCTGCGATGTGCCGATCCGTTCGCGAACCCAGGCGAAATAGATGAGACGGGTCGTCATCTCACTCGTCCATGATGTGCTTGAGACCGGCGCGGAAATAGTCGTAGCCGGTGTAGAGCGTCACGAGGGCCGCGATCCACAACAGCACGAGGCCGGTCTGCGTGGTCAGCGGAAAGATCTTGTCACCGGCCGGTCCCGCCAGCAGGAAGGCGATGGCGACCATCTGGATGGTGGTCTTCCACTTGGCAAGTTGCGTCACCGGCACCGAAACCTTGAGCGCCGCCAGATATTCGCGCAGGCCCGAAACCAGGATTTCGCGGCACAGGATGATGATCGCCGCCCACAGCGACCAGCCGGCGATACCGGCATGACGGTCGGTGTCGGCCGCCAGCAGCAAGAGGCAGGTGGCGACCAGCAGCTTGTCGGCGATCGGATCGAGCATCTTGCCGATGTTAGAGGTCTGCTGCCAGGCGCGCGCAAAATAGCCGTCGAAATAATCGGTGACGGACGCCAGCAGAAAAATGACCAGCGCCGACCAGCGGGCGAAGTCGCTCGATTTCAGATGGCCCTCGAGAAAAAAGCACAGCACGACCAGCGGTACCGCGATGATGCGGGCGTAGGTCAGCATGTTGGGCAGGTTAAATGCGCGCTGGGCCATGTCTTCAGAGACTCTTTCTGCCTGCGTACTCAAATCAGAAGCGGATGTAGGGGGTCAACAGGCCAGATTCGACTGGCCAGCTGAAAGTGACGATTTTCTTCAGCTCTCGTGGAAGTGATTGTAGACCAGTTTCGCCACCTGTTCGGAAATGCCGTCGACCTTTCTCAGATCCTCGACTGCGGCACGGCTGACCGCCTTGGCGGTGCCGAAATGCAAGAGAAGCGCGCGCTTGCGGCCGGGCCCGATGCCGGCGATTTCGTCGAGCGGGCTCTTGACCATTTCCTTCTTGCGGCGGGCCCGGTGCGACCCGATGGCGAAGCGGTGGACCTCGTCGCGCAGCCGCTGGACGAAATAGAGGACGGGGTCGCGCACGGGGAGCGAAAACGAGTCCCTGCCCTTGACGAAGAAGCGCTCGCGGCCTGCATCACGGTCCTGTCCCTTGGCGATGCCGATGGCGACGACCCGGTCTTCGATGCCGAGATCCGACAGGATCTTGCGCACCGCCGTCATCTGGCCCTGGCCACCGTCGATCAGGATGACATCGGGCCAGGCAGGGAAGCTTCCGGAGATATCGTCTTCGATATCGTCACCTGAATCCGCCGAGGCAGTCTCGTCGGGAGCAACGTCGCCATGCTCCTTGAGCAGCCGTGAAAAGCGCCGCTCCATCACCTCGCGCATCATGCCGAAATCGTCGCCCGGCGTGATCTCGGTCGAGCGGATGTTGAATTTTCTGTACTGGTTCTTCACAAAGCCTTCCGGCCCCGCGACGACCATGGCACCGACGGCGTTGGTGCCCATAATGTGCGAGTTGTCGTAAACCTCGATGCGCACGGGCGGCTTGGTCAGGCCGAAGGTCTCGGCGAAACCAGCAAGCAGCCGCGCTTGCGTCGAGGTTTCGGCCAGCCGGCGGCCAAGCGCCTCACGCGCATTCTGCAAAGCGTTGTCGGTCAGATCCTTTTTCTCGCCGCGCTGCGGCACGGAGATCGCCACCTTGCGGCCGACGCGCGTCGAGAGCGCGTCGGCCAGCAGTTCCTGATCCTCGACGGTCTGCGACAGGAGAATGGCACGCGGCGTCGGCTTGTCATCGTAGAATTGCGCCAGGAACGAGCCCAGCACTTCCGATCCCTCCAGCGCCGGATCGGCCTTGGGGAAATAGGCACGGTTGCCCCAATTCTGGCCGGTGCGGAAGAAGAACACCTGGATGCAGACCTGGCCACCCTCCTGGTGGATAGCGAAGACATCGGCCTCGTCGACGGTAGCCGGGTTGATGCCCTGATGGCTCTGCACGTGCGACAGGGCCGCCAGTCGGTCGCGATAGATCGCGGCGCGCTCGAAATCGAGGTCTTGCGAAGCCTGCTGCATGGCAGCCGAAATCTCGGTCTTCACCTTCTGGCTGCGGCCGGACAAAAAGTCCTTCGCTTCGGCGACCAACTCGGCATAACCCTCATGCGAGATCTCGCCGGTGCACGGCCCGGCGCAGCGCTTGATCTGGTAGAGCAGGCATGGCCGCGTGCGGTTCTCGTAGAAGGAATTGGTGCAGCTTCTGAGCAGGAAGGCGCGCTGCAGCGAATTGATGGTGCGGCCGACGGCGCCCGCCGAAGCAAAGGGGCCGAAATAGTCCCCCTTGCGCGAGCGTGCCCCGCGATGCTTGTAAATGCCTGGTGAGACATGGTCGCCGGTCAAAAGGATATACGGAAACGACTTGTCGTCCCGCATCAGCACATTGAACCGCGGCCGCAGACGCTTGATAAGATTGGCTTCGAGCAGCAGCGCCTCGATCTCGGTGCGGGTGACGACGAACTCCATCGTCGACGTCTCGCGCACCATGCGGCCGATCCGGTTGGTGTGGAATCTGCCTTGCGCGTAATTGGTGACACGCTTCTTCAGGCTGCGCGCCTTGCCGACATAGAGCACGTCGCCGGCGGCGTTCATCATCCGATAAACGCCGGGCGCATTGGGCAGCCGCTTCACCAGCGTCTGGATTACCTCGGCGCCGATCATGCCTTCGGCGTCGCCGGCATGCGGCGCCCAGTCGATGGCCGTGAAGGCGACATCCGGGCCAACCGGTTCGACGATCTCCTCCAGCGCCTCGTCCTCGATGTCGATTTCGGGAGGAAGATCATCAGCGCCGCCGCGCGCCTTGTTCTTGTGATCCAAAGGACTCATTCCGCCATGCCTGTCACATCGGGCGTCTGCCATGCAAGATGCTGGCCGCCATCGAGCGCGATCATCTGGCCGGTGACCGAGCGCGTCTCCCAGAGATAGCGGATGGTGGCGCCGAATTCCGGCAATTCCGGGCCGCGCCTCAGAATGAGGCCAGCGACCTGCGCGTCAAAATCCGAATCGTCCTGGCGCACGTTCTTCAGCGTCGGGCCCGGCCCTATCGCATTGACGCGGATGCCGGGTCCGAGTGCCTGGGCCAGCATCTGCGTCTGGGTCCACAATGCCGATTTCGACAGCGCATAGGAAAAATAGCGCGGTGTCGGCCTCCAGACGCGCTGGTCGATGACGTTGACGATCAGCCCCTCCTGCCCTTCCGGCAGGGAACGGGCGAAGTTCTGCGCCAACAGCGCCGGGGTTTTCACGTGAATGGCAAAATGGCGGTCCCAGGCGTGCCAGTCGAAATCTTGCACGGAATCATCGACGAAGAGCGAAGCATTGTTGACCAGCAGCGAAATTGGGCCCAGCGCTGCTTCCGCTTGGCCGACGAGGTCGCTGACGGCATCCATGTCGGTTAGATCAGCCGCAACCACGGCGGCGCGGCCGCCCGACCGGTTAATCCCCGCGGCCAACGCATCCGCCTCATCGTGCGAGCGATTGGAATGGATGGCGACCGCAAAACCATGGCTGGCGAGGTCCTCGACGATCGCCTTGCCGATCCGTTTCGCCCCACCGGTCACCAGCGCCACGGCAGTGGCTTTGCTCATCTGCTGTCAATCCTCAATTTCGGCCCGAAACGCGATGCCGACGAAATGTGGCCCGGCATGCGTTAAACAGCGTTCGCACCTGGGGCAACATTGTGGCGAAGTGCCCGGTTCGGTATGCCGAGCCCTCCTGGACTCGGAACCATTGGATCGCAATATAGGTCGCTGGACTCCTTGCACCAAGCGGTGTGCAGCGCAGCGTGAACTTGCTGCTGACATTTCGCTGTTGCGAACATGCAACGTCAAGGTTCTGCCTCATTCGTGCCGGGGAATGACCCAAGTTCAGGTTCGGTTCAGCCGCATTTTGACACGACATTTGGAACCGACGAACGCCAGATCCGTTTCACCCCCCGGACGGGTCGATGGCGATCGTGAGAAACAAGCCTGTGTCCTGTGGCTTAAGGAGTAAAGAACAATGCAAGCCAATTTTAAATTCGCACGGCCGCTGGCTGTTGCGCTCGGGCTCTTCGCCCTCGGCGGTACCGCTTATGCCGCGGACGTCGTTTCGGAAGAGCCGCCGGCACCCGCTCCGGTTGCCGAACTTCCGGTCGCCTCGTGGGCCGGCCCCTATGCCGGTATCAACCTGGGCTACGGCTTCAGCGGCAAGACCAAGGAAAAGGATTTCGGCGTTTCGACCGATACCAAAGGTTTTGTCGGCAGTGTCTTCGGCGGTTATCAGTGGCAGCAGGAGAACTTCGTTTACGGCGGTGAAGCCGAACTCGGCTACAACGGCGTGAAGGGTGACGACAACGGCATCAACTCCAAGGGCGGCTTCGAAGGCTCGCTGCGTGCCCGTCTCGGCTACGCCGTGACCCCGGAAATCCTGCTTTATGGCACGGGCGGCCTCGCCGGCAGAAGCCTGAAGGTGGAAGACACCGTTCTCGGCGCCAGCGACACCGCCACCATGCTCGGCTGGACCGCCGGCGTCGGCACCGACATCAAGCTGACCGACAACGTGTTCGGCCGCGTCGAATATCGCTACACCGACTTCGGCAGCAAGAGCTTCGATGGTATTGGCAAGGTCAAGGCGACGGACAACCGCGTCACCTTCGGCCTCGGCATGAAGTTCTAAGTCGTTCAAGCCACGACACGAAAAGCCGGGCCTCGCGCCCGGCTTTTTTATGTCCGGTCGCTTACAGCATGTCGCGGCGAATAGGATTCGCCCGACCTCTGTAAGCTTTTGATTTTATGCATGTCGTTGTCCCGGAACCGAGGACACTTCCGAGCGACATGCATTAGGCCGGAACCACGGACTTCAGCTCCGGGAATTTTTCATCGAAGCGCGCCGCCCAGCGGATCAACCGGCTGCGCCCTTTCTCCCACTGACCGCCAAAGCGCAGCGAGAGGTAGCCGAGGCAGGCACGCAACGCCAACTGACCGGCCGTGATCTTCTTCGGCAGTTTTGGCGGATTGGCATTGAGCAGGTCGAGTGCTGCCGTGATCTTCGCCCACTGGCGGTCGAGCCAGGGCTGATAGACCATCTCTTCGGGGCGGGTGCGGCGCTCATAGACCATCGACAGCGCGCAATCGCAGACACCGTCGGCCAGCGCCTCCAGTACTTCCGCTTCCAGACGCTTGTCGGGATTGCGTGGAAACAATGCGTTCTTCGAAATCCGGTTGAGGTGCTGCGTGATGGCGCGGCTGTCGTGAATCGAACGGCCATCGTCGAGCACCAGCACCGGGATCTTGCCGAGCGGATTGGCGCCGATCAGTTCGGCCGGCCTGTCCTCGGTTCTGACCGGCACCTCCTCGAGAGCGATCCCGGCATAGGCCGCGGCCATCCTTACCTTGGAGCTGTAGGGAGAGGCGGACGCGTAGAGCAGCTTCGGCATGATCGGTTTCCTGTTTGCGACCGTCCAGTGTTGACTGGACAAACTCTTGCGATCAATCGCCAGAGTGCAAAAAACCAGCGACCAGAAACCTGCCGCGGTTTCCGTCTTGGCATCACGACAAACTGAACCGGCACACTAGGAAGTATCAGCGGGCCACGACAGCAAGCCGCCGGGTTTAAACCCCGCGTTCACACGTCACAGGAGCCCATACTTCACAGGCGCCAAAGCGTCGTGCCGAGAACCTTCGCCAACCACCGCAAGGGGCGAAAGAGAGTCGGGCGAGCGAGGCAGCCAACCGGCGCCTCGCTTTGCTTGCCCCTCGGCCCCTTCCCGATGCTCAGTCCCGAGGGCTGAACCCGTTGCCGAATATGCTCCGATCCAGAGCGTCAGAGCGCCCTTGCCGCATCCCGAAGGACACGCGACGCCCCAACGATCCGTCTACTTCTTGCCCGGAGCCTTCGCCTTCGCGGGCGCCGCCTTTGCCTTCGGCGCCGCGGCTTTCTTCACCGCCGGCTTGGTCGCGGCGGCGGCTGCTTTCGCACCCGGCTTGGCCACCGGCTTCTTGGCTGGTGCCGCTTTCGCTGCCGGCTTTGCCGCGGCCTTGGCGGGAGCCGCCTTCTTCGCTGCGGGTTTGGCTGCGGGCTTGGCCGCAGGCTTCTTGGCCGGTGCCGCTTTCGCTGCCGGCTTCGCCGCGGCTTTCGCGGGCGCCGCCTTCTTCATTGCCGGCTTCGCGACGGCTTTTGCCGCTGCCGCAGGTTTCTTCGCCGGTGCCTTGGCCGCGGCGGCCTTCGGCTTGGCGGCAGGCGCTGCTTTCTTCACTGCCGTTGCGGCCTTCGCCGCGACTGCTTTTGCGGGTGCTTTCTTTGCCGGTGCCTTGGATGCCGGCGCTTTAGATGACTGCTTAGCCATGTCATGCCCCTTCACGTTATGCCGATGGCCGTGAATGACCCCGGCGCGCAATGCATATCTGACTCGCGTCTCGCTAGCCAGCGAAGCAATGGTATGATTTTCTCAACTTAAATTTTGGTTGCGATCGACACACAATCACACTCATCACCGGAAAAATCCGCCGTTGATCTTCCGGCGTCGCCAGCAATTTGACACCGGCATTCCCGATGCGAGTTCGCCATGAAGCTCCAAAGATCAGCGAGCAACTTCACGCATGATCTTCGGTCGTGAATATCATCACTTGCCGTCTCATCGAGGCGATTATCTTTTGCAAGCGAGCGGTCCATGCGGATCACGAGCGCGATGCGACACCCGATCTGAAGATCACCTTGTCAAGCATGTTCCCCGCATCTGTTTTCTGATTGACAGAATACTCTGTATGACAGAGTATTCTGTCAGGGGATGTTATCGCGCCTTTGGTTTCGGCCATGCAAAGGCAAGTGACACACCGCTGGCAGAGATTGCCGGGTCACGCGGCGACAGCCCGAGGCTTTGCCGCATTGGAGCTTATTGATGAGCGCCGACGACATTATCCACCAGAGTACGCGGCTCAGGATCATGGCCGTCCTGAACACGCTGGAAAGGCGCGAGGCGCTTGAGTTCACCCGGTTGAAGGCCATGATCGAGACCACCGACGGCAATCTCGGGGCACATCTCGATACGCTGGCCAGAGCTGGCTATGCCGACATTGAAAAGCTCTTTGTCGGACGGCGGCCGCAGACACGGATCAGAGCCACGACGGCCGGACGGCGGGCCTTTCGCGGTCACATTGCCTTTCTTCGCAAGATCATCGATCAGGCAGAGGCAACGCAGCGCAGAAAATAGCTCTGCGCCGAGCGAACGTCTTTGAGCGGTTCACCGTCTCATGATACGGCGAGCCGCTCGTCCGACAATTGTCTATGGTGGCGGAATCGCCGCGTGCCGGCAGGCGTGTGGGTCTTCATCACGGCTGACAGCCGAGACAAATGGCGCCGAGCGCGACGACGGCGCAGGCGCCGACTCGCCGGGGCGTCAGCGTCTCGCCGAGAAACAACCGGCCGATGAAGGCCGCGAAGACGACGCTGGTCTCACGTATCGCGGTGATCGGACCGGCAGGCCCGAGCGCGAAGGCCGCCACCACCACGCCATAGGCCAGAAGCGCGAACAGGCCGCCGCCCAGCGCCTTCCAGGTTTCCGGTGCCCGCGCATCGACAGCGAGCCTGCCGCGACAGGCGACGAAGGTCGCCGGCAGCAGTGCGCCATAGGCCAGCAGGACCCAGGCGGTGTAGGCGCCGACATTGCCCGCCGCACAAACGCCGATCGCGTCCACCATCGCATAGGCGGCGATGATTGCCCCCGTTGCCACCGCATAGAGGATCGATGTCGTGGTGGCTCTTCCTCGCCCAAGCGAAAGAGCCATGATGCCGCCGCCGACCAGGGCAACGCCCACGGTCTCCAGAGCGGTGAGCTGCTGGCCGGCCAGCAGGAACCCGCCGAGCGTGACGAGCAGCGGCACGCTGCCGCGAACAATCGGGTAGACCTGTCCCAGTTCGCCATACCTGTAGGCGGCCACCAGAAATACGCTGTAGCCGACCTGCAGGCAGGCCGAGAGCCCGACATAGGGCCAGGCGGGCGTCGCCGGAAAACCATTGAAGATTGCAAGGGGAATGGCAAGCGCCGTGCTGGAGAAGCTCATGACGGTGACGGTCCACAACCTGTCGGCACCCGTTCGCAGAAAGGCGTTCCAGCTTGCGTGCAGAATCGCCGCGAACAGCGCGAGCCCGATGACCAGTGGGCTCATTGCGGCCTGCGCGAGGCGGCGATGATGTCCAAGGCAGCCTTGCGGGCGTCGCGGATGGCGGTGTCTCCCTGCCCCATCTGCGCCATCAGGGTCGCACCTTCGATCAGCATCAACAGGGTCGTCGCCGCACTCTCGGCCCGCCTGCGCGGCATCACCTGCTCGAGGATCGACTGCAGGCGCTGCCTGAGGCTATTCTTCTGCCTGGCGACAGCCTTGAACACCGGATGCTGGGGATCGCCGAACTCGGCCAAGGCATGGGCAAACAGGCAACCATGAAAATCCGGTCTGCGGAACCAGCGGCCATGCCAGTCGAAGATCTTTGCGATTTTCTGCTCCGGCGTGGTGCTCTCCCCGGCGAGCCGGTCGAGCTGATCGTCAAAACGCCTGGCGCGATAGTCGAGCACCTCGACGATCAGCTCGTCCTTGCTGGGGAAATGGCGATACATAGTCATCTTGGCCACGTCCGCCTCGGCGATGATGCGGTCGATGCCGGTGGCATGGAAACCGGCGCGCTTGAACAGCGCATAGGCCGTTTCGACGACATGCTGGCGTTTGTCGAAAGCAGGTGACGGTGTCATGCGCTAACCAAGTGATGAGACAGGTCTGTCTCATCACAGCGCACCGGAACGCCTCACCTGTCAACGCAGGACATCAAAGCGCCCGCGACCCCTTCAGGCCGCAGGCGGGAAAAGACCGGAAAGGAAGAGACGCGTTCAGCGCAGGACGCGACAGCGGCCGTTATAGACCATCCAGCGATCGAAGCCCGAGACGCAGAACTCGACATTGTCGCCGATCGAGGCAAAGCCCTGGCCTTCCTCGATCAGATAGAAGATCGACCGGTCCCGGCCATCCGACAGGCTGACGGTTGCCCGGCAATAGTGACGGCCAATCGGCCATTCCTCGCTCGCCTGCTCATAGCGGTGTTGGCGAATGTCGCGAAAATCGGTGATGGCGACCTCGGGCAGATGCGGCACGTGATGCACCTGGTAGGAGAACCGATGCGTGATCTTGCTCAGCACCCATGTCTCCCCACAGACGCTGCCATCGTCCTCGGAATAGACGGCAAGGTCAGCCGCATGGACCGCCTGGGTGATACCGAGAGGCGCGGCAAGGGGTGTGCAGAGCGAAATCAGGGCAGCAAGTGCGGATTTGGCGAAGCGAGTCATGGCAGCCTCTCAAGGTCGATTGCGCGCACTGTGCGGATTCGCTCGACGGCGGTCAAGCGGTTGCCGAAACAATGGTTTCCAGAAACCGGCGCGGGCAGTTGCTGTAAGCAGCAACCCGCGGGTAACGGCGAAGTTCCCTGCGGGCGGATCATGCGGTCGCACGGGGCGCGGCGATCAAATCCAGCTATACCGGCGGCGGGGCCTGCTCGCCGGCCAGCCATTCCATCGACCAATGCGCCGGCTTTTCCATGGCGAGCAATTTGTGCAGTGCCGGCAATATGGTTCGCAGTTCGCCTTCCAGCATGAAGGGCGGATTGACCACCACCATGCCGGTGCCATCGAGGCTGGGTTCCGAAGAGGCCGGCCTGATCTCGAATTCTATGTCGAGGATTTTCGGGATGCCGGATTGCTTCAGCGCTTTCCTGAAGGCGATGATCGCCTTGCGGTTCTTGATCGGATACCATAGGGCGTAGATGCCGTTGGGCCAGCGCCTGTGCGCCTTCACCAGCCCATCGACGAGGCGGCCGAACTCGCCCTCTTCCTCGAAGGGTGGATCGATGAGCACCAAGCCGCGCTTTTCCTTCGGCGGCAGGTGCGCCCCGAGCGCAAGCCAGCCGTCAAGTTCCATCACCTTTGTCTGGAAATCGCCGGCGAATTCCGTCTTCAGCTTCGCGGCGTCTTTCGGATGCAGTTCGATCGCCGACAACCGGTCCTGCTTGCGCAGGAGATTGCGCGCGAGCAGCGGCGAGCCCGGATATTTCTTCACGCCGCCCTCGGGATTGAGCGAGCGCACCGCCGCCAGATAAGGCGCCAGCAGCGCCGCCGCCTTCGCGTCGAACGAGGCATCGATCAGCCTGCCGATGCCGCCCTGCCACTCACCGGTCTTTTGCGCTTCGAGTGACGACAGGTCGTAGCGGCCAATGCCGGCATGGGTGTCCACGACACGAAACGCCTTGTCCTTCTGCTTCAGATAGTCGAGCAGGCGCGTCAGCACGACATGCTTGACGACATCGGAAAAATTGCCGGCGTGGTAGGCGTGGCGGTAGTTCATGTGGGACCCCTGCCCCAGCGTGGCGGCGGCGGTTGCGAGTTCGGATTTTCCGGTCGCCCGCCTCCAGAACGCAGGGATAGCAGGAAGCCGATCAAGCCGACCGCCATCAGCGAAAAGCCTATCGGCCGCGCGCGGGCGTCGATCTCGCCGACGCCGGAACGCAAGACAAGGTCGACCGCTCGCATCGGTATGTCCTCGGCATCGCCAGGGCCAACTGTGAAGAGGTAAGCGCCAGGGCTGACGGTGGCAATCAGGCCGGCCTCGTCGCGAAAGATCTTGTCGGGCAATTGCGGGCTGGCCTGCCGCGGATTGTCCACATGATTGAACTGCAGCGTCGAGGCAAGCACAGTGCGGCCATTGGTGGCCGCGGTCAGCGTCAATACCGTGCGCTGCTGCGAAACGATGCGCTCGGCCCTGGCGGTCAGGTCGACCAGCACCCGCACCGGCGCATCGCGATCTTTGAGCGATACTGTCAACGGCCTGAACCGGCCCTGCTCATAGACTCGCCAGGTGCCGATTTCGCGACCGGAAAAATTGCTCACCGCCCAGGGGTAGATGAAACCGATGCCGGTGCCGGAGAGCAGGATCAGGACAAACAGAAAGCGCATCGAAAACCTTGGCTATTTCTACTTCTGCTCGCTATGGCTGCCGCCTTGCGCGGACCTGTCCAGGGTAGCAGTGCGGATCCGCTCCATCTCGTCCAGAAGCATCTCCAGGCCAAGATCGAAGGTCTTGTCGAATTCAGCGGTGCCAAAGTAGCGTCCCGCGGTGGCGATGTTGGGGAAATCGCGCTCAAGCTGCTCACGGCCGACCGTTGTGACCGCCGACGGGCCCTTTGAGTAACCGGCGGTCTCGTCGAGCACCGCCCCCGACAGATAGTACCCCACCGCACGGAACAGCCTTGCGGCCATTTCCTGATCGAAGCCGCCGTCATTGAACAAGCCTACGATGTTGTCGATATACGCAAGGCAAATGGGCGAATTCATCCGGTAGCTGAGAAAATAGCTCGCGAAGGCCGGATGCTCGCGACCGATACGCCGATAATCCAATACCACCATTCGCATCCTCTGGCGCCATGGCAGATCCGGATCCGGCATCTTCAACGGACCAATCAGCCTGTCGACCAGCGCCTCAAAGAGATGCGCCTGCGAGGGGAAGTGATGATAAATGCTCATTGCCTCGCAACCAAGTGCGGCCGCCAGCTTGCGCATCGAAAAGCCGGCAAGCCCTTCCCTCTCGATCACCTCGAAGGCCGCGTTCTCGATCATCTCGCGCGACAGACGTCCGCGCGCTCTCTTTTTCTTGATTGATTGATCCATCGCGCCGCTTGACAACTTACAGTGTAAGGTTCATTTTCACCGTTACCTTACATCGTAAGGCTAACAAAGACCAGAGGATAAAACCATGTCGTACCATCGCGTCGTCAAATCCGTGCGATCTTCGTCCCAGCATGTGTTCCTGTTCGCCGCCGCAGCCTGCGTGCTGTCGCTCGGCACCGCGCCGGCCCACGCCGACGACTATGATGCAACCCTCAAGGACATACAGTCGACCATGGGCGGTGTGCCGAGCTTTGTGAAGCAGTTTCCCAAAACCGGTCTGCCTGGTGCCTGGGCCGAGGTCAAGGCCATCGAACTCAGCGACAAGACGGCGCTGCCGCCCAAGGTCAAGTCGCTGATCTCCCTGGCCGTGGCGGCACAGATTCCTTGCACCTACTGCATCTGGTCGGACACGCAGGACGCCAAGCGCGCCGGCGCAACCGACGAGGAGATCCAGGAAGCCGTGGCGATGGCGGCGCTGACACGCCACTGGAGCACCATCTTCAACGGCATGCAGGTCGATTTCGATACATTCAAGAAGGAAATGGGCGGGCAGTAAGCCCGCCGGCAAGAAGGAAATGGGCGGGCAGTAAGCCCGCCGGCAAGAAGGAAATGGGCGGGCAGTGAGCCTCAATGGCACTACAGAGATGACTCGGTGCGCGGGTCGTCTCTGGTCCGCGTTTCGGCTTTAGGCGCTGCTCTCACGCCTTGCGCTCCCAGCGGCGGTCCGCGGTCTGCTGCCAGTAGGTGACTGCGTGGCCCGCGTCCTTCATCGTCTTCCAATGCGCCCGGGCCATCTCCACCTGGGCCGCGTCGTGGCCGTCAAACAGGAACACCGCACGCTCGTAGCCACCGAGGTCGGGCGGCGCCGCGCCGTCTACCAGGAATCTGATCTTGGCTTGGTTGGGATTGCCGTCGCCGATGGTCAAGAGGATTGGCTGTTCACCGGGATAAGCTTCGCGATCGGTCGCGTGCGCCAGGAAGGAATCGTCGCGGAAAGTCCACAGATGCTGGTCGAGCGCGTCGCGCCGCTCCTCGGTGCCGGTCTGCACCACGGCGCGCCAGCCGCGATCGACGCTGCGCTCGAGCAGGCCCGGCAGCGCATCCTCCAACGTCGATTCGGTCAGATGGTAGAACAGCACATCGGCCATGGATGAACGTCAGCTCTCGTAGTGATCACGCACCAGCCGGTCCAGCAGCCGAACGCCGAAACCCGAACCCCATGACTGGTTGATCTCGTTCAATGGCGAGCCCATCGCGGTACCGGCAATGTCGAGATGCGCCCAGGGCGTGTCCTTGACGAAGCGCTGCAGGAACTGCGCGGCGATGATCGCGCCGCCGTAGCGGCCACCGATGTTCTTCATGTCGGCGTTCTTGGAATCGATCAGCTTGTCGTATTCGGCGCCGAGCGGCATGCGCCACAGCCGTTCCTGCGTTGACTGTCCGGCCGCGGTCAGCCTTTGCGCCAGTTCGTCGTTGTTGGAGAACAGGCCGGCATAATGCAGGCCGAGCGCAACCATGATGGCGCCGGTCAGCGTCGCCAGGTTGACCATGAATTTCGGCTGGAAGCGGTCGTTGCAGTACCACAGCGCGTCGGCCAGAACGAGGCGCCCCTCCGCATCGGTGTTGAGCACCTCGATAGTCTGTCCCGACATCGAGGTGACGATGTCGCCCGGGCGCTGGGCATGACCATCGACGGCGTTTTCGACAAGACCGATGATGCCGACAACATTGGCCTTGGCCTTACGCGCGGCGAGCGCATGCATCAACCCGGTCACGGCGGCAGCGCCGCCCATGTCGCCTTTCATGTCCTCCATGCCGGAGGCCGGCTTGATCGAATTGCCGCCGGTGTCGAACGTGACGCCCTTGCCGACGAAGGCGACCGGGCTGTCCTTGGGCTTGCCGCCGTTCCATTGCATGACCGCCATGCGGGCGCCTCGGGGCGAGCCTTGCGCGACACCCAGCAGCGAACCCATGCCAAGCTTCTTCATCTCCTTCTCGGTCAGGATCTCGACCTTGACGCCGAGCACCTCGAGGTCCTTGGCGCGGGCGGCGAACTCGACAGGTCCCAGCACGTTTGCCGGTTCGTTGACGAGATCGCGCGCCAGAAGCACACCGTCGATCACCGCCTCGGCATCGGTGAAAGCTTTCTTGGCGCCTGCCGGGTCGGCGGTATGGATGGTCACCTTGACCGGCTTTTTCGGATCGGCCTTGCCGCCCCCCTGGCCGCTCCCCTGGCCGTCGTCCTTATCCTTCCTGGTCTTGTACTTGTCGAAGGAATAGCCGCGCAAAAGAATGCCCGCTGCGAGGTTCGCGGCGTCCTTGCCATCGGGCGAGGCACCGGCCAGGTCGAGGACCACGGCCACGTCGGTTGCCTTGCGCAGCGATGCCGCAATGGTGCCGCCGAGCTTCAGCCAGGCATATTCATCGAGCCCCGACACCCTGCCGGCGCCGATCGCGACCAACCTGTCGAGCGATGTTGCTTCCGGCGCCAGGATTTCGACAGTGCCGGCGAACTTGCCGGTAAACTCGGCGACCGGGAAAGCCCGGTCGAGCGTCTTGCCCGGATCGTAAGCCCTGGCCGCATCGCTCAAGCCATCATCCGCCGACAGCACGAAGACCGTGCCCTTTCTGTTCGCCGCCGACTGGGGCGCGACGAATTTTGCAAAGGCGATCGATGGTCTCGGGTTCATCATGTCCTGCTTTCGGGGGTTGCGCGATGATGCGCGAAGCGGTTTGAAGCGATGCGCGACATTTGGTCGTTTTCCGGCATTTGGCAAGACTTTGCCAAAATGGCTACCCATATGAGACATGGAATCGATGGCGATTCGTCGCGGCACGGCCCGCTTAATGCCGCAACCTGTTGTTAACCATCGATGTTCGTCCTTTCTTATCCATTGCCGCCGACACTCCGGCCTACTGCGGCACGCGACGTGGGACGGGAACCGGCTCGCCTGCCCGACACAGCCCAACGGAGCCAGTTGTGCGGGCGTCGCCGGACAGCTACCTTTGGCGTGGTGGCATGATGCCGTTCGAGAAAATCGAGTAAAGCCTTCATGAAGGTCGTTGAACGCTACATCATGCGCCGCGCTTGCGTGGTCTTCCTGGCAGCACTGGTCTGGACGCTGGCCATCGTGTGGACGACGCAGGTACTGGCCAAGATCAACCTGGTCACCGACAGCGGTCAGTCAGCCTTGACCTTCTTCGAGGTCGCGTCCCTTATTCTCCCCTCCATCGTCCCGATCGTCGTGCCTTTCGCGCTCGTGGTGGCTGTCGCCCAGACACTCAGTGTGATGAATTCGGATTCGGAACTCGCGGTGGTCAACGCATCGGGCGCCTCGCGCTGGACCATCGTGCGGCCGATCATGCTGCTGGCGCTGGCCGCCAGCGTCTTTTCATTCGCCGTGGACAACGGCATCGACCCCTATGCACGACAGAAGAACCGCGCCCTGGTGGCGGAGTCGCGCGCCGACCTTTTGTCGCTGATCATCCAGGAAGGCACGTTCCGGAAAATCGAGGACGGACTGTTCCTGCAGATTGGCGAGCGGCTTCCCAACAACCGGCTGGGTGGCATCTTCGTCGCCGATTCGCGCGAGGAAGGCGTCAATCTCGTCTATTATGCGAAGACCGGCAGCATCATCGAACGCGGCGGCGAAAAGGTGCTGATGATGAATGACGGCGTCATCCATCGCAAAACGCTGACGGGCGACCTCAGTGTCATCCGGTTCACGTCCTATGCCTTCGACATGTCGGCCTTCATGTCGGCGGCCAACCAGGTGACGCTCCTGCCAAAGGACCAGACGACCCAGTACCTGCTCAATCCAAGCCCTAACGACAAGAACTATCAGCAAAATCCGCAGGAGTACCGGGCCGAGGTCGACCAGCGGTTTTCGGAATGGACATATTCCATGGTTTTCGCCCTGATCGCGCTCGCGGTCGCGGGAGACGCACGTTCGCATCGCGAGGCGCGCGTCAATCCGCTGATCACGGCCATCGCGATATCGCTGTTCGTGCGCTGGCTGGGTTTCTTCGCCGCGAGCAAGGCCGACGAAGTCCCGCAATATTCCTATGTGGTCTATGGCGTGCCGATCGTGGCTTCCGCGGTGGCGATCTGGTTCATCGTGTCGAACCGGACCATGGAACTGCCGGTTGCCTGGGCGGACTGGATGACAAACCTGGCCAGCCGCATCGGTGAGGGCTGGAATGCCCTCAAGTTGCGTCTATCCAGGCGCGACACCTCAGGCCAAGGAGCCGGCTGATGGGCTGGACGCTGGGCCGTTACTTCTTCTTCCGCTACGTGGCGATCACGATCTGGTTCTTCCTCGGCCTTCTGGCGCTGGTATTCCTTATCGATTTCACCGAACTGTCCGGCCGCACCACCGGCCTGCCGGGGTTCACCTATGGCACGGCGATGGCCATTTCAGGCCTTCGCATGCCGATGATCATGCTGCAGACGGTGCCGTTTGTCGGCTTGTTCTCGGCGATGGCGACGCTGGTGTCGCTCAACCGACGTTACGAACTCGTCATCGCGCGCTCCGCGGGCGTTTCCGCCTGGCAGTTCCTTTTGCCATGCTGCATCGGCGCACTGCTGTTCGGCGCCGTATCGGTCGGGATCATCAACCCGCTCGCCGCGCACGCCTTCTCCTTGTCCGAACAGATCGAGACCGAGTTGCGCTCCGGCAAATCCAACACGGTTTCGGCCGATGCCGCTCCCTGGATCCGCCAGAAAACCAGTTCCGGCGACACGATCATCGGCGCGCGCGCCATCCTCGGCCAGGGTCTGGAGATGTCCGACGCGGTTTTTTTCATCCTCGACCAGCAAGGCAATATCGTCGAGCGCAAGGATGCGGCGCGTGCTTACCTGCGCGACGGCTATTGGGAATTGCAGGATGTGAAGATCTTCAGGAACGGCACCATCCAGCCCGTCGCGAACGATCGTGTGCCGACCAATCTGAAGCCGGAATTCGTGCAGGAGCGGCTGGCGCGCCCGGAGACGATTCCCTTCTATGACCTGCCCGGAAAAATCGAGGTTGCCCGTTCCTTCGGCCTCAAGGCAAATGCCTTTGCCATGCAGTTTGATTCGCTGGTGGCGTTGCCATTCCTCCTCGTCGCCATGACGCTGATTGCGGCAACAGTTTCAATGCGATTTGCGCGAATGGGGCAGTCGGCAACGATGATTCTGGGTGGCGTCGTTGCCGGGTTTCTGCTTTATGTCGTTTCGGTTCTGGTGAAGGCGTTCGGCGTGGCGGGGTTCGTGCCGACTGCCATAGCCGCCTGGGTGCCGGTCGTGGTAGCTATGTTCTTCGGGGTGACTTTCCTGCTATACAAGGAAGACGGCTAGTGAGGGAGGCGTTTTTGCCCAGCGACAGGCAGGCCCGTTTGGCGCGCCTTTATGCGGCGAGCGCCTTGGCGTGCCTGGTCGCCTGCGGCGTCCCGCTGCCGGCGTTCGCGCAAGATGTCGGCAACATGGCGACCACGGTTCCGTCCGGCTCGCAGATGCTGCTGGCGGCAGACACCCTGGAATATAACAACGACAACCAGACCGTGACCGCCATCGGCGGCGTGCAGATCGACTATGGCGGCAACCGCCTCGTCGCTCAGAAGGTTGTGTACGACCGCAACACCAAGCGGATGGTTGCCAGCGGCAATGTCGAGATCGTCAACAGCGACGGCACCAAGATCAATTCGCAGCACATCGACATCACTGACGATTTCGCAGACGGCTTCGTCAACGCGCTGCGCGTTGAAACCGTCGACAAGGCCTATTTCGCCGCCGAAAGCGCCGAACGCATGGGCGGCGTGCTGACCACTTTCCACAATGGTGTCTACACCGCCTGCGAACCGTGCGAGGACAAGCCCGACAAGGCGCCGACATGGCGCGTCAAAGCCAGGAAGATCATCTGGAACGGTGAGAAGAAGACGGTTCGCTTCGAGAGCGCGAATTTCGAGTTCTTCGGCTTTCCGCTGGCCTACCTGCCAGCATTCGAGATCGCAGACCCGACGGTGAAGCGCAAGAGCGGCTTCCTGATCCCCAGCATCGGCTACAACAGCCATCTGGGGTATAGCGTCAAGGTCCCCTACTATTTCGCTCTTTCCCCAACATATGACCTGACGGTGACCGGAAGCGGCTACACCAAGCAGGGCTTCCTCGGCGAAGCCGAATGGCGCCAGCGCTTCAACAATGGCGAATACACTTTTAAGGTCGCCGGGATCCAGCAGCAGAATCCCGACGCCTTCATCGACAGCGCCGCGTTCCCCTCGACCGCTGGGCACAATATCGATTCCGGCGCGGTGGGCGATCCGAACAAGTTTCGCGGCATGATGGGCACGCAGGGGCAGTTCGCCATCAACGAACGCTGGAATTTCGGCTGGGACGTGTTGCTGCAGACCGACAAGAACTTCTCGAATACCTACAACATCGCCAAGTACAATTCGTACGTCCATCAGTCCTCGGTCTACCTGACTGGTCTCAATGACCGAAATTATTTCGACGTGCGCGCCATGCATTTCGAGGTCCAGGAAAAAACGCCGAACGACAATGCCGCCGCGCGAAGCGGCCAGCAGCCCTGGGTGCTGCCCTCGCTCGACTATGCCTATATCCCCGACGCATCGGTCGCCGGCGGCCAGTTGTCGCTCAACGTCAATACGCGCGTCATCCGCCGCGAAGATCTCGACGAGGCTTTCAACACGCCATACGACTCTTCTACGCTTGCGCAGCGCGTGCGCGGCATCGAAGGCGAGTCCAGCCGTCTTACCGCCGAGGCCGAGTGGAAACGGAGCTTTGTCACCGATGACGGGTTGGTGCTGACACCGTTGCTGGCGCTGCAAGGCGACGTCGACTATGTCAGACCATCATCGGCTTCGCTCGCCGCGATCAACCAGATGGCGACGAATCTGGGCGAGCAGGACGACATGCGCTCGTCCTTTGCCCGCTACATGGCGACCGCCGGGCTCGAGATGAGCTGGCCCCTGTTGTTCTCGCTGGCCAGCGGGTCGAGCCACGTTTTCGAGCCGATGGCTCAGGTGTTCCTGCGCCCGAACGAACAGTATGTCGGCGGCCTCTCCATTCCGAACGAAGACGCGCAGAGCATGGTTTTCGATGCGACCACGCTGTTCGAACGCGACAAGTTCTCCGGCTACGACCGCATCGAGGGCGGCTCGCGTGCCAATGTCGGGCTGCGCTATTCCGGCTCTTATATCAATGGCTGGGGCACCAATGCGATCTTCGGCCAGTCCTATCAGATCGGCGGCGAAAACTCCTTCGCGGCACCTGATCTGGTCAATGTCGGCGCAAATTCGGGGCTCGAGACCACCAAGTCCGACTATGTCGGCCTGTTTGGCATAACCAGCCCCAATGGATTCGCGGCCTCCGTCAGCGGCCGTTTCGACGAACAGAGCTTCGAGATCCGCCGCGCCGAGTTTAAAGCCGCCTATTCCGGCCTACCGGTGTCGTTGAGCGCCAAGTATGCCTTCATCCAGGCCCAGCCGCTCTATGGTTTCACGACCGACCGTCACGAGGTCACGCTCGGTGCATCGACGCATCTTGCCGAGAACTGGCGCGTGTTCGGAACAGGAACCTACGATTTGCAGGAAGGCCTGCTGGTCAAGGACGGGGTGGGCTTCGCCTACAACGATTCCTGCTTCACTTACCTGATGACGTACGCGCAGTCGCGTGACCTGAACACCAGGGAAGTGACGCAGAGCATCGGATTCAACCTGTCGTTCCGTACCCTCGGCGACTTCGGCTCGTCGACCAACGCAGTCGACACCATCCAATAAGCGGCGACATCGTTTCGCCGCATAGGGCTGGCACGGATTCGCGTATCCGGAAGGGGACGGAATTGGGCGGAGCCGGGATAGAATTGGGATGCCAACGATGAGGAAATACCTCTTTTCAGCAGGGTTCGCGTTGCTTGTGGCGGCGACGTCCGTGTCGATGACAGTGATGACGCCGCCGGCTTTCGCCAGCGAGATCAAATACGTCGTCAACGACATAGCAATCACCACTGGTGATATCGCCCATCGTGCCGCCTTCCTGAAGCTGCAGCGCAAGAAGGGCGACGCTGCCCAGGAAATGATCGACCAGACGCTGCGCATGGCCGAGGCCAGACGGCTTGGCATCCGTATCAGCGATGCCCAGGTCGAGGCCGCCTACCAGCGCTTTGCCACCAACAACAAGATGCAGCTCGGCCAGCTCAACGGCGTCATGGAAAAATCCGGCGTCGGCAAGGATCATTTCAAGGAGTTCATTCGCGCCCAGATGGCCTGGAACCAGGCCCTGAGCGCCCGTTACCGTTCCGGCGAAGGTGGCAGCGTGACCGAACAGGACGCGGTGCGGCGCATGCTTGACAAGGGCGGAGCCAAGCCGAGTGCCATGGAATACATGCTGCAGCAGGTCATCTTCGTCGTGCCAGCGGCCGAACGCAGCGCGACGCTGGCCAAACGCAAGCGCGAGGCCGACGCCATGCGTGCCCGCTTCAACGGCTGCAACACGACGCGCGAGTTCGCCAAAGGCCTGATCGACGTCACCGTTCGCGACCTCGGACGGATTCTGGCGCCGCAACTGCCGCCGGACTGGGCGGAGCAGATCAAGGCGACCAAGGTCGGTGGCGCCACCGTCACACGCGAGACCGAACGCGGCGTCGAATTCATCGGCATCTGCTCGTCGCGCGAAGTATCCGACGACAAGACGGCCCAGATGGTGTTCCAGAGCGAAGGCTCCAGCGACAAGGCCGCCGACGATCTCAGCAAGAAATATGTCGACGAGCTGAAGGCGAAAGCCCGCATCGTCAAGCGCTGACGTGAGCAGCACGATGACCGCGCTGGCGTTGAGCGTCGGCGATCCGTCCGGTATCGGCCCTGAAATCGCCATCGCCGCCTTCCTTGCGCGGAACGCCGTCGGCTTGCCCGCCTTCTACCTGCTGGCCGACCCGGCCGTGGTCGCATCGCGAGCACGCCACCTTGGCGTCTCGCTGCCTGTCGAGGAAGTGACGCCGGTGCAGGCGATCGAGGTCTTTGGCCGCGCCTTGCCGATCGTTCCCCTGACGGCGCGCTTCATCGACAGCCCCGGGCGACCCGACCCGGCCAATGCAGCCGGCACCATCGAAGCGATCGACCGCGCGGTCGCCGCCTGCCTTGCCGGCGAGGCCGCTGCCGTGGTGACCTGCCCGATAGCCAAGAAACCGCTCTACGATGCCGGCTTCCGTTTTCCCGGCCACACCGAATATCTGGCGCATCTGGCGGCTCGGCACAGCGGCGTCGAGGCGATGCCGGTGATGATGCTGGCAGGCCCCGACCTGCGCACGGTTCCCGTCACCATCCACATCGCTCTGGCCGAGGTGCCGAAGGTCCTAAGCACCGAATTGATCGTCGCGACCGCGCGCATCACGGCGGCCGACCTTGCCAGCCGCTTCGGCATCGCCAGGCCGCGGCTCGCCATTGCGGGCCTCAATCCGCATGCCGGCGAAGGCGGCTCCATGGGCCTGGAAGACGAGCATATCGTGCGCCCGGCGGTCGACATCCTGCGCGCTGAAGGCATCGATGCTTTCGGGCCCTTGCCCGCCGACACGCTGTTCCATGCCCGGGTGCGGGCAGGCTACGACGCTGCACTGTGCATGTATCACGACCAGGCATTGATCCCGGCCAAGGCGCTGGCCTTCGACGAGGCGGTCAACGTCACGCTGGGCCTGCCCTTCATCCGCACCTCGCCCGACCACGGCACCGCCTTCGACATCGCCGGCAAGGGCGTGGCACGACCCGACAGCCTGATCGCGGCGCTGAAGCTCGCCAGAAAACTGGCTGACGTCGACGCAAAGGCTGGCACCGCATGAGCGCTTTCGCTTCCGGTCTTCGCGCATGAGCATCGATGGGCTGCCGCCGCTGCGTGACGTCATCGAGCGCCATGGGCTGCAGGCGAAAAAGGCGCTCGGCCAGAACTTCCTGCTCGATCTCAATTTGACCGGCAAGATCGCACGCAGCGCCGGCGACCTGACGAATGCCACGGTGATCGAGGTTGGGCCCGGGCCTGGAGGGCTGACAAGGGCGCTGCTATCGAACGGCGCCCGCCGGGTCGTCGCCATCGAGCGCGACGAACGCTGCCTGGCGGCGCTTGCCGAGGTGTCCGCTCACTACCCAGGTCGGCTGGAGGTGATTTCAGGCGACGCGCTGAAGATCGACTTCGCCGCCCTCGCCTCGGGAACCGACCACGCTCCGGTCCGGATCGTGGCCAATCTGCCCTACAACATCGGCACCGAACTGCTGATCCGATGGCTGACGGTCGCGGACTGGCCGCCCTTCTATGCCTCGATGACGCTGATGTTCCAGCGTGAGGTGGCGCAGCGCATCGTCGCCGCACCCGACAGCGATGCCTATGGCAGGCTAGGTGTGCTCGCCGGCTGGCGCACGCAGGCCAGGATCGCCTTCGACGTCCCGCCTCAAGCCTTCACGCCACCGCCCAAGGTCACCTCCTCGGTGGTGCATCTGGAACCACGCGCGACGCCCCTGCCCGCCGAGGTGAAGAAACTCGGCCGGGTCACGGAAGCCGCCTTCGGCCAACGCCGAAAGATGCTGCGGCAGAGCGTGAAAAGCCTCGGCGGCGAGGCCTTGCTCGAAAGAGCGGGGATCGACCCGACGCGACGTGCCGAAACGCTCAGCGTCGAGGAGTTCGTGCGGCTGACCAACGCGGTCTAGCGCCGGCAGATGTCACGGTCCGCGACGAAAAGGCGTTGTAGACATACCGCTCCCGTGCCGCGGCTTCGATCGCCCGGCATGGCGGGCGTTATCTGGTGCGCGGCGGCCAAGTGCAGACGCTGGAGGGTGATTGGCATCCTGGTCCGCTGATCGTCGTCGAATTTCCCGACATCGAGCGGGCAAGGCGCTGGTACGCATCCGCCGAATATGCGGCGGCGCTGGAGGTACGCGATGCCGCGCTCAGCCGACATCTGATCCTGGTCGAGGGCATGGCGCCCTGACGCCAGTCACACGGTCTTTTCGTCCAACAATCCCGACACGAAATCGAAGAGACCGGGCCGGCGGTCGCGCCGCAGCCGCTCGGCCACGACGATGCCGCGAACCTCGGCGAAGGCACGGTCGAGATCGTCATTGACGATGACGAAGTCATATTCCTTCCAGTGCTCGATCTCGTTGCGGGCGTTCTTCAGCCGCGTCTCGATCACCGCTTCCTGGTCCTCGGCGCGCCGCTTCAGCCGCGCCTTCAATTCCTTCATCGACGGAGGCAGGATGAAGATCGAGACGATGTCGGCACGCATCTTCTCCTTGAGCTGCTGGGCGCCCTGCCAGTCGATGTCGAACAGCATATCGCGGCCCTGCGCCAGCGCCAGTTCGGCCGGCTCGCGCGGTGTCGCATAGCAATTGCCGTGCACTTCCGCCCATTCGAGGAGCGCGTCGGAATCGCGCAATCGCTCGAATTCGCGCATCGTGCGGAAGTGGTAGTGAACGCCCTCGATTTCCGAACCACGGCGTGGCCTCGTGGTGACCGAGACCGACAGTTCGAGGCTGGAGTCGCTCTCCAGAAGGTTGCGCGCGATCGTCGACTTGCCGGCACCCGATGGTGACGACAGGACGAGCATCAGCCCCCGGCGGCGGATGCGGGATCCCATATCCCTGGGAACCATCGGTTCCTTGGCGACCATCGGCTACTCCAGATTCTGGACCTGTTCACGAAACTGGTCGACGACCGCCTTCAGTTCCAGCCCGATCGCGGTGACGGCGGCGGCATTCGACTTCGAACACAGCGTATTCGATTCGCGGTTAAATTCCTGTGCCAGAAAATCGAGCTTGCGGCCGACCGCGCCGCCGCCCTCGAGCAAAGCCCGGCCAGACGCGACATGCGTTTTCAGCCGGTCGATCTCTTCGCGAATATCGGCCTTGGTGGCAAGGAACGCCGCCTCCATGTGCAGCCGGCTTGCATCCAGATTGGCGGATGCGTCCATCAGCAGCCGGACCTGCTCGGCAATGCGTTCGCGGATCGCCGCCGTATCGCGTGACGGGTCGGCTTCCGCGCGCAGGGTCAGTGTCTCGATGGTGTCGATCTGGCCGGACAAAAGCACGGCCAGCGCGGCGCCCTCGCCTTGCCTGGCCTGTTCCAGGCCGTTCAGCGCCACGTCCAGCGCGGCCATGATGGCGGTATCGAGCGCGGCCCGCACTTCTTCGGTTTCGATGGTTTCGGCAACGTCGAGCACGCCACGCAGCGACAGCAATCCGTCAGCCGTCGCGGGCGCAACGCCGAACTGTTCCTGCAGCCGCTTGGCCAGACCGGCGAGATCTTTCAAAAACGCCTCGTTGACGACAGGTTGCGTCTGCGCACTGGCGGCGCGGCCGATGGTCAGCGTCGCCTGGAAATTGCCGCGGGCGAAACGCTTCTGCAGCGTTTGCCTGACCACAGGCTCCAGCCGCTCGAATCCCTGAGGCAGCCGCAGGCGAACCTCGACGCTCTTGCCATTGACGGATTTGACTTCCCAGGCAATCGCGGTGCCGTCATACTCGGCGACGACGCGTGCAAAACCGGTCATGCTCTGCAAATTCATGTCGCCCTGTACACCCCTGGCGCCTTACCCCGAAACGGTTTTCCGGAGGGGCAAGCGCGGCTTAAAATGACCACACCGCGAATGCGTCGAAATCGGACGCCCGGCGTTCCTTCAAATGTCAGGCCGCCGCCTTCCAGGCAACGCCTTTCTTCACCTTACTGGACCGCGCCCGCATCACCGCCGGCATTGCCGTTGTCGCCACCGGTGCCGTCGCTGTCGTCAGCAGGCTTGTCGGAAGCAGGGTTGTCGGCAGCAGGCTTGTCGGCACTGCCGCTGGTACCGGCGGCAGCGGCGGCCTTGGCTGCTTCATCGGCCTGCTTCTTCTGCAGCGCGCGATAGCGGGCGACGTTTTCATTATGCTCGTTTAGGGTCGACGCAAAGACGTGACCGCCCGTGCCGTCGGCGACGAAATAGAGGTCGTCGGTCTTCGACGGATTGGCCACGGCCTCGAGGGCCGCGCGGCCTGGATTGGCGATAGGCGTCGGCGGCAGGCCGCTGATCACATAAGTGTTGTAAGGCGTCTGCTTCTGGATGTCGGACTGGTAGATCGGGCGGTCCACCGGCTTGCCCTTGCCGCCAAACAGACCATAGATGATGGTCGGATCGGACTGCAGGCGCATGCCCTTGGCCAACCGGTTCAGGAAGACAGCAGCCACCCGTGAGCGTTCATCGCCCTTGCCGGTTTCCTTCTCGACGATCGAGGCCAGAGTGACAAAGTCCTCGACGTTGGCCAGGGGCAGATCCGGCGCGCGCCGCTGCCACACCTCATCGACCAGTTTCTTCTGATCGGCGAGCAGCTTTTCGACCATCTGCTGACGCGTTGCGCCACGCGTGAAGCGCAGCGTGTCGGTGGCAAGGCTGCCCTCGGGGGGCGTCTTCGCCGGCATATCGCCGCTCAGGGCGGGTTCGTCGGCGATGCGCTGCAAGGCCTGCTCAACCGTCAGCCCTTCGGGAATAGTCAGCGAGTACATCACCGACTTGCCGCTCTTCAGGAGTTCCATGATGTCGCGCATGGATGCCCTGGGCTTGATCTCGTATTCTCCGGCCTTGAGTGCGGAATCGTTGCCGAAGGCACGCACGCCGAGGCGGAATACGCGGGCGTCGCTGATTAGTCCGCGGCGCTCAAGCTGGTCGGCGATATCCTGGACGCCAGTGTTGGGCTTGACGAGGAAAGTGTCGCCATTGGCGGAAGGGCCGGGCTCGGTAAACTCCTGCTTGCCGAAATAGAGGGCCACGCCCGCCGCCAGAACCATCAGCATCACCGAGGAGATGACGAAGTTCATGAACACGACGACCTGGCTGCGCGAAGCGCGCGAGCGTTTCGGCGGCGGCGTTCCGGCTTCCGGCCGCAGCGCCTCGCTGGCCGTCTTCGGCACGATCGGCCCGGTATTCGCCGGCCTTTGCCTGAATTCTCCGTTGTCTGACGGATTTGTGTTCATTTCGCCCTACCGTTCGATCCCTCAACGAATCCCCTGCGGCAGAGTAGAGGCGAATATGGCAAAATTGACGGCACGCCAAAGCATTGCCCGGTAGCCGGACCGTCAGCCATTATACCGCTGGAAGACGAGCGAGGCGTTGGTGCCGCCGAAGCCGAAGGAATTGGACAGGGCTACGTCGATCTGGCGAGGGCGTGGCTTGTTCGGCACCAGGTCGATCGCGGTTTCGCGTTCGGGATTGTCGAGGTTGATGGTCGCCGGTGCGATATTGTCGCGGATGGCGAGGATCGAAAAGATCGCTTCGGCCGCGCCGGCTGCTCCCAGCAAATGGCCGATCGACGACTTGGTCGACGACATTGAAATCTTGGACGCCGCATTGCCGACCAGCCGCTCGACAGCGCCGAGTTCGATCGTATCGGCCATGGTCGAGGTGCCGTGCGCATTGATGTAGTCAACATCGGCTGGCGTAAGCTTTGCCCGGTTCAGCGCCGCCGTCATGCAACGGAAGGCCCCGTCGCCATCTTCTGCCGGTGCGGTGATGTGATAGGCGTCGCCGGTCAGGCCGTAGCCAGTCACCTCGGCATAAATCTTCGCTCCACGCGCCTTGGCATGCTCGAGCTCTTCCAGCACGACGACACCGGCGCCCTCGCCCATGACGAAGCCGTCGCGGTCGCGGTCGTAAGGCCGCGAGGCCGTTTGCGGGCTATCGTTGCGCTCGGTCGAGAGTGCCCGGCAGGCGGCGAAGCCGGCGAGCGAAAGCCGGGTCACCGGCGATTCGGCGCCACCGGCCAGCATGATGTCGGCATCGCCGAAGATGATCAGCCGGGCGGCGTCGCCGATGGCGTGCGCGCCGGTCGAGCAAGCAGTGACCACAGCGTGGTTGGGGCCTTTCAATCCGTGCCGGATCGAAACCTGGCCCGACACCAGATTGATGATATTTCCGGGAATGAAGAACGGGCTGATGCGGCGTGGGCCGCGTTCCTTGAGGATGATCGCGTTCTCGGCGATGCCCTCAAGACCGCCGATGCCGGAGCCGATCAGCACACCAGTGGCGCAACGCTCCTCCTCGGTTGAAGGCTGCCAGCCGGAATCCTTTAGCGCTTCATCGGCGGCCGCGATCCCGTACAGGATGAAGTCGCCGATTTTGCGAAGTTCCTTCGGCTCAAGAATGGATTCGGGATTGAGCGTACCGTTGGAGCCGTCGCCACGCGGAATGACGTGGGCGATCTTGCAGGCAAGATCGCCCACCTCGAACTCGGTGACGCGCTTGGCAGCGCTGCGGCCGGTCAGCAGTTCCTTCCAGCCGTGCTCGAAGCCCATGCCGAACGGTGAAACCAGGCCAAGGCCCGTGACGACGACACGCCTCATCGCAGGTCCTCCCCGGTGATGACTGCCGAAAGCGTCAGGCCGAAGCCTTGTCAATGTACTTCACCGCATCGCCGACGGTCAGAATGGTCTCGGCTGCGTCATCGGGGATCTCGACACCGAATTCTTCTTCGAACGCCATGACCAGTTCGACCGTGTCGAGGCTGTCAGCGCCCAGATCATCGATGAAGCTCGCCTGCTCCGTCACTTTGTCGGCATCGACGCCAAGGTGTTCGATGACGATCTTCTTGACGCGCTCTGCGGTGTCACTCATTTGGGCATCCTCGTCTTTTGGTTGTCTGTCTTCGTTAGCGGGCGGAATGCCGCTAATCAAGCTGAAAGATGGTCCTGCCGGAAACGCAACGGCCACGGACCGGTTTTTGCCCGAACCGCCGGGTTGCGGGCCGCATTACACGAAAAATAGCCAAGGTCCAAGCCGAAATGGTGGGTTTTCACAGCGCGGCGATGTTACCGCGGACCTTGCTCAGATCCTCGCTCAGATCATCGCCATACCGCCATTCACATGAATGGTCTGCCCGGTTACGTAGGCGGCCTCGTTCGAAGCCAGATAGGCAACGGCGGACGCCACTTCGGCACTGGTGCCCATGCGCTTCGTGGGGATCGCCGCCATGATCGCCTCTTTCTGCTTGTCGTTGAGCTTGTCGGTCATCGCCGATTCGATGAAGCCCGGAGCGACGCAGTTGACGGTGATGTTGCGGGTGGCGATCTCCTGCGCCAGCGACTTCGACAAGCCGATCATACCGGCCTTGGAGGCACAGTAATTCGCCTGGCCGGGATTGCCGGTCACGCCGACCACCGAAGTGATGTTGATGATGCGGCCATGGCGGCGGCGCATCATCGGGTGGGTCAGTTCACGGGTCAGCCTGAAAACGGCGGTGAGGTTAACCTCCAGCACCGTATCCCAGTCGGCGTCCGACATGCGCACGAACAGGCCGTCCTTGGTGATGCCGGCATTGTTGACCAGAATGTCGACGCCCTCGAGATCGGCCTCCGCCTTCTGGCCGAGTGTCTTGACCTCGTCGCGGTTCGACAGGTTGGCCGGGAACAGCTTGACCCGGTCGCCCAGTTCGGAGGCCAGCGTTTCCAGTTTCTCGAGGCGCGTGCCGTGCAGGCCGACGATCGCGCCCTGCGCATGCAGCACCCTGGCGATCGCCTCGCCGATGCCCCCCGTTGCGCCGGTGACAAGCGCCTTGCGGCCGGTCAATTCGAACATTTTTGTCTCCAGGTTGAGAAGAGGGCACCCCGCATAGGGATGGTATCAAATGGCGTTTTATGCAAGCGCCGCCAATGCCGCCTCGACCTCGGCCGCGGAACCTACAGAGGCGGTGGCGATGTCGCGGTTGATGCGCCGCGCCAGGCCCGAAAGCACCTTGCCGGCGCCGATCTCGTAAAGCGTGGAGACGCCGTTGGCGCCGAACCATTCCACCGTTTCGCGCCAGCGCACGCGGGCAACCACCTGTTCGACCAGACGCCGTGCGATCTCATCGGGGTCACTAGTCGGAGTGACGGTGACGTTGGAGACGATGGGCACCACCGGCGCGGCCCTCGCGACGCTCGCCAGCGCCTCGCGCATGATCTCGACCGCCGGTGTCATCAGCGCGGAATGGAAAGGCGCCGAAACCTGCAGCATCAGGGCCCGTTTGGCACCCTTTTCGGTGCACAGTCTCGCCGCCAGTTCCACCGCGGCTCTCGTGCCTGATATGACCAGCTGACCGCCGCCATTGTCGTTCGCCACCTGGCAGGCAGCGCCCTTGCCAGCGCCCAGGGCGGCCTCGGCACAGGCAGCTTCGACATCGGCCTGCTCCAATCCGATGATCGCCGCCATGGCGCCCTCGCCGGCCGGCACCGCCGCCTGCATGGCGTTGCCGCGAATGCGCAGCAGACGGGCGGCATCGGCAACGGAAACGAAGCCGGCGGCGGCGAGTGCCGAATATTCGCCCAGCGAATGGCCGGCGACATAGGCGACCTTGTCCTTCAGCGAGAAACCGCGCGCTTCCAGCGCCCTGATCGCCGCCAGCGATACCGCCATGAGGGCCGGCTGCGCATTGGCCGTCAGCGTCAGGGTCTCTTCGGGACCTTCCCAGATCAGCTTCGACAGGTTTTCGCCAAGCGCGTCATCGACTTCCTGGAAGATCCTGCGCGCCTCTGGAAAGACATCGGCAAGATCCTTGCCCATGCCGACAGCCTGGCTTCCTTGTCCTGGAAAGGTGAATGCGACGGCCATGCGAGGGCTCCCCAGACTTGTTTTGCTTGCCTGATGCTACGAATTTTCCCTGCCTGTGACGCAAGGCAGGCCGCCAAGTCAAGCCCGGTTCAACCCGGCGCCTAATCCGAACCATGCGCCGAGCGCCTGTTCCCAAAGGGCTTTGCGGCGATCACACCTGATGAAAACCGCTCACGAATCGTTTGCTGGCTCTTCTTATTTTCGTCACAGGCGCTAGCTTTGCGTGACAATTATATGACAATCGAATGACGTGGATTGTCTTGGGGTGGGAAGTTAAAGTGGCAAAGAGCTTCAAACGTGCCGGCAACGCCGTGCCGCAGTTCCTGGAAGACGATCCGTCCACCGGCTATCTGCCGGGCCGGCGATGGCCGGTCGTCCGTTACGGGCTGATCAGCCTGGCGATCTCGGCCGTGCTGGTGTTCGCCATCGAACTGATCGTGCGCGGCGATGTTGCCGGCACCGTTTCCTTCTTCCTGCAGCCGTTCAAGCCGGGCTGGACAACCATCGTCGTGTTCGCGCTGGTCCTGATCGGTCTCGACGCGGTCCTCGGGCGCAGTCATCAGAGCCTGATGATCGTGGCGCCGCTGACCCTGTCGCTGGCCTTTGTCGGCCACCAGAAATCGAATTATCTCGGCGATCCGCTCTATCCGACGGATTTTCTCTATGCCCGCCAGATCTTCGCCCTGCTGCCGCTGCTGGTGCGCGAGCGGCCTATGACCGCGCTCGCCATGGTCGCGGGCATCGTAGCCGGCCTGTCCCTGCTCGTCTACGGCTGGCGGCTTTGGCGCCGCAAGGTTCCAGCCCTCAGCCACAAGGGCCGCCTTGCCCGGCTGACGATGGCGGTGCCGCTGCTCGCCTTCTTCGTCTCGATCATGGACTACGCCACTTTCTCGTGGACGCGGGACCGGCTGCAGATCATCCCCATCATGTGGGACCAGAAGGAAAACTATGCCTCCAACGGCTTTGCGCTCGCCTTCGCGCTCAACGTGCCGATGGCGCATGTCTCGGCACCACCAGGCTATTCCGACAAGGCAATTGCGGCCATTGACCGAACCAATGTGACGGCCTCGGTACCTACCGAGAAGCCCGACATCATCGTCGTCATGAGCGAATCCTTCTGGGATTCGACCAAGCTGCCCGGCGTCACCATCACCCCGGATCCGATCCCCAATGTGCGGGCGCTCCGCTCGGGCTCGATGTTCTCGCCTGAATTCGGCGGCATGACCGCCAACATCGAATTCGAAGCGCTTACCGGGTTCTCGAACGCCTTCCTGCCGGCCGGCAGCATCCCCTACCAGCAATATGTACGCACCCCGACGCCGTCGATGGCGACCTTCCTGAAGAGCGAAGGCTATAGGGCACGCGCCATCCATCCAGGCACAAACTGGTTCTGGAATCGCGGCGCGGTCTATGCCGATTTCGGCTTCAACGACTTCAAATCGGAAGAGACGCTGCCGCCCATGGAAAAGCGCGGACCGCTGGCATCCGACGCCGCGATGACCGACGAGATCATCCGCGAAGCCAACGCCAGCGACGACCCGGTCTTCTTCTTCGCCGTCAGCCTGCAAAACCATGGCCCGTATGAACCGAACCGCTATTCAAACCCGACCCACTCGGTGCAAGCCCCGATCAGCCAGTGGGCGCGTGACTCGCTGATCTCCTACGCCGAGGGTTCAGCCGACGCGGACCGCGGCCTCGAGCGGCTGATCGAATGGGCCAAGACGCGCGAGCGGCCAACGATTGTCGCCTTTTTCGGTGACCACCTGCCGCCGCTCGGACCGGTCTATGTCGAGACCGGCTTCCTGAAGGACAATGTCGCGCCACGCAAGGAACCGACACCGCAGGCGGCTCTCGAACACCACGCGACACCGCTGATCATCTGGTCGAACCGCTCGGGCCCGGTCGCGAATCTGGGGACGGTGAGCCCTGCCTTCCTGCCCTATCATATCCTGACCGCCGCGGGCATCACCCACCCCTACTACACCGGTTTCCTGGGCGAGATGCGGGAGCGCTATCGCGTCGTCGACCGCAACTTGTTGCTGACGCCGACGGGCGAGGCGACGTCCGACTGGGCTCGGCAGAAGGAGATCGACCCGGCGATCCGCGATTTCCGTCTGTTGCAATATGACATGATGTTCGGCAAACGCCTCGCGGCACCCGACTTCTTCCCTGAAACGGTCGACAAGGTTGTCTCCCATACGAGTTGAGCCGACCGGTCGGCTCAGGCCCGATGCTCTCGGGCCATCGGTTCAATTCGTCAATTGCAGCTTCGAGAACTTGTTGGCGATCTGCAGGAACACGTCCGGCAGTTTGGTCGGGTCATTGACGGCATAATAGTTGCTCGGGTCGGAAGCGCAGGCGCTGTAAAGCGTACGGTTGGCGGGCGTGTCGGATTGCAGCACCAGAGTATAGATTTGCACCGCCTCGTTCTTCAACTGCGTGCAGACGCTCTTGGTCCAGCCGTCGACATTGCGGGCCGCCGTGGCCTGGTTATCCGACCCGAAGCGGCCACCCGCCAGAGAGCCATAGGATGTGTAGTCGGATTTCGTCGGCTGTTCGCTGGCACCATAGACGACATTCTCACCGTCGGTGAGCAACAGCACGATCTTGCTGATACCAGGCGTCTTCCACGGCGCCCCGTCGGTATAAGGCGGAGCGGGCGACAGCACACGCATGCCCCACGACAGACCCTCCGACACGTTGGTGCCCGAGCCGTTCCACTCGGTTATCTGGCTTGCCGCCTTGCGCAGCTTGTCGAAATCTTCGGTCAAGGGAACGACAGGGGTCGGGCAGGAACGGTTCGGGCCAACGGTGATGGAAGTTCCTGTCTCGGTGATAAGTTCCTTGTCTGGCGCCACATATTTGGCGACTTTTTCCTTGGTGGCTTTGTCGGGATCGCTGCCGAGGCCGCTGAAGTCGATGCCGAGCCGGTTGTTGCCTTTCTGTTTGTCCAGCTTGACCGTGTCGCCGGTGTCGGCGAGATAAGAATTGTTGTAGTATTTTGCCTCATTGCCATAAGTGCTGGACGGCATCTGCGCATCTCCGGGATCATCCGGCGCAAAATAGGGAACGAACAGCGTGTCGGGCTTGGTCGGATCGGGCGGCGTGTCGGAAATGCTGTAGGCGCCGGGCCGCGCCTCCACGCAGCCCTTCCATCCCGTGTCGTTCCATCCGGGCTCGGCCCATCCGGTGTCCTTGAGCTGCTTGAACAGCGCCATGTGGTTCGGGCGTTTGCCGTCGATGACGGGGAAATTTATGCCGTTGGTCGAGGATTTGCCGTCCATATCGATCCAGGACGGGTCGAACCCGTCGCCGTTGACGTTCACGGCCGTGACGAATGGCACCAGTGAGGCACGGACCAGGCGCGTCGGCGATTTTGTCGATTCGAGAGTATCGAGCAATGATTTGGTCGCGGCCCTGAGCGCCGTCATACGGGCGCCGCGCATCGAGCCGGTATTGTCCAGCACCAGCACGACTTCGAGCTGACTGTTCGATTCGACCGCCGAGGCATCGACCACGATGTGCTTGCTTTGGCCAAACAGGAAAGCGAAGTTCAGATTGACGTCGGCCGAGGCGACCGCCTTGGTCTTGATGAAATTGACGCCCTTGTCGACGGTCAGCGTCGCCTGCGCGTTGACGAGTTCGCCATGCCCGGCGATGTTTGCCTGGAAATAGCGGTTGAAGGCGTCGGTGCGGGTAATGTCCAGATCGCCAAGATGCGACGAGGCAAGGTTTGCGGAATCGAGCGCGTTCTGCAGGTTGCTCTTCGCCCGCATTATGGTCGAGACATCGGTCGCGAAGGCCACGGCTGACAGAATGGCTGGCAGCCCCAACCCCATCAGAAGCGCGAAATTGCCGCTCTTCGAGCGCCAGAATCTGTTGAGAAGCATCCTTACCCCCGGAAATGCCTGCCGCTTGATATGCGCGGTTGCCCGGTCTTTTGTATGTTGCATGATGAATCGACCGTTGACGGTGGGGCTCAACCCGCGCAGGCTGACATTGTGGTTAAGCGCCGGTTGCCGGGAAAATCGCCAGGCCTTGCGCGCGCCGCAGCTTGATTTTGCGGTGGCTGCGACATCGGGGATGCCGCTTGCCCTTGCCTTATCAGCGGATTGCTGTATAGACGCCGCCAATCTGCCGGTCCCAGCTGGGGGCTGAACGGAGGGCCGGAGGTTTTTTCTAGAACCTTCGTGTGATGCCAGAAGCGCTTCCGCCTCCCGTGTCTCCGCTCTCGACCGTCTCGTCATGCTCCTTTCTTCCCCGCGCCTTTCGAGGCACACGCGGGTCAGAGAAGTTGCAGAGGCTTTTGCCGCCGGGAACCGGGAGAGAAACGAAGAAAGGCACTGATACATAATGGCTCTTTACGAACATGTGTTTCTTGCCCGGCAGGACCTCTCGCAGCAGCAGGTCGATGCGCTTGTCGAACAGTACAAGGGCGTCATCGCAGCAAATGGCGGGTCCGTCGGCCGGGTCGAGAACTGGGGACTGAAGTCCCTTACCTACCGGGTCAACAAGAACCGGAAGGCATACTACACGCTGATGGACCTCACCTGCCCGCCGGCGGCGCTCAACGAGATGGAGCGCCAGATGGGTCTGTCCGAGGACGTGCTGCGTTTCCTGACCATCAAGGTCGAGGCGCATGAGGAAGGCCCTTCGGCCATGATGCAGAAGCGCGAAGAGCGCTCCGAGCGCGGCGGCTTCGGCGATCGCGACCGTGGCGATCGTCCGGCGCGCAGCTTCGGCGACCGCGGCGATCGTGGCCCGCGTTCGTTCGGCGATCGCGAAGGCGGCGACCGTGGTCCGCGCCGTCCGCGCGAAGGTTTTGAAGGGGGTGCAGAATAATGGTCGACATCAACCAGATCCCGACCCGGCGCCCTTTCCATCGCCGCCGCAAGACCTGCCCGTTCTCCGGCGCCAACGCACCGAAGATCGACTACAAGGATGTGCGTCTGCTGCAGCGCTACATTTCCGAGCGCGGCAAGATCGTGCCGTCGCGCATCACCGCCGTCAGCCAGAAGAAGCAGCGCGAGCTCGCCAAGGCGATCAAGCGCGCCCGCTTCCTCGGCCTGCTGCCCTACGTGGTTCGCTAGTTCTTCCGAACGGGCGGTTCGCCGCCCGTTCCTTATCGCCGGCCATGACGGGCATGACCGGTTAGGCATCAAATCCCGAGTTGAGGTCAAAACCTCTAACTGCCGCGACAGGCAGGACAGCGACACCGGCGGCAACGCCCTTTTGCTTCCTGACCTGTTCCAGAGAATTCGGCGCCGGCCTTGTGGACGGACGCCCAACCAAAAGGAACATAATCATGGACGTCATTCTTCTCGAACGCGTCTCCCGCCTCGGCCAGATGGGCGATACCGTCAAGGTCAAGGACGGTTTTGCCCGCAACTTCCTGCTGCCGCAGGGCAAGGCGCTGCGCGCCAACGAAGCCAACAAGAAGAAATTCGAAGGCCAGCGCGCCCAGCTCGAAGCCCGCAACCTCGAGCGCAAGTCTGAAGCCGCGCAGGTTGCCGAAAAGCTCGACGGCAAGAGCTTCATCGCCGTTCGCTCGGCCGGCGAGACCGGTCAGCTCTACGGTTCGGTGTCGACGCGCGACATCGCCGATCTGCTGATCACGGAGGGCTTCACGGTCAACCGCAACCAGATCCAGCTCAACCAGCCGATCAAGACCATCGGTGTCACCAATGTGGCGATCGCCCTGCATCCGGAAGTCGAAGTCACCATCACGCTCAACATCGCCCGCACGGCCGACGAGGCCGAACGCCAGGCCAAGGGCGAGACGCTGACCACCGCCGAAGCTATTTACGGCGACGACATCAACGACAATGCGCGGCCGGAAAACTTCTTCGATCCGAATGCCGAGTTCGAAGGCGGCGAAGAAAACGCCTGATCGCACAGGTCCGAGCCACTCGGACCACCGCTTTCCAGCCATTTCTGGACCAATGCCCGGGCCTCTCGCCCGGGCATTTTTGTGCCAAAAGGAACTTTTCGAAACCCTATATATTGATGCAGAGTAGGACAGCCTGTCTGACCGCGAGGGGACATCGGACAATGAATATTCTGTTGAAGCGCGTTCTCGACCGCCTGGTGCGCACGGGCAATCTCAAAGTAACCGGGCCGCAGGGTTCGACATTCATCTTCGGCGACGGCAGCGGCGAGCCGGTGCATATGCACATCAAGACCCGGCATGCCGAGCGCGCCATCACCTTCGACCCGATGCTGGCGGTGCCTGAATCGTACATGGACGGCGAGCTGGACATTCTTGAAGGCGGCGTGCTCGGACTGATGCGCATTGCCTTCCAGAACATGGGCAGCGGCGGCATCGACGCAACCTGGTCGAAAGCCATCGAGGGCCTGCGCCACGCCTTCCGCCGCCTGCAGCAGATCAACACCGCCTCGCGCTCGCGCCGCAACGTGCAGCGCCACTACGATCTGTCGGGCGAGCTCTACCGGCTCTTCCTCGATGAGGACATGCAGTATTCCTGCGCCTATTTCGAGCAACCGGACATGACGCTGGACGAGGCGCAGGCCGCCAAGAAGCGCCATATCGCCGCCAAACTCCGGCTGAAGGCCGGCCAGACGGTGCTCGACATCGGCTCCGGCTGGGGCGGGCTTGGCCTCTACCTCGCCAAAGCCTTCGACGTCGACGTACAAGGCGTGACGCTGTCGACCGAACAGCATGGCGTCGCCACCGACCGGGCGCATGCGCAAGGGCTGGAGAACCACGTCCATTTCGAGCTGAAGGATTATCGCGAGCTCAACGAACGCTTCGACCGCATCGTCTCGGTCGGCATGTTCGAGCATGTCGGCGTCAACCATTACCGGACCTTCTTCGACAAGGCGGCAACATTGCTGAAGCCTGATGGTGTCATGCTCCTGCACACGATCGGCCGCTCCGGCGTGCCATGGGCGACCAGCGCCTTCATCCGCAAGTATATTTTCCCGGGCGGCTACATTCCGGCAATGTCCGAAGTACTGCCGGCGATCGAGAAGTCCGGCCTCGTGGTCACCGACGTCGAGATCCTGCGGCTCCACTATGCCGACACGCTGAAGCACTGGGGCCAGCGCTTCGCCGCCAATCGCGACAAGGCCAAGGCTATCTATGACGAACGCTTCTGCCGCATGTGGGAGTTCTATCTGGCCGCCTCGGAAGCCGCCTTCCGTTGGCAGGATCTGGTGATTTTCCAGTTCCAGATCACCAAGACGAACGACACGCTGCCGATGACGCGCGACTATATGGCCAAATGCGAAAAAGCTCTGGAAATGCGCGACATGGGGCACCGTGAAGATATGGGGCACCGTGAAGATATGGGCCGCCGCGAGGCAGCTCCCGCCGAGAAGCCCGCCAAGCCCGCCCGCCGACGCAAGGTGGCGGAATAGGAACGGCGCTGTCAGGACGCATTATTGGCGCTTGCCATTGCCGGCTCCTGCCCCGAAAAGGGCCTCGTGATCGAAGCGAGGCCTTTTTCATGACCTATCTCCTCTACACAGCCGCGGCGCTGGCCGAGATCGCCGGCTGCTTTTCGGTGTGGGCGTGGTGGCGACTGGAGAAGTCGCCCCTCTGGCTGCTGCCGGGCTTTGCCTCGCTGCTTGTGTTCGCCTGGCTTCTGGCATTGGTCGACATCAGTGCGGCCGGCCGCGCCTATGCCGCTTACGGCGGTATCTACATCGCTGCCTCGCTCGCCTGGTTGTGGCTGGTCGAGGGCGTGCGGCCCGATCGCTGGGACCTTGCCGGTGCGGCGCTCTGCATGGCCGGCGCCTCGATCATCCTGCTCGCACCGAGAGGGGCATAGGCCGTGGAACTGCCGGCCACTCTTCGACAGGCTGTCGATCGCATTTTGGAAAAGGTGCCGCTGCCGGACCTGAAGCAGGCAGCAAAAATCCTGTCCGACCGCTACCGCGCCGAACTGCGCGACGGGCGCCTGCACATGGCGCAGGACGTGGCGGTCAAGGCCTATCTGACGACGCGGATGCCGGCGACCTACGCGGCGGTCCGCGCCAGCCTCGATGCACTCGCCGAAGCCCGGCCGGATTTCACGCCTGTGACCTTGCTCGACGTTGGCGCCGGCCCTGGTACGGTGCTTTGGGCCACCAGCAATCTCTGGCCTGAACTGGAACTGGCAACGTTGTTGGAGGCGAGTGCCGCGGTGCGCAAGATCGGCGAGACGCTCGCGGCCGGCGCAATCGCGGCCCGGACCATCTGGCAGGCCGGCGATGTCACGACAGACCTTGCCGATCTTCAACCGGCCGACCTCGTCACATGCGCTTATGTGCTGGACGAGATCGTGCCGGCATCCTTGCCCAAAATGGTCGATCGGCTGTGGCAACTCACGACGGACACGTTGCTGATCGTCGAGCCGGGCACGCCGGCGGGCTGGCTGCGAATTCTGGCGGTGCGCCAGCAACTGATCGCCGCCGGCGCGCATCTGCTGGCGCCTTGCCCGCACGAAGCACCCTGCCCGCTCAACCCACCCGACTGGTGCCACTTTGCCCGCCGCGTCGCCCGCTCGCGCCTGCACCGGCTGGCCAAGGACGCGGAGGTGCCGTGGGAAGACGAGAAATTCATCTATGTCGCTGCTTCGCGCCAGCCGGCTGCCTCCCCCGCCGCACGGGTGATCGCGCCACCGAAGTCAGGATCCGGCAAGGTGTCGCTGAAATTATGCGAGGCAGACGGCAATGCCGACGAAAAGCTCTTCACCAAACGCGACGGCGACGCCTTCAAGGTGGCGCGGCGGCTGGACTGGGGCGATGCGCTGGCGTGAGATGAAATGAAGACGCTCTGCAATCCGGTGTCAATCATCGCCCACTTTCCTGTTTTGTTCTCCTTCGAGAAACGCTAAGCTCGCAACTCTTGATTCGTGTCAATTGCGATTCTTTCCACGGAAAAATTTTGGCTGTGAATCGCGAGCATCAAGGCCGCTTCGACACGAGCTGTTGCAGATAAGTCAGCATCGACTTGTCCAGTTCTGATATCGAAAGGCCGGGATCTAAATCGGGGACATCATGGCAGAGGCAGCGCGAAAATTCGGCGTCGCGGAGCAACCGCTCTATCGCGAATCGCCCAACAACATCGAGGCCGAGCAGGCGCTGCTTGGCGCCATCCTCGTCAACAACGATGCCTTCTACCGAGTGTCCGACTTCCTGAAGTCCGGCCATTTCCATGAACCCCTGCACCGCAAGATCTTCGACGTCGCGGCCGAGTTGATCCGCATGGGCAAGGCGGCGACGCCGATCACGCTGAAGACCTTCCTGCCGGCCGACGAAAAGGTCGGCGACATGACGGTGGCGCAATATGTCGTGCGGCTGGCGGTGGAAGCTGTCACCGTCGTCAACGCCACCGATTACGGCCGCGCCATCTATGACTTGGCGACGCGCCGGGCGCTGATTACGGTCGGCGAGGACATGGTCAACATCGCCTATGACGCACCTGTCGACATGTCGCCTTCCGAACAGATCGAGGACGCCGAGCGCCGCCTGTTCGAGCTGGCTGAAACCGGGCGCTATGACGGCGGCTTCGAGAGCTTCACCGACGCGGTCAAGACCGCGGTCGACATGGCCAACGCCGCCTATATGCGCGACGGCGGTCTGTCGGGCCTTGCCACCGGCTTGCGCGATCTCGACCGCCGCATGGGCGGCCTGCAGTCGTCCGATCTGATCATCATCGCCGGCCGTCCAGGCATGGGCAAGACATCGCTCGCCACCAACATCGCCTTCAACATTGCCGAGATGTACGAGCCGGCGCAGCAGGCCGACGGCTCGTTCAAGGCGGCCAATGGCGGCGTCGTCGGGTTTTTCTCGCTCGAAATGTCGTCCGAACAGCTCGCAACCCGTATCATTTCCGAACAGACGGAAATCTCTTCCTCGAAAATCCGCCGCGGCGAAATCAGCGAAATGGATTTCGAAAAGCTGGTCGCCTGTTCGCAGACCATGCAGAAGATCCCGCTGTTCATCGACCAGACCGGCGGTATTTCCATTGCCCAGTTGTCTGCCCGCGCGCGTCGCCTGAAGCGCCAGCGTGGCCTCGACCTGATCGTCATCGACTATATCCAACTGATGCAGGGCTCATCCGCCAAGTCTTCGCAGAACCGCGTGCAGGAAATCACCGAGATCACCACGGGCCTGAAGGCGCTGGCCAAGGAACTGGCCGTGCCGATCATCGCGCTGTCGCAGCTCTCGCGTCAGGTCGAAAGCCGCGACGACAAGCGCCCGCAGCTCTCCGACCTGCGCGAATCCGGTTCGATCGAGCAGGACGCCGACGTCGTCATCTTCGTCTATCGCGAGGAATATTACCTCAAGAACCGCGAGCCGAAGCTCGGCACCGAGGAATACGTCAAGTGGGAAAATGACATGAACGAGATGCGCGGCAAGGCCGAAGTGATCGTGGCCAAGCAGCGCCACGGGCCGACCGGCTCGGTCACGCTCGCCTTCCACGGCGAATTCACCCGCTTCTCGGATTTGGCGGAAGAGCACCACATCGCGGAGAGGTTTGAGTAGCCTCTTGCCCGCGGTCGCAACAGAAATACGGAAGCAAGGCGTCCTACGACGCTTCCCTCTGTTCGGCAGGACAGAAGGGGGCGCGGAGGATCGCGGCGCCCGCAAGCGCGCGGGAAGGTAAAAGCGTGGCCAAATCCCGCGTCCAGTTCATCTGCCAGAATTGCGGTTCGGTGCACCAGCGCTGGGCCGGCAAATGCGATGCCTGCGGCGAGTGGAACACGCTGGTCGAGGAAGGCACGTCGGGCGGCATCGGCTCGGGGCCTGCCAACACGCGCAATGCCCGCAAGGGCCGGGCCGTGGTGCTGACCACGCTTTCGGGCGACATCGAGGACGCACCGCGCATCGTCTCGGGCATCGGCGAACTCGACCGCGCCACTGGCGGCGGCTTCGTGCGCGGCTCGGCACTGCTGGTCGGCGGCGATCCCGGCATCGGCAAGTCGACGCTGCTCACCCAGGCCGCGGCCGCTCTTGCCTCCAAGGGCCATCGCATCGTCTATGTCTCGGGCGAAGAGGCCGTTGCCCAGATCAGGCTGCGTGCGCAGCGTCTCGGCGTCGCGTCGGCGCCCGTGGAACTGGCGGCCGAGACCAATGTCGAGGACATCCTCGCCACGATCGCCGACGGCAAGCGGCCGGATCTGGTTATCCTCGATTCGATCCAGACACTGTGGACCGATCTTGCCGATTCGGCGCCGGGCACGGTTACCCAGGTACGCGCCGCCGCGCAGGCAATGATCCGCTACGCGAAATCCACGGGCGCCGCGATCGTGCTGGTCGGCCATGTCACCAAGGAGGGCCAGATAGCGGGTCCGCGCGTGGTCGAGCACATGGTCGACGGCGTACTCTATTTCGAGGGCGAAGGCGGCCACCACTTCCGCATCCTGCGCACGGTGAAGAACCGCTTCGGACCGACCGACGAGATCGGTGTCTTCGAAATGTCGGACAAGGGTCTGCGCGAGGTCTCCAACCCGTCCGAACTTTTTCTTGGCGAACGGCACGCGAAATCGCCGGGAGCGGCGGTTTTCGCCGGCATGGAAGGCACCAGGCCCGTTCTGGTCGAGATCCAGGCGCTGGTCGCACCCTCCTCACTCGGCACGCCGCGCCGGGCGGTGGTCGGCTGGGACGGCGCGCGGTTGTCGATGGTGCTGGCGGTGCTGGAGGCGCATTGCGGTGTCCGTTTCGGGCAGCATGACGTCTATCTCAACGTCGCCGGCGGCTATCGCATCAGCGAGCCGGCGGCCGATCTCGCGGTCGCCGCCGCACTGGTTTCCTCGCTCACCGGTCTTGCCCTTCCCGCCGATTGCGTCTATTTCGGCGAAATCAGCCTTTCGGGCGCGGTGAGGCCGGTTGCGCATGCGCAGCAGCGCCTCAAGGAAGCCGAAAAGCTGGGTTTTGGTAGCGCGGTTCTGCCCTTGGGCAGCGAGGAACTTGCCGGAGGGATCGGGGCCGGCGCTTTCCAACCCACCGAGCTTGCCGACCTCGTGGCGCGCATAGCCGGCTCACGGCGCAGCCGTGTCGACGATGAAGAGTGACGCGGCTCGCCGAGCCGTGAAAATGAGATCGGAGTGGGGCCAAAGACATGCCGATTACGCTGCTTGACGGAATTCTCGTCGGCTTCACCCTGGTCTCGGCGATGCTCGCCATGGTTCGCGGCTTTTCGCGCGAGGTGCTTTCGGTTGTTTCGTGGGCGGCGGCGGCCGCGGCCGCCTTCTTCTTCTACAAACCGGTCCTGCCCTACCTGAAGCCCTATATCGACAACGAAAAGATCGCCATGGCGGCGGCTGCCGGCGTCGTCTTCATCATCGCGCTGATCGTCGTGTCGGTCATCACCATGAAGCTCGCCGACTGGATCATTGATTCGCGCATCGGCGCGCTCGACCGCACGCTCGGCTTTCTCTACGGCGCCGCGCGCGGCATCCTGGTCGTCGCGGTGGCGCTGCTGTTCTTCAACTGGCTGGCCGGCGCCAAGGCCCCGGCCTGGGTCACGGAAGCCAAGTCGCGGCCGCTGCTGGAACAGATCGGCGCCAAGCTCGAAAGCCTGCTGCCAGAGGACCCGGAAAACGCCATCCTCAAGAAGCTCAATCCGAATCAGCCGGCCGCCGAGACGCCCGCCGCGCCGGACGCACCGGCGGCGGATGCTCCAACCGGTGGCGACGACGCCAATGCGCCGGCGCCCGACGACAACGACGCCGGTCCTGCCGACAATACGGCCAAGCCGCAGCCTGCGCCGGCGAACTGAGGCCCCAAACTGGACGTCGGACGGTCGATCCATGTGAACGACCGCACGCATTGCGTTGCTTTCGACGCGCGACGGCCTTATATGGCGATTTTAGCGGAGCTTAAGATGGCAGACGCAGACGACGTGCTTTCCGCCGAGGCTGACGATCATTTCCATGACGAGTGCGGCGTGTTCGGCATCTTTGGCCGGCAGGATGCGGCAGCCATCGTCACACTTGGTCTGCATGCGCTGCAGCATCGTGGCCAGGAAGCGGCCGGCATCGTCTCCTATGACGGCACCCAGTTCCATGTCGAACGCCATGTCGGCCTGATCGGCGACACCTTCACCAAGCAACGCGTCATCGACAGCCTGCAAGGCAACCGCGCCATCGGCCACACGCGCTACGCCACCACTGGCGGCGCCGGCATGCGCAACATCCAGCCCTTTTTCGCGGAGTTGGCCGATGGCGGCTTCGCCGTCGCCCATAACGGCAACCTAACCAACGCCATGACCGTGCAGCGCGCGCTGCAGCAGCAAGGCGCGATCTTCTCCTCCACTTCCGATACCGAGACACTTTTGCACCTGGTTGCGACCAGCAAGGAACGGGATCTCAACTCGCGCTTCATCGACGCGGTGCGTCAGGTCGAGGGCGCCTTCTCGCTGGTAGCGATGACGGCCAAGAAGATGATCGGCTGCCGCGATCCGCTCGGCATCCGCCCGCTGGTTCTGGGCGATCTCGACGGTGCCTGGATCCTGGCCTCCGAGACCTGCGCGCTCGACATCATCGGCGCCCGTTTCGTGCGCGACCTGAAACCCGGCGAGATGGTCGTCGTCACTTCCAAGGGCATCGAGAGCCTGTTCCCGTTCGAACCGCAGAAGACCCGCTTCTGCATCTTCGAATATGTCTACTTCGCCCGGCCCGACTCTTCGGTCGAAGGCCGCAACGTCTATGAGGTGCGCAAGCGCATCGGCGCCGAACTGGCGCAGGAAAATCCGGTCGAAGCCGACATCGTCGTGCCGGTGCCGGACTCCGGCACGCCGGCGGCGATCGGCTTTTCCCAGGCGGCGGGCATTCCCTTCGAGCTCGGCATCATCCGTAACCACTATGTCGGCCGCACCTTCATCCAGCCAGGCGATTCGATCCGCCACATGGGCGTCAAGCTGAAGCACAACGCCAACCGCCGCATGATCGAGGGCAAGCGCGTGGTGCTGGTCGACGATTCGATCGTTCGCGGCACCACCAGCCAGAAGATCGTGCAGATGGTGCGCGACGCCGGCGCCAAGGAAGTGCACATGCGCATCGCCTCGCCGCCGACCAGCGCATCGTGCTTCTACGGCGTCGACACGCCGGAGAAGTCGAAGCTGCTGGCTTCGCGCATGTCGGTGGAAGAGATGGCCGAGTTCATCCGCGTCGATTCGCTCGGCTTCCTCTCGATCGACGGGCTCTACCGTGCCGTGGGCGAGGCCGGCCGCGACGACGACCAGCCGCAATTCTGCGACGCCTGCTTCACCGGCCAATATCCGACCCGCCTGCTCGACTTCGAAGGCCACGACAATGTGCGCACGCTGTCGCTGCTGGCTAACAATGGGGCATAGGATTGCCGGACCGTCCTTAGCTCCAGCCATATCTGCGGAAGCCATCGCATGACCCTCGACCTTACCGGCCGCGTTGCGGTCGTCACCGGTGCCTCGCGCGGCATCGGCTATTTCATCGCCAGGGAATTGGCGGCCGCCGGTGCGCATGTCATCGCGGTTGCCCGCACCGTCGGCGGGCTGGAAGAACTCGACGACCAGATCAAGGCGGCCGGCGGCCAGGCGACGCTGGTGCCGCTCGATCTCGCCGACATGGCCGGCATCGACCGGCTAGGGGGCGCCATCAACGAGCGCTGGGGCAAGCTCGACATTCTCGTGGCCAATGCCGGCGTGCTCGGCGTCATCTCGCCGATCGGCCATGTCGAGGCCAAGACGTTCGAAAAGGTGATGACCATCAATGTCACCTCGACTTGGCGGCTGATCCGCTCCGTCGACCCGCTGCTGCGGCTTTCGGATGCCGGCCGGGCGATTATCCTGTCTTCCAATGCCGCGCATTCGGCGCGCGCCTTCTGGGCGCCTTACGCTGCATCGAAGGCGGCGGTCGAGACCATGATGCGCTCCTGGGCGCATGAGACACAAAGCCTGCCGCTGCGTGTCAACGCCGCCGACCCCGGCGCCACGCGCACCGCGATGCGCGCGCAAGCCGTGCCCGGTGAGGATCCCGAGACATTGCCGCACCCCTCCGAGATCGCCAAACGCATCGTGCCGCTGGCCAGCCCGGATCTCAAAGAGACAGGGCTGATCTTCCAGGCCAAGCACAACCGCTTCGTCGCCTACCGGCAGCCGGAATAAACTCGAGCCTTTGACGGTGCTGAAGAGGCGGCCATGATGGATCATCACGACCGCACCGTTCTCGACGCCTCGGCGGCTGTTCTATTGCTTTGCGACAGATTGAGTGGCGACTGCAACACGCCTAGCCCGAAAACCTGCAGAATCATGACGCGGCTGTTCTCTAAGGCGGCGGTCATGCTTTCGTCATTTCCGAGGAGTTGTTAGCATCGGACGACTCCCACACCAAGCGCCCTGCCGGGCAGACAAGGAAAACTCCATGGCTACGACCGCAGCATTGGTCTGGTATCTGGTAATCGCCGGTCCGCAGGGCGGCATGGTCGTGCTGCCCAGCACCTTCGACAAGCGCGAACAGTGTACCGCCGCCATCACCGAGTATCAGAAGCAGCCGACACCCGCCGGCTGGTCCGTGCAGTGCGTGCCGAGCGCCTCGCCCTTCACCGACGAAGGCGACGCCGAAGAGCCGGCAGCTCAGTAAGCATAGGTATCACAAGGCCCGCTGCCATTGCTGCGGGCCTTGTGATTCATCACCGCGCGCTCACCGTCAGTTCCGGCTTCTGGTTGATGGTCTGGAACACCACGCAATAGCGCTCGGTCAGCTTCAGCAGCGAATCAATGCGCTCCTGCGGTTCCGGCGTGTCGAGACTGAAATTGAGCCGGATGGCGCGAAAGCCTACCGGCGCGTCCTTGGCGACGCCGAGTGTGCCGCGAAAATCAAGGTCGCCTTCGGCTTCAACGGTCGCGGCGCCGAGCTTGAACTCGAGCGCCGTGGCCACCGCCTTCAGCGTCACCCCGGCGCACGCCACCAGCGCCTCGAGCAGCATGTCGCCGGAGCACAGTTCCAGCCCCGAGCCGCCTGTTGCCGGATGAAGGCCGGCGATTGCCAACGCCCTGCCCGTCTCCACCTTGCAGGCCACCGACTGTTCGTCGATCGAGCCCTTTGCCCTCAGCGTGATCAGTGCTTGCGCGGCGTCGTCGCGGTAGGCCTGCTTCAGCGGGGCCTGCATGGCCTTGAGCTCGGTTGCGTCCATTTTCGTTCCTTCCGAACGGCTTTCTGCCTTGATAGCACGGCCGTGCAAGACGTGTGAGCCAATCCGAGCAGGACGTCCAAGCTATCAGGAACTGGTGTCGGCGGGACAGCAGGAGGCTCGCCGTCCTGTATTCCCTTTGACTTCATTCGCCTCGGCCATACCTATGCGGGTGTCGTCCCGCGGAGACCTCATGCGTTCCAAGCTGAAACTCGTCTGCCCTGTCCTCTTCATGCTTGCCGGCTTCGCGCAGCCTGTTCTGGCTGAAACGCCAGAGCGGCCGGCGCCCGCGGGCGGCGTGCTGTCGCTGCTGCCGCCGCCCGCGATCACCGACCATTCGATCAGCATTGGCGGGCGCAGCCTGCAGTACCAGGCAAAGGCCGGCACGCTCCCGCTGCTCTCCGGCAAGGGCGAGGTCACAGCGGAAATCTTCTATGTTGCCTATACGCTGAAACCGCGGGAGAGCGTCGCGACGGAAGCACCGCGGCCGATCACCTTCGTGTTCAACGGCGGCCCGGGCGCCGCATCAGCCTATCTGCATCTCGGCGCGCTCGGACCGCGCATCGTGGCGACCGGAGCCGACGGGGAATTCCTCCCTTCGCCGCAAAAGCTCGTCGATAATTCCGACAGCTGGCTCGACATGACCGACCTCGTCTTCGTCGACCCGGTGGGAACCGGCTACAGTCGCGAGGCTCCTGGCCAGGACACGCACGACTTCTGGGGCGTCAGCCAGGACGCCAGTTCGATCGGTGCCTTTATCCGGCTCTATCTCGCCCAAAACGGCCGCACGGGATCCCCGCTGTTCCTCGTCGGTGAGAGCTATGGCGGGTTTCGGGCGGCACTGCTTGCCAGGACGCTGCAGGAAGATATCGGCATCAGCCCGAGCGGCGTCGTGCTGATCTCACCGGCGCTGGAATTCACCCTGGTGCAGCCCGACGAATTCGAGCCGCTGCATTGGGCTCTCGAACTACCCTCGCTCGCGGCGGTCCGCTTGCGCAGTGAAGGTCTTGACGGCGATACACTGCGGAAAAAGCTCGCCGAGGTCGAGCATTATGCACTTGGCGAGTACCTCACCGCGCTCACCAGCGGGCTGGAGCAAGGCGGGCGGCTGGCGAGCGATCGCGTGGCCGAGATCACCGGCCTGCCACCCGACCTCGTTCACCGCAACTTCGCCCGCGTCCCGACCTCGCTCTTCGCAAGGGAGTTTGCCCGTGCCACGGGCAAGGTGCTCAGCCCCTATGACGGCATGATCGCGACGGCGGACATCGCTCCCCAGAGCGCCCGCATCGCCGGTCCCGATCCGGTGCTGGACCGCAGTGTGCCGGCGCTGACCTCGGCCTTTGTCGGTTACGCGCGCGACGAACTGAACTTTCGCACCGATGTCAGCTACCGCTTGCTGAACGGTGATATCAGCCACAACTGGGACTATGGCACGAGCACCTCGCGCCAGGGCTATGCCGGTGTGATGGACGATTTGCAGCGAGCGCGCTCTCTGAATCCCGCGCTGGGCGTCGTCATCGTCAATGGCTACACCGATCTCGTCACTCCTTATCTGGCGTCACGTTATCTGGTCGGCCAGATCCCGTCGCTCGCCGGCGCCAGGCCGATCCGCCTCGACGTCGTTGAAGGTGGGCACATGATGTATCTCAAGCCGGACGGCCGGCGCGCGCTGAAAGAGGCCGCTTCGGAACTTTACCAGGCGACGCAGTAAACGACAGAGACATCGAACTTACGGGCAACCAAGGCCCGGCACCAATGGTGCTCGCCCCAGCCGAACGCAGGCCAGTTGCTAGCGCAGTGATCAAGGTATCCCAAATGGGACATTGACGGACAAGGCCCTAAAACCGTCTGATCCGGAAAAGTTTCGTCGTCCCATTTTCCGGTAGTCCCACAATGTCACATACGCTCTCGACCACACCGAGACAGGATGGTTTTCGCGCCCCTGGCGAATTCGAACCCAAATCAGGCTGTTGGCTGATCTGGCCAGAACGGCCGGACACATGGCGTCTGGGTGCCAAGCCCGCGCAGAAGCTGTTCGCCAATGTCGCGGCGGCGATCGCACAAAGCGAGCCGGTGACCGTGGCCGCATCCAGCCGCCAGTGGCGGAATGCCAGAGCGCGATTGCCTGCCGACGTGCGCGTCGTGGAAATGTCCACCAACGATTCCTGGCTACGCGACAGCGGCCCCAATTTCGTCGTCAATGATCGAGGCAGCGTTCGCGGCGTCGATTGGGTCTTCAACGCCTATGGCGGTTTCGACGGCGGGCTCTACTCGCCATGGGACCTGGACGACCTCGCGGCGCAAAAGGTCCTCGAGGTTGAGAGGATGGACCGCTACCGCGCGCCGCTGGTCGCGGAGGGCGGCGGACTGCAATGCGATGGCAAGGGAATGCTCATCACGACCGAGCAGTGCCTGCTCAATCGCAATCGTAATGCCCATCTGGGAAAGGCGAAGGTGGAACAGCAGCTTGGCGACTATCTCGGTGTCGACAAAATCATCTGGCTGCCGCGCGGTTTTGCCTTCGACGAGACGGATGGCCATGTCGACGACCTCTGCTGCTTCGTGCGCCCTGGCGTGGTCGCGCTAAGCTGGACCGAAGACCGGGACGACCCGCAATATGAGATCGTGCGCGAAGCCGAGGAGGTGCTGTGTTCGGCCCGTGATGCGCGTGGCCGTGGTCTTGAGGTTCATCGGCTTCCTCACCCCCTACCGATCGAAATGACGATGGAGGAGAGCGAGAGCGTGGACCGGGTCGATTCGACCTGGGCACGGCCGGCCGGCAACCGGATCGCGGCGAGTTACATCAACTATTATCCAGGCAACAGCGTTGTGGTCGTGCCTGAGTTCGGCTGCGATCTCGATCGCAAGGCAAAGCAACAACTGGCCACGCTGTTTCCCGACCACAAGGTGGTCGGCATCGAGAACTCCCGCGAAATCCTGCTCGGCGGCGGCAACGTCGCCTGTATCACCTTACCGGTTTACGCGCCGCAACGGCGTTGAGCGGCAAGCGTGCCGAAGTGAAATCAGAACGGTGCGCCGCATCGGCCCGCCAGGCAAAAGGAGATACTCATGCGCGCTCTGCTCTTCCCAATCCTGACCGCCGCGCTTGCCTGCGGCATCAGCTTCGGCGTCGCCCGGGCGGACGATGAGAAGGTGGTCAACGTCTACAACTGGTCCGACTATATCGCGCCGGACACGGCTGAGAAATTCGAGAAGGAGACAGGTATCAAGGTCCGCTACGATGTCTATGACGGCAACGAGGTCCTTGAAACGAAACTGCTCACCGGCGGCTCAGGATATGACGTGGTCTATCCCTCGGCCTTTCCATTCCTGAAGAATCAGGTGAAGGCTGGCGTTTTCCTGCAGCTCGACAGATCGAAGCTTTCAAACCACTCGAAGATCGATCCGCAAGCCTTGTCGCTGATCGCGGGCGCGGATCCGCAGAATCTGCACGCCGTCCCTTACATGGCCGTCACGGACGGCATCGGCTACAATGTTGCTGCCATCAAGCAACGGATGCCGGACGCGCCGACAGATTCCTTCGCCATGGTCTTCGACGCCGACGTCGTCAAGAAATTCTCCGATTGCGGCGTCGCCATGATCGATGCCCCGGCGGAGATCATTCCGATGGCTATGAACTACCTGCACATCGACCCCAGGTCGACCAGTCCGGACGACCTCGTCAAGGTCGAAGAGCTGATGGGCAAGGTGCGGCCCTATATCCGTTACTTCCACTCGTCGAAATACATTAACGATCTGGCGAATGGCGACATCTGTGTCGTGCTGGGCTGGTCGGGCGACATATTGCAGGCCAAGACCCGTGCGGCGGAATCCGCCAAGAAGCTGGAAATTGCTTATTCCATTCCCAGGGAAGGCACGCTGATAAACTTCGACACGATGGCGGTGCCAAAGGATGCGCCGCATCCGGAGAATGCCGAGGCCTGGATCGATTTCAATTTGCGGCCCGATATCGCAGCGGCCAATTCCAGTTATGTTTCCTACGCCAATGCGATCCCGGAATCCCTGCCGCTGATGGATCAGGCTGTAGCCAAGGATCCCGGCGTTTTCCCGCCCGATGACGTAAAAGCCAAGCTGTTCGTGGTCGAGAACAACGACGCAAAGTTGCTGCGACTGCAGAACCGCATGTGGACACGCGTCGTGACGGGGCAGTGAAGCTGGCGAAACGAAACCGTCAGTCGCGCGGGGCCTCCCAGCCGGCGGCCAGCAACTCGACCTGGGAGTGCACACCGAGCTTGCGGTAGATCTGTTTGATGTGGTTGCGCACGGTGCCGGGTGAAATCGACAGGTTTCGCGAAATCGTCTTGGCGCTGCCGCCCTCGATCAGGAGCCGTGCGATCTGCCTTTCCCGGGCGCTGAGGTGCGACCCTGCGGCTTCGATTGCGGCCCCCTTGTCCCGAAGACGGCACAAATGAAGCAGCCTTTGCAGAATAAGCTTTGTGGCGCTGCTCGCCGCGCCGGCCACCGCCAGATCATGCTCGCCAAAACGCGGCGCGCCATCGCGGCGCAGAAAGGTCACATAGCCGGCGGTCAGTCCGTCGAGATTGAACACGCCGGTTATTTCATCGAAGCTGCCGGACGGCCCGTAGAATTCGCGATAGTACGGCGTGCGCTGGAAATCGCCGTGGCTGAGAGCCGACAACGGCAGCAGGAAATCCTGTCTGGTGCTGGCGAACCTCTGGAAGAAGGGATCCTGGCGATAGATGCGCGCATCATAGTCGCGGTTCCAGTGATCGGGTCCGGCCTCGTCGATGGTCAGGGACGTTATGTCGCGACGATAGAAACCGACATAGGCGCGATCCGAGCCAAGCAGCACGCTTGCCGCCGCGCTGAAGCGGGCCGACAAGTCTTCGGGCGTTGCCGCCAGGGCCGCGGCGGCCACGCCACCGCTCCAGCGTCCAAGCCGGTCGAGAGAAAAATTCGACTGCATGCGCGCCCAGACTAACGCAAGCCCCGCCAACTTCAAGCTGGCGGGGAACCACGACGCCACCGGCGAAATCAGTCCTGCGGCCGCCTCCGCAGATCGTCGCCCCATCGACTGGTTGGAATCACGCCTGGGCTTGCGATCTCACATGGGCGATGTAGCCGCGCACGTCGCCGGCCGGGCCGGCATAGGCCTTGCCGAGCTTCTTCTCCATTGCCGCCATGTATTCCTTCGCCCATTTGGGCAGGGCGTAGTCGATGACGGCGAGGAACTCGAGGGTCGCCGCAAGGCGGATGTCGGCGATCGACGGGCTCTTGCCGCCGATGAACGGCTTGCCGTCGCGGAAGAAGGAGTGGAAGACCTCGAGCGGTTCGGCAATGGCGGCGACCGCGGCCTTCTGCGCCTCCGATTTCCTGTCCGGGTGGGCGTCGCTGTGCCCGACCTCGCCGGCATATTGCGGGAAGCCGAGCGCCGGATAGGTGGCGCGCGCCACATAGGGATAGAGCGTGCCGATCAGATAGAACATGGCGCTGTCTATCATCGCCCGCTTGGCTGGCGCCCTGGGGTAGAATTTCTCCAGTCCATGTTTGTTGGAAAGATATTGCATGATGGCGCAGCTCTCCCAAAGCACGCCGCGCGGCAGGCCCTTGTCCTCGATCATCGGCGTCAGATGGGCCGGATTGCGCGCCATGTATTCCGGCGAGCGCGTCTGCCCCCACGCATCGGCCTCCGCATGGTCGAGCCCGGCAGCACGGGCAAAGACGCGAACGGTCATGTTGTTGACGCTCGGCTTCAGCATGCTGATTGTCAGTGTTGGTTTCTTTGCCGGTTTCGCCTTGGCCTTGGCCTTGGCCTTGGCCGTGGCCTTGCCGGCGGCTGCCTTTGACACCGTCTTGGCCGCGGGTTTGGCCGCAGCTTTTGCTGCAGGCTTCGCTGCGGCTTTTGACGCTGGTTTGGCCGCCGGTTTCCTTGGGCTCTTCGTCACTGTCTTTGCCACGTATTCCTCCCTTGCCTGTTCAGCCTTCAATATGGATTTTTGGGTGCCCGGTCGGCCGACAATGTCGCGCGCACGCGTTCCACCAGCGCCTGGATGGCGTCAGCCAGGTGCACTTCGGCGATGTTGTAGTCGCCACGCGCGACACGAAGCCTATGCGCCTCCATCAGCACGTCGGCATGGGTGAAGCCGGCAGGCGGCTCGAAACGGTAGGAGGCAAGCTCGATCAGCAGGCCGAGCGGATCCTCGAAATAGATCGAATCCATGAAGCCGCGATCCTTGACGCCGCTGTGCTTGATGGCGCGCTCGTCGAGCCGGGCGACTGCCTGCAGGAAGGTGACGCGCGACACCGCAAAGGCGATGTGATGAACGCAGCCCGGATCGGTCGGCGTGCGGCGCTTCACAGCCGTCCGGGTCTCGTCGGTGAAGATGGTGATCAGCCGGCCGTCGCCCGGATCGAAATACAGATGGCTTTCGGTCGGCTTGTCGAGGTTGGGCTGCTCGAAGATGAAAGGCATGCCCAGCACACCTTCCCAGAAATCGATCGAGGTCTGGCGGCCGGCACCGACCAGCGTGATGTGATGGACGCCTTGCGACTGCAGTTTCTGCATCGGCCCTCTCCCCAAAATCCGCTCTGTCAGAGGCGGCCCGTCAGGCCGGACCTGCACATGCTACATCCAGCATGGGCTGAGCGCCAATTCCCTGTCCGTTCCCCGGCGTTCTGCGCGCCTGCCCTTCGGCCCCCGCTTTGTGAGACGACGCTAAACCAATCAGCCGAGCCGCGCCAGAAGCGGCATCCGGGACAGGCTGTATTTAGCGCTGCCCTCCCTTGCCCCAAACGCAAGCCCTGCGCTGGAGCAGCGCCGTGCGGATTTCGCCAGTATAGTTGGCAGGTGCGGGGCCGACAGGGGCTGGAGCCGCCTTCACTCAAGCAGGCTCACGCCTTATGGCCGATATCGCCATTCTCGATACACGCGAAAGGGTTCTCGCCGGCATCTTTTTGACCGGCGCCGCCTACTTGCTGTTTTCGACGCAGGATGCCTCGATCAAGCTGCTGGTTACCAGCATGACTGTCTGGCAGATCCTATTCTTCCGCAGCATCACCATTCTCGGCGCCTGCGCGGCCATAGGCGGGCGGCAGTTGTTCGCCGATACGGTGCGATCGCCGATCGTGCGGCGGATGCTGGTTCGCAGTGCCTTCACGCTTGCCGCATGGCTTTGTTATTACAATGCGGCCCGCAGCCTGCAACTCGCCGAACTGACCACCGTCTATTACGCGGCCCCGATCATCGTCACCGTGCTTTCGGTGGTCCTGCTCGGCGAAAAGGTGCCTGTCCTGCGCTGGCTGGCGGTTCTGATCGGCTTTGCCGGTGTCTTTGTCGCCTGCGATCCCGCCCATCTCGGCCTTTCGGTACCCGTGTTGCTGGTGCTGACGGCTGCCTGCCTGTGGGGCATCGCCATCGTGCTCCTGCGCAAGACGGCACTTGCCGAGCGCTCGATGATCCAGCTCCTCCTCAACAATTTCTATTTCCTGGTGTTTTCGGCGGTGCCGGCTTTGTTGTGGTGGCATACGCCGGACCCGGCGCAATTGCTGCTTCTTGCCAGCGTCGCTGCACTCGGCGGCCTGGCGCAATATCTTCTCTTCGAAGGCATGAAGCGCTCGCCGGCATCGATCCTGGCGACACTCGAATACACCTCACTGTTGTGGGCGTTCGCGCTCGGCTTCGCGATCTGGGGCGACGTGCCACGCCGCGAGGTTTTTCTGGGTGCTGCCCTTATCGTCGCCGCCGGCCTGCTGATCGTCGGCGGCGAGCATTTCCGCAAGCGGCTGTGGTATTCATTATTGCTGACGCTACGATGTCAGGGGGAGTGGCGTAGTCTTGCGGTATGACTGATGTGACAGCCACCACCGACATTGTCGCCGAGCGCACGCTGGGCGTCATTCTCGTGTCATCCTCGGCGGCTGTATTCGGGCTGACCGGTGTGCTGACCAAGTCGATCCATGCCGATCCGCTGACGATCACCTGCTGGCGCGGCTTTGTCGGCGCGATTCTGATCAGTCTCTACGTGCTGTGGCGCCGCCACCGTGCCGGCAATCGTGAGCCGCTGCGGCTCGGCTGGCGCGGCTGGCTGCTGGCGGTGGAAGGCGCGCTGGCCAGCATCGCCTTCATTTCGGCATTCAAGTTCACTTTCGTCGCCAATGTCGCGGTCATCTACGCGACGTCGCCCTTCATTGCCGCCGTGCTGGCCTGGATGCTGGTGTGCGAGCCTTTCCGCCTGCAGACGATGATGGCCGCGGCCGTGTCGCTGTGCGGGGTTGCCATCATGGTCTGGTCGGGTTTCGGCACCGGCAACCTGTTCGGCGATGGGCTGGCGCTGCTGATGACGGCCGGCAGCGCGCTTTACATGATCATGGTGCGCGCGTTCCGCGACACGCCCGTGGTGTGGGCCGGCGCGGTTTCGGCCTTCCTGTTGTTCATACTTGGCTGGTTCGTTACCGATCCCCTGGCGGTCTCAGCAAGGGACGCGGTTCTGCTTGCCGCATTCGGCGCGTCCTTCGCGCTGGCTTCCGTCCTGTGGACGGAAGGCTCGCGGCTTATCCCGGCGCCTGAATCCGGCCTGCTCGGCTCGGCGGAAGTGCCGTTCGCGATCTTGTTTGCATTTCTGTTCCTGGCCGAAATACCGCCGGTGGCCAGCATGGTCGGCGGCGCGATCGTGCTCTGCGCGGTCTTTGCCCACGCCGGCCGCGACTGGCTGATGGCACGCTCCCGGCAAGCGTCGTCAAATATTTCTTAAAAAATTTCGGAAGTCACGGAACCATTACCGTGCTCGGACATTGTTGCTGCGACGGGCCACCCCCCAAGTCCCCCCAAACC
>NZ_VFVS01000006.1:0-261801 GCF_006442215.1 Mesorhizobium sp. B2-3-11 | reverse complement strand
CAACCGCCTTGTTCCCAAGGAACGCCTCGACAAAGCTCATCTGTCCCGTCCGCTTCACCGCCATCGCAAATCCCTCCGAGCAATAATCGAAGTGAATCACAATGCCAGAATTGCGCAACAGGCCCCTTGTTGTGGGAGAAGGGATCACCGGCTGCCGCGTTGCTTGCAAAACGTCCTCGCCTGAAACCCGCAAACGGCGCTGTCGAGCCTCACGCCGCCTGCCTTGCCCACAAACCATGGCCGTAGCGGCGGAAGAAACGGGCTATGAGAAGCTGCTGCCTTGCCCTGGCGAGGTCGGGCAGGCGCCGTTCCTGGCGCCAGCGCGGCATGTTTCGCCAGCCAGCGATGAACCGGATCGCATCCTCGACGGCTTCGTGCGCCGATAGCGCCGGGCCGATCGCGGCCAGGAACAGAAGCTCCGTTTGTTTCAATTCCTCGATGACGGCCTTGCGCCTGAAATGATCCAGGCGGGCCTGCGCGATGCCGTTGCGGCGGATCGCCCCGAAGGCTTCGAGCAAAGCGGGACTGTCGCCGGTGTAACCGCAGGCGCGGGCGAAATCGGCGGCATCCATTCTTGCTCCCGGATCTGGCGCGTGCAATCCGCGCCGACTCATATTTGCAAGTTATATATAAGCATAACTCAAATAAACATAGAAGAGAGACTTTTGGAGGAGTTTGGAAACTGCGACTCGACTCCTGCTTCAAAACACGGGAAGATGTGAACAAATCACGAACAAAAGGACGGAGGAACGATGGCGTTGCCGGGCAGGGAAGCAGTGATCGCGCAGGTCGCCTCGCTGTCGGTCGAATGCGCCGATTGCGGCCGCAACAGGTGGTGGCGACCCGATCAGTTGAAGCGCTTCGGGGTGAACGGGAACACGCCGCTGGCCGCGCTGTCGGGTCGCATCGTCTGCTCGGCCTGCCGCGCCGACGGGCTGCCGGGCGCCGCGGTCTCGATCCAGGCCGCGTTCATCGACGAGCGCCAGCGCGTGCGCTCGGAAGCGCGGATGCTGAGCGATCGCGAAGCGCCGCTGGCAGGCTCGAGGCGGGCTTGAGAGGCGCTGATTCTTCCTTCTCCCCTGTGGGAGAAGGTGGATCGGCGCGTAGCGCCGAGACGGTTGAGGGGTGTTCCAGCGGAGCGAGACGTCGGCTTTCCTGGGAAAAACCCTCATGCGACCTAGCTTCGCGAGGCCGCCGCCCCGAGTCACGAGCCTCGCCCGCCGCACAGGGGGGGCAAAGGAAGTGAGCCTCAATACCCCAGCAGTTCCTTCAGCGGGATGACGCGCCAGACTTGCTTGATGGCGTAGCGGTTGAAGGTCAGCGTCTTGGGCGGATTGTATTGTTCGACCACCAGCTCGCCCGCCGTGCGCCGGACCAGTTTCTTGATGAAGGCCTTGCCGTTCTTCTCGTTCTCTTCCGGAAAGGTCTCGATCACCACATGGTCGCCCGGCACCGCGTCGCGGCCGCCGCAATAGATCATGTCGCCGGGCTCGTAGCGCGGCACCATGGAATCCGAGAGCACATGCAGCGCGAACACTTTCGGCAGGTTGCGGACCCCTGGCGGACGCTGGACGTATCCCGCAGGCTCGCCGTTGAAGGTGAAATCGCCATCGTCGCCGCCGACGGCGGCGCCGAGCACCGGAATATCCATGGCTCCGGCCGGCAGGGGGGCGGCATCGGTGACGATCTCGGCGTCCGCCACCGGGCCGGCATCGTCGAGGAAGACGACCTCGCCCTTGCCGAGCGCAACGGGGTCGACACGCAGGAAGGCGGCGGTCTTCAACAGGTTCTCGGTCTTGGGCAGGTTGCGCCCGGTTTCCCAGTTGCCGACGGCGGCGACATCGGTGTCGTTGTGCTCGGCGATGTGGCGCATGACCAGGCCGCGCTGCTTGCGTGCCTGGCGGATCGCGGCCCCGACCCTGATCGACAGTTGCGTTTTCACCATGGCCTCATGTGACCAACAAGCCCTGCTTTCGTCCATGAAAGAATGGCTTGCATCAGTTTTTGAGTTATGCTTATATCACCTCATGCAAAAGCTCAATCCCCTTAGAGTCGACAGCGCCTCCAGCCCGGCCTTGCCGGGCTGCCCTTTCTCTTCCGCCCCGACCGCCTCCTCCCCGGCCGGGGCGAAGCGCGAAGCCGATTGCCTTGGTGCATCGGCCTCGCGTCCGGTTCGCCCGTCACTGGCGGCCGGAACGGCCGGAGCCGCCGCTCCCCGCGGCTCCGGCCCGCCATTCGACCCATTCGACCCGGCCGCGGGTTGTTCCCTGATCCGCACCCAGGACGGCACCGTCATCCCTGACGAGCCGACGACGGGCAGGGCGGTTTCAGCCCCTGACAGGGACATGGCGCGGGCGCGGTTTGCGCACCTCGCCGCGCCGGCCGACCGGCGGGGCTGACGCAGCCCTTCCACGGCAATCCCAGCGGCCGACAGGCCAGACCAAGCCCGGCAGCGCCCATCGCGTCTGCGGGCGAACCCGACGCTTGCCTGACGGTGCCGTGCGCGGCGGTCGCTGGCCGCGCAATGGAGACGGACATGGCAGGCTACAGCGACAGCGAATTGCAGGCGATTGCCGCCTGGCTGAAGGACGGGCTTTCGGCATCGAGGATCGCGGCCGCGTTCAGCGCACAGCGTGGCGCGCGCGTATCGCGCAACGCCATTATCGGCATCGTCCACCGCAACGTCATGCTGGGCGCGATCGGCTTTGCCAATGGCAAGGGCCTGCCGGCGTCCCGTACGGCGACGGCCAAGACAGCGCGCCGCGCCGCCAAGGCGGAAACCGCAATCGAACGTGCCGGCGCCGCGCTGCAGCCGCCCAAACCCGCCATGCGGCCGAAGCGGGCTCCTTCGCCTGTCCGGCCACGGCTTTTCCAACGCGAGGCGGGCGTGCTGATCGCCGATGGGGAAACCTACCGTTTCAAGGTACCCGCACCGCCACGTAGTCCCATCGGCCGACAGCCGCATGGCGTGGCCATGCGCTTCATCGACTGCCTGTTCAGCCGCTGCCGAGCGCCGCTCGACCTGTCGCTGGAGGAAGACCCTCAAAATGGTGCGCCCGGCGGGCGGCCGGGCCAGGACATGCTGTGCTGCGGCATGCGCACCAGGGCGATGAAAAGCTACTGCACCTATCATCAGGCGCGCTTCCAGCGCCGTGTTTGCGAAGCCGGTTGAAGCTTGGTCCCTACTTCCAGTTTACGGGGAGAAAGTCGCTCCTGCGTGCCGTCGCCAGTCCCGATCGCCGCGAAATATTGGGAGAATTGCTTTGAACAGCTATCGCGGCGCACCGCTATTTCGGTATCTGGCGGCCCTGCTTGGGCAGGCGGCTCTGCACCGTTCGTTGCTCCAGCACCGTCGCCGGGCCGCCGCCGGCAACCAGGATGCCGGCAACGCGAGCAAAGCCGGTGAACACTTTTATCGCATCGGACTGCGAGATCTGCGCCGCGATGGCCGCGCTGCAGGCGTTGAGCGCGCTGCGATAGACGTGGCCCCGCCGCTCGATCGGCCAACGCTGCAGGAAATCGGCGGCATCGCTGACGTTTTCGATCTCCTCGACATGTCCGTCCAGGGACACTTTGAGCGGTACTCCGGTTTTCATTGTACCCACGGCGTTCACCTCCGGTCCAGGCGAGGCATTCAAGCCGACGCTCATAAACGCACAAGGCCGGCAAGCGGTTGCATCGCCGCCCTCTCAGGGGCTCGCCGCGGCGTCGAGCCACTCATGCGCGCGGCTTCTTGGCTTGGCTACCAATATGCCTTGTTGCCTTGCCGCCTCTCGAAAGGCCTCGAAGGCGGGGCGCGGGCAGCAAGCACCCTCGACCGCGAGCCGGATGAGCCGAGCTGCCTCGAGATAGGCCGGCGCGGTCTTGTCGGGCCATTGGTGACGAAGCGCCGTTGCCGCATCGGCCACCGAGCCGACCAGCATGGTCTTGTTGTCGCAAAAACGCAGGGTCACCGGCATGAAAGCCGTCATGGGCGGTCCTCCCGTTCGCAGGAACGCGTCATAACGTGCGGACCGGCGGCTGGTTCCATCAGCGCGGCTGGAAGCACGGCGTGGAGCGCGGCATGAGCGAACGGCCGTTCATGCAGCTCTACGTCTCTGATTTCGTCGGCGACACGCTGCAGCTCTCCACCGAGCAGATCGGCGCCTACATGCTGCTGCTGATGGCAATGTGGAATGCCGGCGGCGGCTTGCCCGACGATGACGCCAGGCTGGCGCGCGTGGCGCGGCTGCCGTTGAAACGATGGCGGGCGATCAGCGCCGAGCTGCTGGCCTTCTTCGAGCGCGAGAGCGGCGAGATCGGCCACAAAAGGCTGACGAAGGAGCTGACCAAGGCGCGGCTCAAGAGCGAGGCGAGGGCGGCCGCCGGCGCGCGCGGCGGAGCCGCCACCGCCTTGAAAACAAAGGCGCATGCCGGGGCAAATGCCGATGTTTTGATGCGGCATTCTCCAGAATCCAGAAACCAGATGGAAAAAGCTCCCGCTTTTTCAGCGCGCGAGGCGCGCGAAAGACCGGGGATTTCGATCGGGGACCGTGAGACGGCTTCGGGATCGCGCGGCCCGGGCCGGCCCAAAAAACCGCCGGGCTGGATCAGACCGAAAACCCACAGCGACGCCGCCAACGCCATCATCGAGGAGATCCGCGGATATGACCACGGCCGAACTGCAGCAGGCGACGAAGGCGCTGGCGGCAATGTTCTCCTGCTTCCCGCAATCCACCCTGACTGATGTCGAGATGCAGCTGCGCGGCTATCTCGGGGCCGTCAGCGATGCCGAGCTGGGCGACCTCAAGGCCGCCATCCAGCGCTTCGTGCGCGGCGAGGTGAAGAGCGGCAACGCGCAGTTCTGCCCTTCGAGCGCGCAGCTCTGCATCGAAGTGCGCGAGCGGCGCTTGATGCGGGAGCTGCTGGCGCGGCGCGGCGTGGAGGCGGCTGCAAAGCTGGCGAAGCGATGAGGAGTTTCGATCGACAGGTCGGCGCGAAGGATCGCGACCTTCCAAGGAAACACACCCGACCCCAACAGGAGCCACATCCATGCCCAAGAAAACCAAAGCCGCCAGGCCGCAGGCGCCGAAACTGCCGAAGGGCGAGGCCGAGCAGGTGCGTATCCGCCGCGAGGTCGGCCATGATTTCGCGCTGAAGGACGATGCCTTCGGCCGCAAGCGGCTGACATCAGGCACGGCCGAGGCGCGGCGCGTCTACGAGGTGTCGAATGACGGCCACACTTCCACCGGCGGCATCGTACGGGTGCGCAATGTCGACCCGCTCCTGGGCATCACCTCGCTGTCGCGCCAGCAGCGCGAGGCCGGCCTGCGCTACCGCGAGCATTTCCAGTCCAGCCAGCGGGCTGATATCAAGCCGATGCGCTGGACGGAGCGCGTCGACGGCGGTCGCATCGGCGGCGGCATCGCCGACAGCGTGCTCAACGCCGGCCGCGCGCATGCCGCCGCGACACGGGCGCTCGGGCATTGGGACGTGGCGGCGATCGTGCAGAAAGTCGTGTGCTTGGAACAGCCGGTGAAGACCGTGGCCGAGCAGAATGGCGAAGGACGCGACGTGGTGGCGAAGCTGCTGAAGGTAGGGCTCGACCTGCTGGCCGTGCATTATGGGATGATAATGGGGCGGTAGCGTGGTCCAACACCGCCGAATGCTTCTGCGACGACTATGATTGATCCGGCCGACGGCATGCCGGCCAGATCAATTTTGAGCGGTCAATAGCGGCAGACACGCACCCTTTCGATGATCCGGTGGTGATGACGCCAGTGCTTCACCACCTCGGTGTGGCAGCGACGACTGTGCATGCCGAAATACCGCGTGTGCATGCCGTAATAGCGCGGCCGATAGCCGTCATCGTATATGTTGTAACGGTAGTGGGGACGGCCGTAATAGGGGCCATAGTCGGAGTAGTCGCGGTAATAGTCCCCATAATAGTCGCGATGTCTGGGAACGTAATAATCGTCATCATAGCCGTTCCCGATGCCGAGCGTGATGCTAGCGGCATTTGCCGGGGCCATCACCGCCACCGCCGAAGCAACCGCGATCACGGAAGCGAGCAAGAGTTTCTTCATGACAACCTCCTCTTTCAAGGTGTGTCTAATAAACGCTGAGGTCGCAGCCCTGTTCCCATAAATCGCTGAATCGATGGTTCGAGCAGCGCTCCCTCTCTGTTTTCGCGGCGATGGTTACGCGGTCTCTGCCGGCTCCTGCCCGGCGTCCCCGCGCGGCTGCGCCATCGACCGTGCCGCACCCGCTCCGGCCGCCAGGATGCGATCCGACAGGTCCCCACCCTCCACCGCGCGGGCCAGTTGAAGCGCGCCGATGAGCGTCGCGAAGATACCGAATGCCACCGCTTCCGGATCGTTTGTATGCGGCGGGAGAGCGGCCGACACCTGGCGCACCAAAGTCATCAAGCGTTCGGTGTAGCGTTGTCGCGTTTCCTGCTGCTCCCGCGCGATTTCCGGCAACAGGGCGGCGGAAGCGCAGCCCGTGCCCGGATTGTCGCGGTGTTGCGCCGACAGATAGGCGTCTATGGCCGTTGCCAGGCCGCCGGAGGCCAGCGCCTGCGCGATCTGACCCGACTGACCCTCCAGCGCCGCCGCCACGCATTCCCGGACCAGTGCCGCCTTGGAGGGAAAGTGCGGATAGAAGGCGCCGTTGGTCAGCCCGGCGTCGCTCATGATGCTTGCCAGTCCCGAGGCGGCGATGCCGTCGTCCCGGAACCGCTGTGTGGCGACCTCCATGATCCGGCTGCGCGATGCGTCCTTCCGGCCCTTTTCGTACCGCATGTCCTGTCCTTCCCAAGCCTCTATTGTATTATGATCATAATCTGATATTACGAACATAATTCAACGCGTGGAAGAAGGCTAGCCCTGACGGGCTCTGGAGCATCAAAATGAAAGCGCATTCCGGAAAGACCGCGATCGTGAAAGAGCGAATATGATGAAAGCCTTTGTCGCCGACAAATATGCGAAGAAGAGCGCCTTGCGGCTCGCAGAGATGCCGATGCCCGAAATTAAGGACAATGATGTCCTGGTCGAGGTCCACGCCGCCGGCGTGAACCTTCTGGATTCCAAACTCCGGGACGGGGAGTTCAAACTCATTGTGCCTTATCGGCCGCCCTTCGTCCTTGGCCACGACGTGGCCGGCATTGTCGTGCGGGCCGGATCGAAGGTCCGCAAGTTCAAAGCCGGCGACGAAATCTGTGCACGGCCGCGCGACGGCCGGATCGGGACATTCGCCGAATTCATCGCCATGGATGAGGCCGACGTTGCCCTGAAGCCGAAAAACCTCAGCATGGAGGAGGCCGCTTCCATTCCCCTGGTTGGTCTGACCGCCTGGCAGGTGCTGGTCGAAAGGGCAGGGCTGAGGAAAGGCCAGAAGGTCTTTATCCAGGCCGGCTCCGGCGGGGTGGGCACGTTTGCCATCCAACTGGCGAAGCATCTCGGCGCGACGGTTGCGACAACGGCGAGCGCGGCGAACATGGGCCTGGTGAAAAGTCTCGGCGCCGATGTCGTCGTCGACTATCGGAAGGACGATTTCGAGAAGGTCCTGCAGGGCTACGACGTCGTCGTGAACAGCCAAGATGCCAAGACGCTCGAAAAATCACTGCGCGTGCTGAAGCCGGGCGGCAAGCTGATATCAATTTCAGGTCCGCCGGATCCCGGGTTCGCCAGGAAGCAAGGCCTCAACGTCGTGCTGAAGCTGGTGGTGCGGCTGCTTAGTCTCGGCATACGCCGCAGGGCCAAACGCGCCGGTGTGAACTATTCCTTCCTGTTCATGTGGGCGCAGGGCGACCAGCTGAGCCGGATCACGTCGCTCATCGAAACCGGCGTCATACGTCCCGTCATGGACCGGACTTTTCCGTTCGAACAGACCAACGAGGCCTTGGCCTATGTCGAAACGGGGCGTGCCAAGGGCAAGGTGGTCGTGAAGGTCAGATAGGGAGGGCCGGCAGGATCCAGTCTTGCGATGACGCCCGGTTCGCCAGCCGGCGTCGCTAGCTCGCAGGCGCCGCTTCGACCTCCTGGAGATAAAAAACCTTGCTCGGCTGCAGATGGTCGACGCAGAGCTGCGCCAGCACCCAATTGTCGCTGCGTTTCAGCGCCTCGATCATCATCAGGTGGTGCTGGCGCGAGATGTCGAGCTTGTCCCGGTCGGCCAGCGAATTGGCCCGCACCGGCAGGCTGAGGCGCATATAGTGCTCGATCGAGGACACCAGATAGGCATTGCCGCAGGCCGAGAACATGGTGAGGTGGAAACGGTCATTGGCCTCGTGAATGCCTCTGAGATAGCCGGCGTCGACATGGGCGCTGTAGACGTGGTGGATCTCGGTCAATTCCGCGATCAGCGCGTCGCTCGCCGGCAGGCGGATCATCAGCGCGGCCTGGCGCTGCAGCATCTCGCGCACCTCGTAGATCTGGCGGACCTCCTCGGGCGCGAGCCGGCGCACCATGGCGCCCTTGTTGCGCTCGCGCGTGGCGACGCCGAGCCTTTCCAACTGGTAGAGGGCCTGGCGGATGGTGTGGCGCGAGACCGGGAAACGGGCCAGAAGCACGTCCTCGACCAGGCGCGTGCCGGGCGCCAGCCGGCCGAAGATGATGTCTTCCTCCAGCGCGTGGACGATATCGGCTTCCTTGCCGCCATAGTCGACCGTGTTGAGCATCGCGACCCTCTTGTTGGTCCGGCCAATGAGGATTGACCCCGGCCAATTTCTCATTGGCCGCAAGCCACTCTAGAGCATTTCCGGCGAAAACAGGATGCCCCATCAGTTTGTTCGCTGTTTGCGGGCCGACAGGGAAAGGCCCGCCACCGACGCGACTCGTGACGGGCCTTCTGGAGTACGCCGGGCTTCCCACCGCCCGGCCATTTGCAAAACCTGCCGGCGGCGCGATCGTTCCATCACAACAGGAAGCTTACCCCCGGGGAACGGGCCTTGCGGATCGTCTAAACTTCCCTGCACCAGGTCGCAGCATCTCGTCCATCAAGCTTCAGCTCTTGGACATGCTTTCGATTCAGACAAGGTGCAGGTACCCGTGACCGCCGACAATTTCTCACGCTTCGAAAACGTCGGCTTATTTGTGAATGAGCCATTCTATCAAGCCGGTCTCGACCCGCTCGCAGCCGGTAAACTCGGACACCAGGTTTTTGGCCAGATCGCGCCATTGACACTCGGGCAGGTTCGCTTCCCTGACCAAATCTCGAAATACAGCGCGGAGAATGTCGGCATCGAACGCGGAGACGGCAACGGGAGCCGCGTCTTCCCAGGCTTGGGCGGTGTCATCGCGATGGCGTCGGCGAAGCCGTTCCAGAAGCTCGCGTGATTGCGCGATCGCGCGCCTGGAATGGTCCAAATCGCGGCGAAAGGCGGCTTTTCCAGCAATGGAACGATGCCGCAACAGGAAGCTGGCTTCGATAGCTGCCTGCGCCATGTCTATATGGCTTTCAACCATCGCTACCTCCCTCAGGACTAACTTACTCCTCCGAAGGGGTATCTCAAAGGGGATTCAACGTACGATTTGGTACGAGGGGAAAGCTCGGCGGAGTATTGAACGGACCGGCCCGAACAGCGCAGGCGTGCGCAACGGCGACGCCCGCTTTGGTCGGGTGTAATGTCGCGACGACCATGTCAGCCCCTGGGCGACATGCATCAGTTCCTGTCCGACGGCTTCGAGCGCATCCTCGACACTGTCTCGCGCTCGGCGCGTTTGGAGCGCAGCGGCGGCAGGCCGCGATCGATCAGGTCCATGTCTTCCAGCACCATGTCACCCATGCGCTTGAAGGCGATGTCGAGGGCGCCGGCGCGGTGGGCGGAGCGCAGGAAGCCGGGCAGCGTGCGCACGGGATGGTCGCTCGCCAGCGGCTCTTCGGGGAAGACGTCGCTGGCAGCGAGGATGTGGCCGCTCTTCACCGCCGTCATCAAGGCGGGGAAGTCGACCACGCCGGCACGGCTGAGCAGGATGAAGGCAGCGCCATTGCGCATGCTGGCGAAAGCATCGGCGCCCAGAAAGCCCTGGTTCTCCGAGGTCACCGAGGCGACGACGAAAACGAAGTCGCTTTGCGACAGCACCTCGTCCAGCGAGGCCGGCTCGACGCCATTTTCCCTCAGTATCGACGGCGGCAGCCAGGGGTCGAACACCTTCGTGCGGGTGCGGAAGCCCGACAGCAGGCGGTTGAGCGCGCGGCCGAGATCGCCGAAGCCGATGATGCCGACATCGGCGCCCGAAAGCAGCCGCGCCGTCTGGTTGCCGTCGCCCCCCCATAGTTCCTGCCCCTGGCGGAAAGCGAGGTCGGCATCGACGATGCCGCGGGCAAGGTTGAGCGCCATGGCCAGGCCGAGTTCGGCCACCGGCTCGGCGAAGACCAGGCCCGTCGTGACGACATGGATGCCGCGCGAAAACAGCGTTTCATACGGCATGTTGTCGAGGAGATTGCTCTCGACATTGAAGACGCAGCGCAGCGCCTTCATCGCTTCAAGCGTCTCCGGCGAGATCGGCGGTTGGCCGACGATGTAGCGGGCCTCGGCCAGCACCTCGGCCGGCAGTCGCGCCACGCCGTCCGGCGTCGTCTCGACGATGCGGTAACGCGCCTTGAGCCGCGCCAGCTGCGGCGGCGTGAAGATCAGCTCGAGCGTGCGCGGCTCGGGCGCGCTGATGACCAGCGGCAAGGCGGTCTCTGACATGGCAAGCTCCTCCCGAAACGGCTTGTGGCGCTTTCTCGGTCCTAAATCTATCCCGGACTAGCGGATTTAAAAGCACGGTAGACCGATTTACTCGGCGCAGGAGCGTTTCGCTCAAAATCAGAGAGCCGTCCCGGCACGATTGACATTGCGGCAAAGCAGGTCTTCTCTGCGGTGTCCAACAAGGGGGAATAGCTGATGAAGAAATACGAGAAGCCAAGCTGGCGGAAGCGCGAACGGCTTTCGGCCGTCACTGCCGCCGTTGTAGTTTCGGTAACGCTGACCTGAAGGCATTCGCTTGCCGTCACAAAGGCGCGACCCGTCGCGCCGTTTGCTTTGGCACGCCATCACCCCCGCGGCTTCGGCGGTGCGGGCTTCTGTTCCTCGCCGCTTGGCTCGGCTGACAGCCGCTGCTTGCGAAGGCGGGCTGTCTTTGCGTCGCGGGCCTGCCGTTCGGCGTCGAGGATGATCCGCGACTCGCGATCCGCTCTCTCAAGCTTTTTCTTGTCGACCAATCGGGCCACTTCGTTCTCCGGCGGCATGTCGCATTCCATAAAACCAATCGTGTGCGGCAAGGTTCCGCCGGATGCCGGCTGCGAGCGATCGCGTCAGGATTTTGCCTGGCCTGATCGCTCGGCGCGATGACCGGTCTGCCAGCTGGTGAGTTGGCGCTCGGCCTCGGATATGGTCACGCTCATCAAGCCGTCAAATTCGGCCATGGCTTCCATGTGCCCATGATCAATGATGGATTTGCGAAGGATGCGCATCGCCAGAATGGCATCCTGCAACGCTCGGTCGATGTTCTTGACCATGACAGGATCTCCTGCGGGCATAACCTGTCTGCGCGCCGCTGGTTCCGGCTGAACGGCACTGGATTTGCCTTTTTTCAGCGCTATGTGATTGCCCTGGGGAAGCGCTCCGGCGCTTCCGCCGCAAGGGAGGGACAAGGTAGAGGTGCTGTCCTTGGGACAGCACCAGGGAAGCGCCTTCTGACGATAGAGGGCGGGAGGCCCCTCACGCCATGCCCGGCTCCCGCCGCAGTCTCAAATGGCGCACTTTGCGGCCGATGATCAGCAGCCGGCGTGCCATGTTGTTGCGCAGGCGCCGCGCGCGCCATTCCAGCCCGGTTTCGGTGGTGATCCGCTTGGCATATACGCTCACACGCATGCCTGCCTCATCGGAAGCTACCTTGACCGGATCGTCATAGAAGGTGCCGATCTTGTCAGCCGCCATGCCTGGTGTTTCCAGCCAGCGTGGAATGTGGACGGAATGGAGCTGATCGACGTCGATCATGACCCGCCCTATGCCGACGCCCGGCGTCGGGCATGTCGTACAGAACGCGTCGCCAATGAAGACGACCCCGTCGCGACGGTGGCCTTGCGTCGTGGTCAGATTGACCTGCCGGACCTCGACGGGACTTGCGACAGCGAAGTTGCCGCATTGCGCCGATATTTCGGGCATCAGCTCGCAAAGCATCTTTTGCGGATCGGCCCGGAAATCCCTCGTCCATTGATCGGCCACGGTGCGATAGACGAACATGTTGGCCCGCATCTTGTCGCCGAGAGGGAAGATGGTGACGTAGGCTACGCGGTCGCTGGCCCGCCTGCCGTAGCAGGTGACGGCCCGAAAGCCGCAGTCGAGCTGGGAGACGGCGAGGTCGAAACCCATCGACAGCGAATGGGCTTTCGATTGCTCGATGCGTTCGACGCCGATGGCGCGCCGCACCGCTTCGCCGTAGCCGGTGGCGACCACCAGCAGGCGGGCAATGATGACGCTGCCGTCGCTCAGCACCAGGCGTTGCCGGTCCGGTCCGGTCGAGACCTCGACGACCTTGCCGATCGTTAGCGGCACTTGCGGGGGGAGGGCGTCACGAAGCCCGTTGATCAGCGCGCCATAGGAAAATGCGTATTCCGGCCTGCGCTCACGCGCGAACAGCTGGCCGAGGCGGAAGACGTGAATGTCGTCAAACGGTGTGACGAGATGCATGATCGTTTTGTCTAGGCCGAGCTTCTCGAACAGCCGTATCTGGTCGGTACCGATTTTCTCGGCCCGGAACTCGTCGTGATGGATCCGGTGCGGGTCGATCAGCGCCACCTTGCGGCCGGCTTTTCCCAAGGCGGTGGCCAGCGTAGTGCCGGCCATTCCGGCGCCAACGATCGCCACGTCGACTTCGGCCGGGACAGCCTCGACGGTGGTCATCTCGCTGCCCTTCATGCCAGTCATCTTCTGTCTCCACAAAGTGTGGTGGAAAATATCTTCCGGGCCGTATCAACCTCAAGCAACCAGCGCGGGTGGCTGGTAGTAGCAAATGTTTAGGTTAACTACGGTCGCCGCTTCTGTTTCCAGCGCGGCGCGATCGCCGAGCCATCGATGAACTCCAGGCCGCCTGCCTCGTTGAGCGTGTGCAGCTTGCGCCCGCTCCATAGCGCGCCAGAGGTTAAGATCGTCTCGACACGCTGGTCCATGCCGTTCAAATCAAGGTGAGTGACGCGTGCGATGCCAAGGGCGCCGCCGTAGCTCCTGCGGCAGTCCTGCACCGGGCGCAGCAACTGGCCGCCGCGCTCCACCATGCGTCCGGCCGGCCGCGCCGAGGCGATATCGATCAGCACCGGATTCTTGGGATGCGGCGTCCAGGGGCCGCGAAAGTCCGGCGCCGACCACAGATGCAGCGCGTCGGAGAAAGCGCCGCCTCCGTCCCGGGCGGTGCCTTCACCGTCCCGGACGGTGGCAAACATCCACCACGAGCCGCCATGCTCGACCAAGGTGGCGTCGCTGGCGACGATATCGGACAGCAGCGTCGCTTCCTTGACCCATCCGCCGGGGAAGGCGGTGGCGCGGTAGAGATCCACCGTGCGGTTGGCGCAGCTTTCCGGCACCATCCAGACCTCGCCGTCACGCTCGAAGACGAACGGGTAGGACAGGTGGTAGGGCAGGTCGAGCACCGGCTCCGGACGGCCGATCGGCCCCGACGGGCCGAACGGCACGGCGGAGATGATGGCTCGGCCCAGACGGTGGATATAGTCCTCGACGAACAGGGTTACCTGTCCCTGGTAAAGGATCGGGAACGGATCGGCGTAGAAGCGGCTGCCGTCGTCGGGCAGCTCTTGCCAACCCGATGCCGGATGCGCGCGCAGGTCGAACAGATCCCGCCCTCCGGTCTCGCGCCAGCCGACCTTCCAGTGCGGAGCATTGTAGCAGAGATGGTAGATCTTCTGAACGACGCGCCGCGCCAGCGCCTTGCCCGCCCTGACGCCGAGCTTGCCGGCCGAGGGCAGCGACGGCGCACCCCTACCGTCCATCGGCTCGGGCAGGACGGGCAGGGCGCCGCGTGCGGCACCCGTCACCGCCGCCAGTATCAGGCTTGCCGTGCGCGCCAGCATGTCCTGGAAGGCGGCAAGCGCGATGCCGCCATATTCGGTCCCCACCCGTCCTTCCGCGACTACGGCACCATTCTCCTCGACGCGGGCCAGCGGGGTCCGGCCATCGAGGATCGACGCCAGCAGGGCGGCTTCGCCGCCGGCGCCGTCATAGGTCACACGCCAGACGCGTGTTCCCTCCACTTGCACGTCGCCGCAGAGGTCGAGCACGAGGTCCGGCGAGACGGGCGTCCGCGTTTGGAAGGGTGCCAGCGCCGACAGCGGCAGGCGCTTGGCCAACCCATCCGCGGGCAAGCCGTGGATGACCGTTTCAAGCTGGAACAGCGCGGCGATGCTGCCTGGAATGCCGCTCCCGGCCGGGCGTGCGTCGACGCTGACCTCGACATCGGCGAGCGCGGCCAGGCGCTGCAGCAGCAGCAGGTGAAAAGCACGGAGGCAGTCGCTGTCCAGGCGCAGGCTGACCTGCATGTCGCACCCCTAGAATTCTGATGTTCGGTAACGGCCGGTGTTCGATTTTTGGGCACGATAGGTGGGCGACGGTCGGACTGGAGGGAGATGTTGCTCCATTTCCATTCGTTTCCCGCTCGCTTGCGCCCTGTCAACACGGCCCGCGCCTTTGCTACGCAAACTCCGTGCCAAAAATCAGAAGAGCTCCCAACATAATTAATAGTGTTTTAACAGTTGGAGTAATAGCTAGGCTGAAGCCGCAATTTAGTCTTTTGAGGCATATGGAGTGTTGTCGGAGCGACCTTTGCAATCATCCCTGCTCTCGTTGCCGCAACAACAAGCTCCGCAGGCGATGCAATATGCGCCGGAGCCACCTCCGGCCGCGTCGTATCCGTCCTCGTCCGTCGAGCTGGGTGACCTGAAGCGTATATTGGTGCGCCGCCGTTTCCTGATCCTCGCCACAGCCGCACTGCTGACCCTTGCAGCGCTGCTCTATGGACTGTTCACGCCGGCGCTCTACAGCTCGGTGGCGGAGATCATCGTCGATCCGCAAGACCTGCAGGTGGTCACCAACGACGTCAATCCGAGCCGGGTTCCGCCCGATGGCGGCATCACCATGGTGGAAAGCCAGGTTGCCGTCGTCCAGTCGAGCGGCGTGCTGCTCAGGGCTATCGCGGCGACCAACCTGACCGAGGATCCGGAATTCAACGGACAAGGTGGGTTGTTGAGCCGTTTGCTCGGCGGCGTGCTAGGCTCGGAGTCGACCGAGACGGACAAGACGGGCGAAACCGACAAGACGGGGACGACGCTCGATGCACTGCGCCGGCGGCTGGCGGTCAAGCGGGCCGACAAGGTGCTGGTCCTCGACGTGATCGTCACCGCCAAGAGCGCCGACAAGGCGGCGAAGCTCGCCAATGCCATCGCGCAGGCCTACCTGGCCGACCAGGCCGCGGCGCGCGCGAAGATGGCCACGGACGCTTCCGACTCGATCACCGCGCGGCTGGAAGAGCAGCGCAAGCGCGTCCAGCGGGCCGAGAATGCGGTCGAGGCCTACAAGTCCGCCAACAACATGGTGATGGCCGCGGGCAATCTGGTCAGCGACCAGGAACTGACCGAGATCAACACGCAGCTAGCGGCCGCCCAGAGCCGCACCGCGACGCTGAAGGCGCAGGTCGACCAGTTGCGCCGGTCCGGCGGCGCACCGGACGCGACCTCGGAAGCGATGCGATCGGCGGTGATTTCGAGCCTGCGGGCACAGGAGGCGACGCTTGTCGACCAGGTCTCGCAGCTCGGCACGGAACTCGGGCCGCGCCATCCCTCGATGATGGCGGCCCAGCAGCAATTGCGCGACACGCGCGCGCTCATCGCGCGCGAACTCGGCCGCATCGGCGCCGCCGCCGAAACCGACTATGAGCGGGCACTGGCCAACCAGCAGGCGCTGGAGGCCAAGGTCGCGGGCATGAAGAGCAAGTCGCTCGACACCGACCAGGCCTCGGTCAAGCTGCGCGAACTGCAGCGCGATCTCGAGGCGGTGCGCTCGGTCTACGCCACCTACCTGCAGCGGGCGCAGGAAACGCGCGAACAGGTGAATGTTGACAGCACCAATGCGCGCATCATCTCCGACGCCATGCCGGCCCTGAAGAAGAGCTGGCCGCCGCTGTTGCTGCTGGTATTCGGCGCGTTCTTCGGCGGGCTGGGGCTCGGCACCGGCATGGCGCTGATCGCGGAATATTCATCGCCGACGGTGCTTTCCAGCGCGCAGATGCAATCGGCGATCGACGCGCCCGTGGTGGGCGTGCTGCCGGCAAAATCGGCGCGCCGCCGCTGGTGGCCTTTCGGCGGCGCCCCCGCGCAGGCCGGACAGAAGATGGACGCCTTCGCCGGCCTGGCGTTGAGGCGCCTGTTCTCCTCCAGCCGGCGTCCGCCGGACTGGCCGCTGGTGCCGTCCATCCTGCTGACGTCGGCACCGGACGACGCAGCGCAACGGGGCCGGGTGGCGCGCCTGCTGGCCAACGCTGCGGCTGCCAGGGGCAGCCGTGTCCTGTTCATCGACACCAATGCCGGCAAGGGCCACAAGGAACCGCAGCCCGGCCTGCTCGACGTGCTGCGCGGCGAATATGCCTTCGAGGCGCTGAGCCAATACGTGCCCGGCAGCAACGTCGCGGTTCTCGGCAAGGGGCGGCCAAAGGCTGCCTTCTCCGAGGCGCAGGGCGTCTATTACACGCAGCACATGCTGGCCCAGGCCAGCCGCAATTTCGAACTCGTCATCGTCGACGGCGGCGCGCTGGCCGACAATCTCAACGCCTCGCCGCTGGTCGCCATGGTCGACGAGATCGTGCTTGTCGCCACGCTGAACGCGACGCCGATGCGCGATGTCACGGCGGCCTCGCAAGCCATTTCCGTCATGGGGCGGTTGCCGACCGGCGCCTTGCTGGTCGACGAGGCGGCCTGACATGTCTGCCATTCGGGGTGCCGCCCGGTCCGCCACTCCGGCAGCCGGCTGGGCCAGCCAGGGTCATGCAGCGACCGCGCGCCGCACCGGCAATTCACTCGACTGGGTGACCGGCTATGGCCTGGTTGCGGTGGTGGCGTTGCTGTTCAGCATCTCGGGCGGCATGCTGTGGCTGGTGGGCTACAATTACGACGGGCTGACCGGCAATCCGGCAACCAAGATCCACCCTTCCACCTATCTGCTCGTGCTGATGTTTGCCTGGCGCGCCTGCACGTTCGGCAACCCGGTCGGCTACACGCTGGCCATCGCCGACAGGCGGCCGGCGAGCGCGCTGCTGGCCGTCATGTCGATCATGCTGCTGGTCATCGTCATCATCAGGCAGCGCCCCGGCATGGCCGGCATGATCGACACGTTCGTGGCGCCGGCGCTGCTGGTGGTGATGCTGGCCGAGGCGGATGAAAAGATATTCGCCCGCATGCAAACGGTGGTGCACGCGGTGATGACGGTGAACGCGCTGCTGGCGCTGTTCGAGTTCGCCACCAAGACGCTGGTCTTTCCCTACCGGCTCGACGGCGTGGTGTTCATGAGCGACCTGCGCTCGACGGCGCTTCAGGGGCATCCGCTGTCCAACGCCACGATCACCGCGGTATACGTGCTAGCGCTGCTTTCGGGTTCGCGATCGCTGTCCATGCCGCCGCGGCTAGGGCTGATCGGCCTGCAATGCGCGGCGCTGGTCGTGTTCGGCGGGCGCTCGGCGATGGTGACGACGATCGCGCTCGGCGGCATCTATCTGCTTTTCAGCGGCGTCGCTTATCTGCGGCGAGGACGCATCAGCCTGCCGGGTGCCGCCCTTGCGGTCATGCTCGCCTCGCTGCTGCCACTCGTGCTCGCCATGCTGTTCTCCTACGGCTTCTTCGACGCGCTGCTGGAACGCTTCGTGTCGGACAGCGGCAGCGCCAATGCCCGCGTCGAAATGTTCGAGCTCTTCAAGCATTTCGAACTGCGCGACCTGATCATCGGGCCCGATATCGATCTCATCGAAAACCTGCGCCGCATCAACGGCCTCGAACAGGGCATCGAGAACCCGATCATCCGCCTGCTCCTCTATCAGGGCGCCTTCTTCACCCTGCTGTTGTTTCTGGGCTTCGCACTGTTCATGCACGAAGTGGCGCGCCGCTGCCATCCCGGCATCTGGTTGACGATGCTGGGCTGGCTGATCCTGCTCAACACCTCCGAAAGCCTGGCGTCCAAGACGACGCTGATGACCAAGTTCGTGGTGATCGCGCTGGCGCTGTACCGGCCGGTGAGGGTGGGGGTACGACGCCCAGCGCAAGCGCCGCGAGCGTAGCGCTCTCTCTACTCCGGCATCCTCAGCCCCAGCGCATCCACCATCGCAGGGTCGAGCGCCCGCGTCGTGTCGTCCATCATGCCCATGCCGTCGAAGAGGTCCCAGAAGGCCCAGGGAAAGCCTGATGCCTCGGCGCTCTGCCTGACATCTGATATGTAGCGGGCGCGGTCGGGGTTCGGGGCGGCGACGTAGCGGGCGTCGGTGCGCAGCGCGCCGAATTCGCCCATGATGACGCGCTGCGGCGCGATGCCGTGGCTATCGGCCCAATCGCGCGCCTGGCTCAGATATCTGTCGATGAACCAGCGGTCGGGCCTGGCGTCGAAATAGACCTTCAGCACGCGTTCGGTCTCGGCATAGGCGGCCTGCTTGTCCGCTTCGGAGGTCTTGGTGTCCTGAGCCATGCGCGCCCTGACAGAGGCCAGCGTCTGTTCCAACGAGCCGGCGGAGGCCGGCCATGGCACGTTGTTGAGCGCGCGGTAGACGGGCTCGCGCATCCAGGGCGCGCCCTGATGGCTGAACAGATAGGGTTCGTAGAAATGGAAGGTGAAGAGGATCGGCTCGAAGGCCGCCAGCGGTTCCGGATCGAGCGCGGCGAGCCCGCTCACCATCGAGCCGCAGCCGCCGGTGACGACAAGCGGCAAGGTCGGGGATGACGCCCTGGCCGCCGTCAAAAGGGCCGCCTGAACCTTCGACCAGACATTGGAGGAGCAGGATTGCGGCGGCTCGTTGACGGGTTCCAGCGCCACCATGTCCTGTGCGAACCGCTGCAGCCTGCCGGCAAGCGTGCCGACCAGCGCGCGATAGGCTTCGAATTCCGGCGCGGCGGTGCTGGAGACCATGCGGTCGGGAGTCCAGTAATGGGTGGCGCCGTTGGCCTGCACGTTGACGATGATGCCCAGACCGGCATCGATGACGGCCGCCACGGCATCGTCCAGCATCGTCAGCAATTTTGCACGCGTGGCGGCGTCGGCGGCCAGGAACGGGCCGGGATCGACGGGCAGGCGGATGAAATCGAGCCCGGTCTGACGCAGCCGGCGAAGGTCGTCCGGTGTCGGCACCGGCCGCTGCGACTGGAAGGGCGGCCAGTCATAATCGGTGCGCGGCGCCGGAAATTCGCGTGTCAGCGCGAACCAGGGCCAGGCATTGACGCCGCGGCGAAAGCGCCATTCGCCAGTGGCGGCCGGCGCGGGCGCTGCGGTCGAAAGCGCCGCGGTGCCGGGCACCAGCGCCGTCGACAGCGCGGTCCTCAGCAGCCGCCGTCGCGACCAACCCGTCATACGGCGCCGGGCGAGGGGCGGTCGACCTGCATGGCCGCGGCGGCGGGCACGCCCAGAAGCCGATAGGCTTCGCTTTCATAGGCAAGCAGGACGTCGTCCCAGCGAAAGGCTTCGTTGGCGCGGGACCTCGCGGCCTCGCCACAGGTCCTGACCAGGGCGTCATCTTCCATCGCCTGCCGCACCCGCTCAGCGCAGCTCCGCGCGTCGGTGAAATAGATGGCGGCCGCACCCGCGGTCCATCGGTTGTAGGGGTTGTCGTGGGCGATCACCATGTTGCCGGCGGCCAGCGCCTCGACCAGCGACGGGTTGGTGCCGCCGACCGTGTGGCCATGCAAATAGGCGCGCGCGTGAAAACGCAGCGCCTTCACCGCCGCCTGATCGTAAATGGCGCCGGGCAACACCACCGAGGCGTTCGCCGCCTTGCGAACGGCGACATGATAAGGGATCTGGTCCGAAAGCGTGCCCAGAACCACCAGCTTCATGTCGCGCTTCTGGCTGCAGAAGGCCTCGACGATGGGCAGGATGTTGTTGTCGGGCTCGATGCGCGCGATCGAGATCAGATATTTGCCGGGCTCGAGGCCGAGCGCGCGCACCGGCGCCGCCGGTGCCGATGTCACGGGGTCGGCGCCATAGGTGATGGTGGCTATGGCGCTGCGCGGCCGGCGCGTCGCTAGGTGTTCCGCGATCACGGGGTGGTCGGCGACCAGACGGTGCGAGGCCCAGGCGCCGATCCACTCGTTGAGCCAGAACCATGTGCGCGCCGCCACACCCCATTTGGGCCGGCGCCACTCGATGCCGTCCATGTTGGTGATGATCTTGCGCCGCATCAGCCTCAGCCAGGTCAGGAAGACCGCGCCATTATAGCCGAGCACCAGGCAGACACCGGGCCGATGGGCAGCGTCGAGCACGCATTGCCAGTCGAATTCCAGCGTCGCGCGCGGGCCCTTCGAGGCGACCTGGACATGGATGAGCTCGATGCCTTTCCAGGTGTCGACGCGCACCCTCTGGTCGACCCGCTCGACTTCATCCTGGCAGTAGACGCCGACCTTCCAGCCGCGCCCGGCAAGAAACAGCGCCACCTTCTCGGCGAATGTTTCAAAGCCGCCATGGGCAGCGGGAATGCCGCGCGTCCCGAGGATCAGGATGGTGGGCGTTTCCGGTTTCATGGCTGGTGGCGCTTTCAAATCCGCTCGCTCCGCAATGCGCGGGCCGTCTCGTCTGGAAACCACAGTCCAGCGATATCCATGCCAGACTCAGTTCCGCCCATTATGGCCCCGGGATGTAAAATATTTCTTCCAGCGGCCGGAGTTGTTTCACTATCGGTCAACTATCCCGGCGTATGTGTATCGAAACAAGGCAATGCCGCGACCTGGCGACCAGCAGACGGTCAAGTCAGGGCCGGCATGATCCTTGCTCGTGGACTTCTGTGCGCCACATCGGCGGAGGACGTGCAGCATTGGCATGGTGATACGGGTTCCACATCCGCTCGTCACCATGCCGGCTATAAGTGAAGTCCAAAGGGGTGTTGGGCTTGAAATTTCCAGTCGCCTGATCCGTCCGGTGGCGGGATCATCAAACTACCCCTGGCAGAAAGATGCATGGAAATATGCGGATTGCATGCGTCCATCAGGGCTATGAACTCTATGGTTCCGACCGCAGCTTCGCGGAGAGCGTGGCCGCGCTGCGCGCCGCGTTTCCGTCAGCCGACATCGAAGTGGTGCTGCCGCGCGGCGGACCGATCGTACGGATTCTCGAACCGCATGCGACCCGGATCGTCTTCGAGCCGCTCTGGGTGCTGAGGCGCCAGGCCATTGCGCGCCTTGCCACGATCGAGATGGCGCGGCTGCCGGTCGCGGTGCTGAGGGCCTGGCGGCGGCTCAGGGATTGCGATCTCACCTATGTCAACACCTCGATCGTGGCCGACTACGCGCTGGCCGCGCGCCTTCTGCCGCACAAGGCCGTGCTGCACGTCCACGAAATTCCCGAAGGCGCCATGCGCAGGATCCTTGTCGGCCTGATGCACTGGAGCCATGCCGATCTCATCTTCAACTCGCGCGCCACCCGCGCCGCGTTCGGCGAGCCCAGATCCGCGCGCTCCCATGTGATCTATAACGGCGTCGCCGGCCCGGCCGCGGCCGAAGCGACGACCTATGACGGCAAGCGCCCGCTCAAGGTGCTGCTGCTTGGCCGCATCAACAGGATCAAGGGCCAGGAAGTGCTTTTGGAGGCGATCGCCTCGCTGCCGGCGGAACTCAAGCCGAGGATCGAGGTGCGGCTGGTCGGCGGGGCCTTCGAAAGCGTCGAACGCGAACGCGCGCTCGCCGAACTCGTCGGGAGCATGGGGCTCGCCGGACGCGTCAGCGTGCTGCCGTTCATTTCCGACCCGTCCGAGCATTATCGCTGGGCCGATATCGTCACCGTGCCGTCGCGGCGTCCCGAATCGCTCGGCCGTGTCGCCATCGAGGCGATGGCCTATGGCCGGCCGCCGCTGGTGTCGGCGATCGGCGGGCTGGTCGAGGTGGTCGCCGACGGCGAAACCGGCTGGCATGTTCCGCCCGGCGATGCCGCCGCCCTTGCCGGCAAACTCGAGGAAATCATCCTGCGGCCGGAGGCATGGCGCTCCTTTGTCGCCGCCGGGCGGGCGCGCTACGAGGCGGTCTTCAGCGAGCCGGTCGCGGCGGCGGCGATTGCGGCAATAGCCGCGGACAAGCTGAAGGCGGCCATCGCCAAGCCGGGCCGGACAGCAACCGCCCGGCAGGCGGAGACACGGCCGTGAAACTGCCTGGCCATCTGGTGCGGCGCCTCGTGCTGATGATCGGCGGCGAGGCGATGCAGAGCGGCTTCCACTTTGCCCTCAACATCGCGCTGCTGCACATGCTGTCGGCGCAAGGCTACGGTCTCTTCGCCATCGGCATGGTGATGGGCGGCGTCGGCCTGTCCTACATCAGGTCGCTCACCGCCGTTCCCGCCTCGATATGGATGAGCAAGAGCACCAACAGCGCCGGCGTCAATGCCTATGACGTGGCCTTCGGGACGGCGGCGCTGGTCGTTGCGTTGCTGATGGCCATCGGCACGGCGATCGTGATGCGTCTTTTGGGCGATCCCAGCGGAATTGCCGCCGGCTGCTTCGTCGGCGCATGGTCGCTGCGCAGCCACATGCGCACGGCCTTCTTCGCACGCCGCCAGCAGGTGATCGTCTCCATCAGCGATGCTGCCTTCACGATCGCCGGCACCATCATGGCCGGCCTTGCGATCTGGCTGGCCAGGAATGCGCTGCAGAGCGTGTTCTATGCACTTGCTGCGGCCAACCTGTTTGGCATCTTCGTTCTGGTTCGGCTGGCGCGCCGCACGATGCGCATCAGCTTCCGCATGCCGACGCGGCGGCGCTATGCAAAGCTCTGGTCGCAGCTCTGCTGGTCGGCTTTCAGCGCCACCACCGCCAACATCCAGGGCCAATGCCTGGCGCTGCTGGTCGCGGGCATTGCCGGACCGGCCGCCTATGCGCCGCTGGCGGCGGTGCTCGTGCTGTTCGCGCCGCTGCGTATCATCAGCCTCGCCTTCGTGAACATGACGCAGCCGGAACTGGCCAAGCTGATGCGCAGCAACGAAACGCGCCGTGTCTGGGCGCAGGCAAAGCTGTGGGCTGTCGTCATGGGGCTCGGCGCGGTGGCCTATGGATGCGCCATCATGTTTGTCCTACCGATGATAAAATCCCAGGCTCTCCAGGATGCCTCGGTGGGATTCATCGGGCTTTTCGTGATCGCGAATTTCGTCCCGATCATGCTCTACATCATGCCCCGCATCGTGCTCGAGATACTGGGTGACTTCCGCATCGTGGCGTTCATCACCTTGGGCGGCGCCATTGTCGGACTGGCGTTGATCGCGATCCTGCTGGCGGTCGCGTCTCCGCCCTGGTCGCTGGCGGGGTCCGCGGTCTCCGAGATCTTCGTGCTCGTGGCATCATGGTACTTCGTGCATCACCGAATGTGGAACATCGAACACCCGGACCAGCAGCACGACAGCCGGCTGGGCTCGTGGCGGCGGGCGGTTTCGTTCGCCGCGGCAAGACGATAGGAGCGAGATGTGTCAGGCCAGGCAGTGCAAATTGCTGCGGTGACGGACTTTCCCGGCGGGCAGGTTCGGCATCCCGCCGCGATCGCGGCGAACGGCACCTATACGGCGAAACTGCATATCAGCCTGGAAGCGGTCAGGCCGCTCTGGCTGCGCCTCCAGGCGGATGGCATGTGCACCGGCCACCAGAATTTCGCCTGGGCAGAAGGGATCGTGGCGCGGCTGTTGCCGGAAAGCGCGGAACTCCTCATCGTGGAGGTGGGCGATGCCGCGACCGGCGAACCCAGAATGCTGGTGCCGCTGATGCGGCGTAGGGCGTTCCACCATTGGGTGGTCGAATGGTTGAGCGGTGGCGTCTGCGACTACGCGGCGCCGCTGCTGGCCGATGCCACCCCGTGGACCAGGCAATCCGCGCAGGCTGCGTGGGCGGCGGTCCGCTCGGCGCTGCCGCCGTCGGACCGCGTCCACATTGTGGGAATTCCGCGACAGATCCACGGCGTCGCCAATCCGCTGGCCTTGCTCCCGGACACGCGCGATTCCATCCAGACCGCCTTCGGCCTCGCCATCGACGGCGACCCGGAAACAGTCCTCAAGCGTCATTGCAGGCCATCCTTCGTCAAGGAATTCGGCAAGGACTGGCGTCGCCTCGAACGGCTTGGCAGCGTGGAACTGGTCGAGGCCGACGCGCCGGCCGAGGTTGAGCGTATCTTCGGTGAATTGGTGCGGATGCGGCTCGATCGCTTTCGCGAGCTTGGTCGCTTCGACTTGCTGACGCAGGAGAAGATCGTCGATTTCTACCGGAGCGCGGCCATTCAGGGCCTGTCGGATGGTTCCGTGCGGCTTTTCGGGCTGCGCGTCGGCGAGGCGCTGATCGCGGTTCAATATTTGCTGGTTCATCAAGGGACCGTTCACGCTCTCCTGATAGCGATGGACCAGAGCGTCGCGCCCAATGTCTCACCAGGGCTTACAATCATGGGCAGGTTAATCGGCTGGGGGCGCGAACAGGGCTTTGGGTATTTCGACCTGTCCGTCGGCAACCAGGGCTACAAGGAACATATGGGCGCAAAGGGCTCGGAATTGGTCGAACTCTGCCATGGGTTCACGATGCGGGGCAGCGTGGCCAATGCCGTCATCGAGTTCCGCAGGCGGGCCGAGGCTTTCGTGCGCACCAAGCCGGGACTTTACAAGGCCGTACAGGGCGTGATGCGCCGTTTGCGGCGGTTGAAGACCTGAAGGACGCCCGCGAAATTGACAGGGCCGCGCGTCTCCGCCATCCTTGGGGGCAGTCGCCGAGCCGCCAAGAGCGGCCGAGTTCCGTGTCAGGCGACCGAGGGCGAAGCGCATGTCCACTGCCGTGAACAGCCAGAACTCCAAGCGCGCGGCGGTGCGCAAGGCGCTCGACCGCCACAAGGTCTACATTACCGCGCAGCGTTTCTCCGATGGCACCTACAGTGCGCGCGTGCTGGTCGACGGCGAGGCCTACTGGGTCGACGAATTCCGCTTGAGCCAGTTGCAGCAGGGGCTGTCGCCGGCCGAGCTGGAACTGACGCCGGCGATTGACGATTGAGACCAAGTGAAAAATCGCGAATGGTGCAAACGTAGCGCCCTACGGCGCCCCCCTCTGTCCTGCCGGACATCTCCCCCTCTAGTGGGGAGATCGGCAATTTCGCCTGCCGCGCTATTCTTTCAACGTCCGATATTCGCGAAGGCCGCCGTGAAGTTCGATCTCCCTAGAGGGGGAGATGCCCGGCAGGGCAGAGGGGGGCGCGAAGGAACGAGGCGGTTGTTGATTTCCGCCAGGCTCGGCTTTTGACATGCCGCCCGCCAAGCTCCAGACCTATCGCGCCAAGCGCGAATTCTCGAAGACGCCGGAGCCGGCCGGCGGGTCGATGGCCGGCGACGGCAACCGCTTCGTCATCCATAAGCACCATGCGACGGCGGACCATTACGATCTGCGCCTGCAAGTCGGCGATGTCTTGAAAAGCTGGGCGGTGCCGCGCGGGCCCTCGCTCAACCCTGGCGACAAAAGGCTGGCCGTGGAGACCGAGGATCATCCGCTCGAATATATCGATTTCGAGGGCGTCATCCCCGAGGGCGAATATGGCGGCGGGCCGATGATCGTCTGGGACGCCGGCACCTGGGCGCCGATGGGGGATGTCGAGCAGAGCCTCAGGACCGGCGCCTTCAAGTTCCGGCTGGCCGGCGAAAAGCTCAATGGCGGCTGGATGCTGACGCGCCTGAAGCCCAAGCCCGGCGAGGACGAGAACAAGAAGAACTGGCTGCTGTTCAAGGAGCGCGACCTCGCCGCCGACACGGCGCTGAACATCCTCGAAGCGCGGCCGGAAAGCGTGAAATCCGGCCTGCGCATCGAGGAGCTGGTGGCGCCGCCGAAGCCGGCCGCGAAGTCCGCGCCAAAGCCTGGATCGTTGAGGCCGGGCGACCTGCCCGGCGCGGCCAAGGCGCCGGCACTGAGCCGTATTGAGCCGCAACTGGCCACGCAGGTGCCGAAGCCGCCGGGTGGCGAAAGCCTTGCCGACAATAGCAACGAGCTCTGGCTGCATGAGATCAAGTTCGACGGCTACCGCACCATGGCGCATGTCTCCAACGGGGAGGTCCGGCTGATCACCCGTGGCGGCATCGACTGGACGAAGCGCTATGGCGACCTTCCCCATGCGTTCGCCAAGCTGCCGTGCCGCGAGGCGATCATCGACGGCGAGATCGTCGTGCTCGACGCCAAGGGCATTTCCCGCTTTGCGCTGCTGCAGGACGCGCTGGCGGAGGGCGCCGGCAGCAAGCTGCACTTCTACGCCTTCGATCTCCTGCAACTCGATGGCTGGGACCTGATGAAGGTGCCGCTCATCCGGCGCAAGGCGCTGCTGGCCGAACTGCTTGGCGGGCTTGGCGCCAACTCCGCCATCCAGTTCTCCGACCATGTCGAAGGTTCGGGGCAGGGGCTCTACGACCAGGTGACGGAACTCGGCCTGGAGGGCGTGGTTTCCAAGCGCGCCACCGCCATCTATCAGAGCGGCCGCACCAAGAGCTGGACCAAGACCAAGGCGCTCGAAAAGGGCGATTTCGTCATCGCCGGCTACACCACTTCGGACGCGGCCGAGGGGCTGGCCGCGCTCGGCATGGCCGAGTGGGTGGACGGCGAACTGCACTATCGCGGCAAGGTTGGCTCCGGCTTCGATGCCGCGACCGCGGCCGACCTGCTGGCCCGGCTGGAGCCGCTCACGTCAGGCGCAACGCCGCCGGAAGGCGTGCCGCGCGAAATCATGCGCGAGATGCACTGGGTCAAGCCGCTGTTTTCGGCGCGCATTCATTTTGCCAACCGAACCGCGGACAATGCGCTGCGCCATGGTGTGTTTCGCGGTCTGCGTGACGTCGGCCTGTCGACGCCGGTGTCGGCAAAACGCAAGCGGCTGATCGCTGAAGCCGACCTTGCCACGATCTGGGTGACAAACCCGACGCGGCGGCTGTTCGGCAGGAACGGCCCGACCAAGCTCGACATCGCCGTCTATTACGCGCTGGTCGGCGACTTCATGCTGCCGCACATCCTTGGCCGCCCGGTGTCGCTGGTGCGCTGCCCGACCGGCCTGCCCAAGGATTGCTTCTTCCAGCGCCACGCCTTCACCGGCATGCCGCCTTCGGTGGTGACGTTCCAGGCGATCAATTCCGAGGGCGAGACCAAGTCCTATCTCTCCGTCGAGGGCGCCAAGGGCTATCTGGCGCTGGCGCAGTTCGGCGTCGTCGAGTTCCACACCTGGGGCACCCATCGCACCAGCCTCGACAAGCCCGACCAGATCGTCTTCGACCTCGACCCGGGCGAAGGGATTTCCTGGCGCGAGGTGGTCGAGGCCGCCGTCCACATCAAGGGCGAGCTGGAGGGGCTGGGGCTGGTGCCATTCGCAAAGACTTCGGGCGGCAGCGGCATCCACATCACGGTTCCGGTGACCGGCAAGCAGAACTGGAAGAAGCTGCACCAGGCGACCAGCGCGATATCGACGCATCTTACGGCCACCGCGCCAGACACCTTCACCACCACCATGGGCAAGGAAAACCGCAAGCGGCGCATCTTCATCGACTATCACCGCAACGCGCGCGGCCACACCTCCGCCGCCCCCTATTCGCTGCGCGCCCGCACCAACCTGCCGGCCTCGACACCGGTGAGCTGGAGCGATCTGGAGGCGATCGATGCGCCGCAGGATTTGAATTACGCGTCGCTGCCGGGGTTGCTGGAGACATCGGGTGATCCGTGGGCTGACATTGACGAGTTCGCGCGGGATTTGCCGGTGGTCCCGGGAAAGGTAAACGGGCTTTGAGGCGCCCTTCGACGAACAGGGCTCCTGAACTTCGTCATCCTAGGGCGAAGCAGGAGCGAAGCTCCGTCGCGAAAACCCTAGGATCCATGCCGCGACCATTGTTGTAGAATGCACCTGTTCAGATGACCGGATACGTCTACATGACCGCGAGCCAGAAGCGCGGCACAATCTATATCGGTGTCACCAATGACCTCGGTCGCCGTATGCCAGAACACAAGTCGGGCCAAGGCTCGCGTTTCACCGGCCGATACGGCGTGCAACGGCTGGTCTGGTATGAGGAATATTTCGACATTACCGATGCGATCCAGCGCGAGAAGTCACTGAAGCGCTGGCCGCGCCTATGGAAGGTTGAACTGATCGAGAAGGCCAATCCAGACTGGTTCGAACTCTTTCGCGGAACAGGGTGGTGAGCTTTCCTTCACTGCAGCAACGCTTGTAAGTCACGGCATGGATCCTAGGGTCTGCGCGCGTCGCTTCGCTCCTTGCTTCGCCCTAGGATGACGAAGGGATGAGTGGGTCGGCCAATCACCGGCGTCCCGCACGCCATCGACGCTTCCGACAATTTGAATTATTCTCCGCCCGTGACCCCCGAAAACCGGCGGGAAGATTTCGTCAGGGATTTGCCGCTATTGTGCCGGGTCGGTGTAGGATTTGCGCAGCCTTGTTCGTCCTTCGGACGAAGCGCTGCGAAGTAACTGTCAGCGCGCGGCCGCGTAGGAGTTCATCATGGCGCCCAGGGCAAGTTGGAAAGGTTACCTCAAACTCAGTCTGGTCAGCTGTCCGGTGCGGCTATACCCCGCCACCAGCGCCAGCGAACGCATCTCGTTCAACCAGCTGCACAAGAAGACCCACAACCGCATCAACATGAAGCCGGTCGACCCTGAACTGGGGCTCGTCGAACGCGCGGATCTGGTCAAGGGCTATGAGTACGAGGACAAGCAGTACATCATCATCGACGATGCCGACCTTGACGCGGTGCGCATCGAATCCAATCACACGATGAACATCGAGGCCTTCGTCGACGAGGACGAGGTCGACGTCATCTACCAGGACGCGCCCTATTACATGGCGCCGGACGGGGCGATGGCGGAAGAGACCTTCGCCGTGCTGCGCGAGGCGATGCGCAAATCCGGCAAGCTCGCCATCGCCCGGCTGGTGCTGTCCAGCCGCGAGCGCGTGGTGACGATCGGCGCGCGCGAGAACGGCATGTTCGTGTGTACGTTGAGGAACCCGAACGAAGTGCGTGGCACGGCTGAATATTTCGGCAACATTCCGGCCATGAAGCCTGACCCGGAAATGCTGCAGCTTGCCGAAGCGCTGATCAAGCAGAAGGAAACCACCTTCGATCCGAAGAATTACGAGGACCGCTACGAAGTCGCGCTGATGTCGATGATCCGCGAGAAGCTGAAGGGTCACAAGCCGATCATCGCGGCGGCACCGGAACGCGGCAATGTCATCAACCTGATGGATGCGCTGAAGGCCAGCCTGTCGCAGTCGAAGCCGCCGGCCAAGTCGAAGAGCAAGGCCGACGAGGCCGCCAAGCCCGCCGCCAAGAAGGCGGCAGCGGGCGGTGCGCCTGAAAATCCGCTCAAGGCCAACCTGCTCAAGGCGGTCGGCAAGAGCAAGAAATGACGGCACCGGCCGTTCCGGGGGCTGTCTTTGGTACGATCGGCGCGCTGGCAGCGTTTCCGCTCAGGCTCGCCGCGCGCGAGGTGGAGCGCCAGCACGGCCAGCTCAGGCGCGGCGTCACCCGGCGCACCACGCATGTCGTGTTCGGACGCGCATTGTTGGTCAAGGCGGGGCTGACCAAGGCCGGACCCGCCAAAAATAGCGATAGCGAGATCGAACGCCGCCTCGGCGCCGAGCGTGCGGCCGGGCGCATTCTCTTGAGCGAGAACGGTTTCCTGCGGCTGCTCGGGCTGATGAAGGCGCCCGAGGCGCCCTCACTGTCGCGCCAATCGCTGATCGACCAGTCCAGGCTGTCCGGCGCCGATCTCGACCGGCTCAGCCTGTTCGATGCCTTCGAGCATGATGGCGAGCCCTATTCCTTCCGCGACCTGATCCTGGCACGCAAATATGCCGGGCTGATCGCCGGCGGCGCCACATGGGGCGCGATCGCGCGCTCAGTCCACCGCTCCGGCCCCGTCGCTTCGCTCACCGCCAAGTCGCTCAATGTCGGCTCGCAGCATGGCCGTCCCGACGCCATTTATCTCGAAGGCGGCCAGAGCGAACTCGACGGGCAATTGCTGTTCGATCTGGGAGCTGCGGCACAAGGCGACGACACGCTGGAAGATTTGTTCGCCGAGGCGGAAGCCGCGGAGGAGGGCGGCGACCATGACGGTGCCGCTGCACTCTACCAGCGCTGCCTCGCCATCGACCCCACCGACGCCATCGCCGCCTTCAACCGCGCAAACTGTTTGCGCGGGTCCGGGCGCGTGGCGGAAGCCGCGCACGATTATGCCAGGGCGATAAAGCTCGATCCGGCGTTCGTCGAAGCCTGGTTCAATCTGGCCGGGCTGATGAGCGAGCAGGGCCGCGACGCTTCGGCGCGAAGGCATTTGCAGAAGGCGATCGCGCTCGACAAGACTTATGCCGACCCGGTGTTCAATCTGGCGCGGCTGGAGTTCGACGCCGGCAATCTGCTCGAGGCGCGGCGGCTGTGGATGCGGTATCTGGAGCTCGACGCGGCATCGGAATGGGCTGGAGTGGCGGCCAGAGGCGTGCAGTTCGTGGATATGCAGCTGGCGAAGTCGGCGGGGTGACGATGGTTGGCGAAAGCCGCGATGACAGCCGATCTCCCCCCACAAGGGGGGTGATTGGCAGCTTCACCGTCGCTCGGGGCGTCACATCATGACCACCTTCCTCTTCGATGGCGACGACACCGCTCCCGTCACCATCCTGCTTGCGCATGGTGCGGGCGCCTCCATGGATTCGCCCTCGATGACCGCCACCGCCAAGGCATTCGCCGCCGTGGGCTTCCAGGTCGCGCGCTTTGAATTCCACTACATGGCGGCCCGCCGTTATGGCCAGCGCAAGCCGCCGCCGCGCGCCGAGACGGTGAACCCGGAATACATCAAGGCGATCGCCGACCTCAGGGGCAAGGGCGTGTCGGGCAAGCTCATCATCGGCGGCAAGTCGATGGGCGGGCGCGTCGCCTCGATGGTCGCCGACGAGATGTTTTCCAAGGGCGAGATAGCGGGGCTGGTCTGCCTGGGCTATCCCTTCCATCCGCCTGGCAAGCCCGAGCAATTGCGGACAAAACATCTCGCCGGGCTGAAGACGCCGACGCTGATTTTTCAAGGGACGCGCGACGAGTTCGGCACGAAGGACGAGGTCGCGGCCTACGGCCTTTCCGATGCCATCGAAGTGATCTGGCTGGAGGACGGCGACCATGATCTCAAGCCGCGCAAGAGCATTTCGGGCTTCTCCACGGCGGATCATCTGACGACGCTGGCGCAGACGGTGAAGGCGTGGGTGGGCAGGATCGCCCCCTGATCCCCCATGAAGATCGCCAGCTTCAACATCAACAACATCAACAGCCGGCTGGACAAGCTGCTGGCGTGGCTCGCCACCGCAAAACCCGATGTCGTCTGCCTGCAGGAATTGAAGGCGCGCGACACGCAGTTTCCGCGTACCGCGCTTGCCGATGCCGGCTATGGCGCGGTGTGGAAGGGCGAGCCGACCTGGAACGGCGTCGCCATACTCGCGCGCGGTGCCGAGCCGGTGCTGACCCGCGATGCGTTGCCCGGCGACGATGCCGACCGGCAGAGCCGCTATATCGAGGCGGCGGTGAACGGCATCGTTATCGCCTGTCTCTATGCGCCGAACGGCAATCCGCAGCCGGGGCCGAAATTCACCTACAAGCTCGCCTGGCACGCGCGGCTGGAGGCGCATGCCGAACAGCTTCTCGAAACCGGTCTGCCGGTGGTTCTGGCCGGTGACTACAACATCGTGCCCGAGCCGCGCGACATCTACGCCACCCGCTCCTATGACGACAACGCGCTGGTGCAGCCGCAAAGCCGCGCTGCCTTCGCCGCGCTGCTGGAACAAGGCTGGACCGATGCGTTACGGAAGAGACATCCGAAGGAGACGCTCTACACCTTCTGGGATTATCGCCGGAACCGCTGGGAGCGTGACGCCGGCCTGCGGCTCGATCATATCCTGCTGTCGAAGACGCTCGTGCGCCGGCTGAAGGGAGCGGGCATAGACCGCGACGTGCGCGGGCAGGACGGCGCCAGCGACCATGCGCCGGTCTGGGTGGAACTGGGGTGAGGGGCTTTCCGGCCGCTGATCATCCTTTTCGTTACTCCTCATGACAACGGCGAGCGGCCATCAGAGGCCCCTCCGCCATGAGTGACCCCGTGCAAATCGGGGTGCGGTTGCGGGAGGCGCTGGACGACGCGCTGTACTGGGGGGATCGTGGCACCTATGTGCCCGTGGAGGCAGCCGAGCGGCTGTGTTCATCCATCCGTTCGCGAACGGCAATGGCCGCCATGCCCGCATCCTAGCGGACGCCATGCTCGAAAAAGTGTACGGCGTCGATCCGATCGATTGGGCGGATGGGGCTGACCTGTTGAAAATGAACGAGAGACGGGCGGCGTATATTTCGGCATTGAAGGCAGCCGATCGACACGACATCAGCCCATTGCTGGCTTTTGCCGGGCTGGCAGCAAAGCCGTGACACCCAGGCGCTTGCCATGGTCGACGCGGACGGGGGGGCGCATTGTTGGGGTGTGCTCGGCGCCCGCGCCAACCAGGGCGGCTCGTACCGCCGCAACAACCTTATCGCACATCGCCTAGACGTCCGAAACTTCCGCGAAAGCGGAATAGGCAGGGGCTGCAAGGCCCTGCATTCTAGCCGGGCACAATAGGCCAATCATCAGGCGGCATTGCGGGCATGGCGATGGCGCGAGATGGCAAAGTGCCGGCGCCTCTAGACCGACCGGCGCGCGTTGCCTGCGCGTCGCGGATCGAACCATCCGGTTTCCTTGTAGGACCAAGGTCTTGGGTGGTGCGCGCAAAAGTCCGGGGGGCCCTGTTCGGTTCCGGCAATGTCCATTGGATGTTCCGCTATTTCATCCAATCGAGATATAGTCATGCTGCTTTGCAGCGGGGTTGAGAAGGGGCAAAAGCCTGGTCGAACGGCCATGAACTGGTGACCCGTCCGGCAGGGAAGGCAAGCGCAAAATTCCAGCGAGAGCAGCTGCTAGTCAGCCTGCCCGACCGAAAGTTGGCAGTCGGTCGTTTGTTTTGGGAGTGAAAAACTCGGCCCGCTCCACGCAGGCAGGTGCGCCTGGGCTTGCGGTCAGCCCAGCCACCACCACAATGCCGCGATCACCGCCGCGATGGCGGCCACCGTCAGTCCCAGCATGATGTAGGAGCCCTTGATGATGTCGCGGATGATCTTCTTGATCGTTTCGCGGTCGTTCAGGTTTGGAAAGGGTTCGTTCGGCTGCGCCACGTCGAGGAAATGGCAGAGCGGGCCCCAGCCTTCACTGGCCTTGAACACCAGCAGTTTTTCCGGCGGCACGGCTGCCTTCACTTCGTCGACATAGGCATTGTAGCGGGCAACTGCCCTATCCCGGTCGCCCATGACACCGGCCAATGTGCGGCCCCAGATGAGCTTGCGCGACATGTCGCCGAACTTCCGGCCGAACGGGGTGAGCCATTCCAGGATCTTGAACTGCCACAGGTTCTCGGTGAAGTAGATGGTGTCAATCGTGCTTTCGTACCACGCCTCGGCGCCGCGTGGGTGCAATGTCAGCAGCACCTTGGCGTCGGGGTAGGCCACCATCAGTTCGCGCCACACGCAGCAGCCTGGATTGTCGACCGTGGCGGTGTAATTGGCGAACACCTTGCCCCAGTCCTGCTGCGAACCGGGCGGGCTGTTGGCCACCTTGCGCCAGAAATCGAGATGGCCTGTGTTGGCCTTGTTCATGATCACTTCCTGCATGTGATAGCAGGGCAGGCCGAGCTTGTTCAATGCGGCAAAGGTCGACCATGTGCCGGTGCGGCCGAAACCGGCCCCGATCAATTTAAGCGTCATTCCCCAATCCCCCTGGACTTCTTTTCCCGATTATCGCGGTCCGTGAGCATCAAACTGCTCCTGCCAGCGCCACCGTGCAACAAATTTCTAAGGGGATGTCGAGCGGGACGCCGCATACTTGCGTAGTTGCTAAAATAATGAAAACCTGTACGCGGATGCGGAGATTTGGGCAGGGAGTCGCCCGGACCGGGACGGGTTGGGGGATCTTGAAGGTCGATGTATTTTGGGCCATTTCTCGTCGGAATGTCGGCGACCACGATCCTTGTCGCGGTCTGGACCTATATTGCTACCGGTTCCTTCTGGGAGGCGCTTGCCTGGACAGCGGTGGTCCTGGTCGTCCTGCAGGTCGGCTACTTCGTGCTCGTCCTGGGGCTAATCTACAGGCGCGCACAAGACACCGCGATGGGCCAGGATGCAGTCAACCCGGTGCCGCCGTTACACCGGGACGGCGTCCGGCATTAACGGCGCCACCCGTGGCTCGCTATCCCTCCGCCCCCGGGAGAATCTCTCAGGGCCTTGCTGGCCGGCGTATTCAGCATCGCGCAGAATTCGCCCGCGGCGCACTTCCGGTAAATCGCGGCGGCCACGGTGGAACGAAGCCGCGGTGCGTGCGTTTTCCTACCTCGATCGGTGAGGCGCCACCTCCACCGGTCCGTTGGAGGCCCGCTCCTGCTCCCGGCAGGGCGGGCCTTTTTTGGAGGCGAGGTAAAGCATGGGAGCGACACCCCTCGCTACACGTTAGATAGCTCTTGCGTCATTTCTTGCCTTTGCAAGCCGATATGCCTTGATTGTCCCGCAATCCAGAAGAAGTTTTATTAGACCTGCAAAGCATGCTAGTGTTGATATCTTCATTTATATTTATAACAAAATGTGGCATATTGTTGGTTAATCGCCTCATTTATTTCACAAGCAGATATGGAACCTCCGACTTGCGTGAGAGTTTCCCTTCAGGCGGAGCGAATAGCCAATCATGGAGGTTGTCATGAAACATTATCTTACGAGTGCTGCGGCTGCGATCGTCCTGCTGGGCGGCGTCGGCGCGGCTCTGGCGGACACCATCGTGGTCCAGCCGGAACAGGAGACGGTCGTTCGCGAATATATCAAGAGGGAACCGCTGGCGTCGGTGAACCTTCTGGGCGTCGAACTCAAGCTCGGCTCCTCTGTGCCGGACAAGGTCGAACTGCGTGAAGTTCCCAACGTCAGGTATCGCGTCGCGGTGATTAATGATCAGACCGTGCTGGTGGATCCCGACACCCGTCAGATCGTGGAAGTTCTTCACTGATCCGTCTGATGCATCAAGCAAAAAGCCCATCACCGGTTTAACGCCGGTGATGGGCTTTTGACGGAGCTTTCCTGAATCTACTCGGCGGCGAGCCTATCCTGCGTCCTGGTGTCGAAATCGCTGGCGTCATGGCGTTCGTGCAGTTGCATGGCCGGTTCGCCGAAGGCGCGGTTGACCATGCGGCCACGCTTTACCGCGGGTCGTTCGTCGATCACCTTCGCCCAGCGCTGCACGTTTTTATACTCGTGCACCGACAGGAAGGTGGCGGAATCATTATACTGCCGGCCGAGCGCCAGCCCGCCATACCAGGGCCAGACCGCCATGTCGGCGATGGTGTAATCCTTGCCGCCAAGATATTCCGTTTCGGCCAGACGGCGGTCGAGAACGTCCATCTGGCGCTTCACCTCCATCGAGAAGCGGTCGATGGCATATTCGATCTTTTCCGGTGCATAGGCGTAGAAATGGCCAAAGCCGCCGCCGAGATAAGGGGCCGAGCCCATCTGCCAGAACAGCCAGGATAGCACTTCCGCCCGCGCCGGCTGCTCGGCCGGCAGGAATTCGCCGAATTTCTCGGCGAGATAGACCAGGATCGAGCCGGATTCGAAGACGCGCACCGGGGACTTGCCGCTATGGTCCATCAGCGCCGGGATCTTGGAATTGGGATTGACCTCGACAAAGCCGCTGCCAAACTGGTCGCCATCGTTGATGCGGATCAGCCATGCGTCGTATTCGGCGCCCTTGTGGCCAAGCGCCAGGAGCTCTTCGAGCATCACCGTCACCTTGACGCCGTTTGGCGTCGCCAGCGAATAAAGCTGCAGCGGGTGCTTGCCGACCGGCAGCTCCTTGTCGTGCGTCGGTCCGGCGATCGGCCGGTTGATACTGGCAAAGGCGCCACCATTGCCCTTGTTCCAGGTCCATACTTTCGGCGGGGTATATTCGGTCATGTCGGCTCTCGTATCGTGGGAGGATGGCAGGTCACCCATAGCTAGGGCTGCGGAGAGGGAAGTTCAACTTGTGTTGAACTATTGTGAATGCGAGGCGCGACGCATCGCCTGCCGGGCGTTCGAAATTCGAAAAGCCGAGCAGTTGGCTTTTCCTGCCCTATGGCCACCGTTTCTCACCCCCTTGCAGCATCTCCCCCGTGGCATACCTATAGAAGAAGCCGCCAGGCATTCGCATCGCAGGACAAAATCATGACCATCAATCCCAATCCGCGTTCCGTCGTTGCCGTGCGGGCGACCGTTCCGGAGGATGCCTTCACGGCCGGGGCACTGGGCACGCTCAGGGAAGGCAGCGGCGTCGTCATCCGCAGTGACGGGCTGGTGCTGACCATCGGCTATCTCATCACAGAGGCGGAGGAGGTCTGGCTGACCTCGCATGACGGCCGCGTAATCCCCGCTCACGCGCTCGCCTACGACCAGGAATCGGGCTTCGGCCTCGTTCAGGCGCTGGCGCCGACCGGTCTGCCGGCCGTGGCGCTGGGTGATGCCGGTAAGGCCAGGGTCGGCGACGCGGTGGTGCTTGCCGACGGCATCGGCCGGGCGATCGAGGCCAAGATCGTCACCAAGCAGGAATTCGCCGGCTATTGGGAGTATCTGCTCGACGAAGCGATCTTCATCGCGCCGGCGCATCCGTCCTGGGGCGGCGCGCCATTGTTCAACGCCGAGGGCGCGCTGCTCGGCATCGGTTCGCTGCGCTTGCAGATGAGCCGCGCCGGCGAGGTTGCCGATATCAACATGGTGGTTCCGATCGACCTGTTGCCGCCCATCCTCGACGACCTGCTGACGCGTGGCCACGTGGCCAAGCCGCCGCGCCCGTGGCTCGGCGCGCTGTCGGCCGAAAGCGACGGCAAGGTGGTGGTGATGAGCGTGACCGAGGGCGGCCCGGCGGCCAAGGCCGGCCTGCGCGAAGGCGACGTCATTTCCGAGGTCCGCGACGGTGAGGTCGACGGGCTCGCCGATTTCTATCGCAAGCTTTGGGAAAGCGGCTCGGCCGGTGCCGAGATCCCGATGCGGGTGGTGCGCGACGGCCGCGAGACCTGGCTGCGCGTCAAATCCGCCGACCGCGGCAGTTTCCTGAAAAAGCCGCAGCTGCAGTAGGCCCGGCGATTTCGGCCAGCCCATGCATCCAAGACTGCTCAAGACCTTCCTCGCAGTGGCGCGCAGCCGCAACATCACGCGCGCCGCCGAGATGGTTCATCTCGCCCAGTCGAGCGTCAGCGACCAGGTCCAGTCGTTGGAGGCCGAGCTGGGCGCTGCCTTGTTCACACGCTCGAAATCAGGGCTGGAGCTGACGCCGGCGGGGCTGGCGCTGAGGCCCATCGCCGAAGAGCTGCTGCGGCTGGACGGCGAGGCGCGTGCCGCCGTTCAGGCGGCGTCTGGCCAGACCAGCGGCGTTCTGACCATCGGTGCGCTGGAGTCGATCGCCTCGGCCCGCCTGGCGCCCTGGCTGCCGGGGTTCCAGGCCAGCCACCCCGACATCGCCGTCCGGATGAAGGTGACCGACAGCGGCACGCTGCTGCGCCAGCTGGAGGACGGCGACATCGATGTCGCCTTCTGCTTCAATCGCCGCGATGTTCCAAATGGCGGCGTCGATCAACGCTTCGCCAGGCATACGATAGCGGCCGAGCCGTTGGTACTGATCGCCGCGCCGGGGCTGAATCTGGTTCCGTGCGATCTGGCCGCCCTTGCCGCAAAACGTTTCGTGGCAACGGAGCCTGGATGCATCTACCGGCACATGTTCGACACCGCCTTCGCCGAGGCGGGCATCGGAGCCTCGGGATTTGCCGCCGAAGTCGGCAGCATCGGCGCCATTGCCCGGCTGGTCGCGGCCGGCGCGGGGCTGGGCCTCGTTCCACGTCTGGCCGTCAGCGACGCGCTTCAGCGTGGTGAGCTGATCGAACTGCCATGGCCTGGCCGAGCGCAAGTGGCGCCGCTGACGATGATCTGGCGGCGCCGGCGCGTCCAGCCGCCGGCACTCCGGCACCTGCTTGCCGCCGCGCGCGACACACTGGCGCCGCCGCACACCGGAACCGGCTCAGGATCTGAATCGGCGAACCGCTCCAAGGTCTTGTTTCTAAACAATTCCGGGAAAGCCGTCGTCAGCTAGACCAAGCGATGCCCGCCCTCGACATGCAGCGTCGTGCCAGTCGTAAAATCATTGCCCATGAGGAAGAAAATCGCGTCGGCGATGTCGTCGGGCTGGCCGATCCTGCCGACCGGCAGCCGCTCGGCCATCGCCGCAAGTGTCTCTGCTTTCCTGTCGCCGGCCACCTGCGCCCAAATCTCGGTATCGACCCAGCCGGGCGACACGGCGTTGACGCGGATCGGCGCGAGTTCCACCGCCAGCGCCCGCACCATCCCTTCGAGCGCGGCATTGACGGCGGCGACGACCGAACCGCGCGCGGCCGGCCGGTAGGCGGCGATGCCGGAAACGAAGGTCATCGAGCCGGGCACTGCCAGCCGTGGCGCGCCGTGCTTGGCCAGCAGCAGCGGCCCGAAGATCTTGCTGTCTACCACGCGTTGCGCCGCCGCGAGATCGAGCTCCGGCAGCAGCCGGTAGGCGCCTTCGATGTCGGCGGCGGTGCTGACGATATGGTCGAGGCCGCCAATCCCGGCGAACAACGCCGCGACCTGATCTTCCCGCGTGATGTCGACAGTGGTTGTTTCGAGGGCGGCGCTATTGCCCAGCGCCTCACGAGCCTGCCGCAGCCTGTCTTCGCCGCGCCCGGCGATGATGACTTCGGCCCCGGCTTCGAGGCAGCGCCTTGCAAGCGCCAGGCCCATGCCAGATCCTCCGCCGACGATCAGGATCTTTTGGTTCGAAATGCTCATATCCGCTCTGCCTTCGTTTGGTTGGACAAGGGCAGGGAATTGGCAGCTCGATGCGGAAAGCGAAAACGGAAGAAACCGATAGTGTCATCGGACGGGCCGATTATGCCAGCCCATATGAGCCTCGTCCCGTCAGCGTACCAGCGGGCTATCCCAAACGACGAACAACAGCGCCTTTAACTGGGCGAAGCGCTGCGGTCCGAGTTCGGTGCGCCACTCCTCCTCGATGTCGCGCAATATGTCGACCATTTTCCAGAAAGCGGCGTGGCCGCGCTCGGTGGACCGAACCACGCGCGCGCTGCCTTCACCGTCGGAGCGGACGAGATAGCCGTAGCCTTCCAGACTGCTGAGCAACTGGTTGATGGCTTGTTTGCTCATGCCGGCCCGCTCGGCGATCGTGCCGGGCCGCGCCCCGTCCGGGCCTGGAAACTGCAGCACGGCCATGTGCGGCAGGCGCAATTCGTCGAAACCCGCGTCGTTGAGCTCCTTGATCAGCCGGCGCTGGATCGCCTGCGCGGGCACGCGCAACAGGGCGCCGATCAAAAGGTCCTCGGTCTTGGTCTGCAGAACTTCGGTGGACGTGGCCATTGACGATCCGGTAAATTGAGTTTACTGATTGCTAGTAAATGTAATTTACCGGAGGGGTTGCGCAATGTCATCCATGAATCTTCAGGTCAATCCAGCCGAAGAGGCCATCGGCGACAAGATGCTATCGATTCGCTTCCTGGTGACGGGCGACAGTTCGAACGGCAGCGTCGCCGCCTTCGAGTTGAAAGTGGCTGGCGGATCGCGGCTGCTGGCGCCGGCGCACAGCCACGATCATTATGAAGAGACGATCTACGGCGTTGACGGGGTGCTGACCTGGACCGTAGACGGCAAGGCGATCGATGTCGGAGCGGGAGAGGCGCTATGCATTCCACGCGGCGCCGTCCACCGGTTCGACAACAAGGGCGTCAACGACGCGACGGTACTATGTATCGTGACCCCGGCGGCGATCGGTCCGGACTATTTCCGCGAGATTTTCGCAATGTTCCATGCCGCCGCCGGTGGCCCGCCGGACAAGGCCAGCATGGTGGAGATCATGCGTCGCCACGGGCTGACGCCGGCGGCACCGACACCGGTGTAGAACACGAGCGCTGGGCTGCGGCGGCTCTATTCCCGCTCCGCACTTGCAAACACCACCAGATTGCCATCGGGATCGCGCATGCGCATGATCCAGGAACGGCCGGCCTTCTCGATCGGGCCGGGTTCGAGGCCCGCATCCACCAGTCTCTGCCGTTCTGGCGCCAGGGGCAGCACACCGAGCGTCAGCGTCGAGGTGCCGGCTTTTTCCTTGTCCTCGAAGAGCTGCACCTCGGCGCTTTCCGTGAACTGCCATTCGGCAAGGCCAGGCATCGGCCGGCGCAGCGGCGGCTTGCCGAACAGTTTTCCATACCAGTCGATGCTGGGCTCGAGGTCGGAGCAGCTGACATGGGCGAAAACGGTCTGCACGGCCATCGCGATCCTCCATGGCGGTTGCACTCTTGTCGGAACGCGGCCATGGATGGTGTGTTCCGTTGCCCGGCGGCAGCGTGCCCCACTGCTGACGAAAATTGGCAGTGAAACATGCCATCATGATGCGGGGAATCGCACGATGCCGGAGGCAGGATGAGGGCGACGCCAGCGACAACGACACTGATCGGGCAGGTGCACTGATGGCACCCGTCAAGGTCGACCCCGACAAGGTGCGGGAATTTCCCGACGCGGCGAGCTTTTACGCCTGGCTCAGCGAACACCACGCCACGGAAACCGAAGTGTGGATCAAGGCGCATAAGGTCGGGTCGGGACTGAAGTCGATCACACCGAAGGAGGCCATCGATGTCGTGCTGTGCTTCGGCTGGATCGATGCCGTGCGCAAGGGGCTGGACGAGAACAGTTTCCTGCAGCGCTACACGCCGCGCGGCAAAAAAAGCATCTGGAGCAAGATCAACGTCGACAATGTGGCGCGCCTCGTCGAGGAGGGCCGCATGACCGGGCATGGGCTGAGAGAGGTCGAGGCGGCCAAGGCCGACGGGCGCTGGGCGCGCGCCTATGGCAGCGGCAAGGAGATGAAGATCCCCGATGATCTGCAGGCGGCGATCGACGCCGAGCCGGCGGCGAAGGCGATGCTGGAAAAGCTCAGCGCGCAGAACCGCTTCGCGCTCGCCTTCCGCACCCACAACATGAAGACCGAGGCTGGCCGCAAGAAGAAGATCGAAGCCTTCGTCGCGATGCTGAAGCGCGGCGCGACGATCCATCCACAGGGGAAGAAGTAGGCCCTTCAGGCGCCCGAATGCGGGTCGCTGCCGTAGGGATGGACGGGGTAGCCGGGTCCGATGGCATCGCGTACGCGGTTGGTCCATGCTGCGAACCCCGGATAGTCCGCGAGCGAAAAGCCGCAATCCCCGGCGCGGTGGCTGTAGGCATAGACGGCGATGTCGGCGATGGTGAGGTCGCTGCCGGCGAGAAACGATGCCTCGCCAAGGCTGCGGTTCAGGGCGGCGAGCGTACGGGCTCCGGCTTCGCGCTTGCCGGCAACCATGGCCTGGTTACGGTCGAGCCGTCCGGTCAGGGTCCAGAAGCGCAGCGAGCCGATGACGGGCTCGACGTTATATTGTTCGAAGAACAGCCACTGCATGACCTTGGCACGCCGGTAGCGGTCCGACGGCAGGAAGGGCGTGCCCTCGGCAAGGTAGGTGAGGATCGCATTGGATTCGGCGATGTCGCTGCCGTCCTCGAGTTGAAGGACCGGGACCGCGCCTGCCGGGTTGAGCGCCAGGAAGGCCTCGGTATGGCTCTCGCCCTCGAAAATCGAGACAAGGCGCGTAACGTGAGGGATCTTCAGCAGCCCTAGCAGGACCCGGACCTTCCAGCCGTTCTGCGACGGCAGATAATCGTGAAGCGTGAGCATGACCGGTCCTCTTGATGGGTGAACGATCGCATGTAGCTGCGCCCGCCGACACCCGATTCCTGCGCAACCAACTCATGCGCGTCATCGCATGATGACTGCTATCTCCTCCCTCTAATAAAACAGGTCCACCCGTGCCATTTTGCCCCGAGATGACCGACAAAGAGGCTTCCCATGAACACCCACAAAGTCGCCCTCGTCACCGGCGCAAATCGCGGCATCGGGCTTGAAACCGGGCGGCAACTCGCGGCGCTCGGCTTCACCGTTCTGCTCGGCGTGCGCGATCTCGCCAAGGGGGAGGCGGCGGCGAAAGGGCTCGATGGCGCTGTCGAGGCCATTGCGCTCGATGTCGCCGCGCCCGACGCTGCGGCGAGAGCAGCCGACGACGTGCAGCGCCGGTTCGGCCGGCTCGACGTGCTGATCAACAACGCCGCCATCCACTACGACACCGGCTCGCGCGCCTTGCGGCCCGACTGGACTCTCATCCGCGAGGCGTTCGAGACCAATGTCTTCGGCGCCTGGCGGGTGGCCGCCGCCTTCGCGCCGCTGCTCGGGGCGGGCGGCCATGGCAGGCTGGTCAACGTCTCCTCCGAAGGCGGTTCGCTGACCTCGATGGGCGCGGGCGCGCCAGCCTATTCGACGTCGAAGGCGACGCTCAACGCACTGACCCGCGTGCTGGCGGCCGAACTGCGCGGCTCGGGCGTGCTGGTCAACGCGATCTGCCCGGGCTGGGTCGCCACCGACATGGGCGGGCCGGGCGGGCGCCCGGTGGCGCAAGGGGCGGCGGGCATCGTGTGGGCCGCGACCTTGCCCGACGACGGCCCGACTGGCGGCTTTTTTCGCGATGGCAAGAGGCTGCCGTGGTGACGGCGAGACGCGGGCAAGTTCGGGCGGCGCCCGGCATTGCGTAACGGCGTTCAGCATCTAAATCGGGAAATTGTGCCAAACGATTGTTTTCGCATCAATCTCGCCGGACATCCGTGCATCACCTCCTCCATGGCGGGTGGACGAAGGCCGGCATGGCGGCTATTTTTTCGAGCCCGCGACCAGATCGCGCGGCGCAATCGGTCGCCGGGAGCTGTTGCCGTTGAGAAGAATTGCTTCGTGGACGATGGCGCTGATCCTCGTTGCCGTCGCCGCGTGCGTCGGGGCTGGCGCCGCCGTCGGCCAGACACAAACGCCTGCCGAGCTGCCTTTGCCGCCGGACGTGTCGTCGAAGGACATATCGGTCGGGGTAAAGGCCGCGCCGCCCTTCGCCTTCAAGCTGCGGGACGGCACCTGGTCGGGATTGAGCATCGACCTCTGGCAGAAGATGGCCGGGCGGCTCAACCTTCGCTTCCACTATGTCGAAGTGCCTGGCGTGCAGGACCAGATCGACGGCGTCGTCAGCGGCAAATTCGACGTGGCGATGGCCGCGATCACGGTCACGGCAGACCGCGAAAAGGCCGTCGACTTCACGCAGCCCTTTTTCACGACCGGGCTCGGCATCGCTACACCGCTCAACAGCCAGCCGTCATGGCGGCCGATTTTGCACGCGCTGACCTCGTTCGGCTTCCTGCAGGCCGTGCTGGCGCTGATCGTCATCTCGGTCGTGGTCGGCGTCCTGATCTGGATGTTCGAACGCCGCCACAATGAGGATTTCGGCGGCGGCGTCGCCAAGGGCCTGTTTTCAAGTATGTGGTGGTCGACGATTGCCGCGACCCAGGCCAGCACCGGCGATTTCGGTCCGCGAACCGTGCCGGGACGTGTGCTGGCCGCGCTGTGGATGATGGGATCGATCATCGCCATCGCGGTGTTCACCGCCGGCGTCACATCGGTGCTGACCGTGACGCAGATGGAAGGCATGGTGCAGGGCGAAAGCGACCTCGCCACGGTCCGGGTCGGCGCCGTGCAGAATTCCTCGACCGCGTCCTACCTGGATTCCACCCATATCCGCCATCAGGACTTTGCCACCGTCCAGCAGGGCCTGGACACGCTGCGCGCCGGCAAGATCGATGCGCTGGTCCACGACAAGCCGCTGCTTGGCTGGCTGGTCGGACAGAACTACGGCGCGAGCCTGCGGGTCCTCGACGCGACCTTCGACCAGCAGCAATATGCCATCGCCCTGCCGCTCGGCAGTAGGCTTCGCAAGCTGCTTGATGTCGCCCTGCTGCAAACCATGGAAAGCGACTGGTGGAAACAGGCGGTCTTTCAGTATCTGGGCGAGAAATAGGCTATCGGCATGAGAGCGGGGGACGGACAGCTCGCGGCATTGCGCGCAAGAAAAAGCCGCCCTCTTTCAGGACGGGTCTTCGGGTGATGGCTGTCGTCACTGATCGAGGTCCACCGGGGTCACCCCGAGGAGCTTCAGGGCGTTGGCGTAGATCCGGATGCCTTGCGCCTGCTTGCTCCCGGCGCAGAACCGGTTCGCCTTGTCCTGCAGTGCCGTTACCTCGGCGATCTGGCTCGCACTGGCACCCGGTTTGGCCTTGGCCGGGATGGCCCCGTCGAGTTGAAGGCCGAGCCGGCTGCAATATTCGGTCCGGGTGACCGCCGCCTCCGCGTCGGACTGTACGACCGCAAGCATGGCGAGCGAAATGCCTGTCAGGGCACTCATCCATCCGGTCGAACGTCGTTGTATTGCAGGCACTATCCCTTGGCGTGTCTGGCGGCCGCTGCCCGGCTGCCACGGGGATGGTTATCGCAGACGATCTTTTCGCCAGTTTTTCCCGGATGTTGAATCTTGTTTCTAGAGTGTGTCTGGAGGCCGGGTTCACACTTCGTCGGCGTCGAACAGCAGCATCGTCAGATCGTCGTCGCCCGGGGCCAATATCCGCCGGTCGGCGGCGCAGGCAACGCCGACTTCGCTGGCGAACGCGGCGCGGATGTCGTCGAGGCTGTCGAAATACAGTGTCCCCACAAGGTAAGGCATCTCGCCCGCCGAGAGTTTGACGATGGGCCGCCTGCTGACATCGTAGCGCCGCAGGCCGGGAAGCTTCTTGGCGAGCGGTATATGAACATCGAAATAGTGCCGGTCGAACGCGGCCGGATCGGCCGGGGCTTTGTAGATCACAAGCATCTTGGCCATTGCCCGTATTCCTGTCCTGTTGATGTCGATGGTCAAGCCGTGCAGGCCGCCAAACCGAAGTCGTTCGACATTGGCGGATTTCGACCGCCGGTCGATTTTTATGTGCGCGGGCCGGGGGCGGGGCTATGGGACAGCCGATTTCCCGACTTGAGGAGATCGGCGCCTCGCGCTCCCGCAGGCATCTGCGGCGCTTCTGCCTCTTCCCCCGGCACCATCATTCGCGTAAGGGCGCGGGAAAATTCCAATTCCGCATCGATACCCCCCGGAACATCATGATCAGACTTGAAAACATCGGCAAGCAGAACGGCCGTCAGCTTGTCTTCATCGAGGCGTCGGCCTCCCTGCAGAGAGGCGAGAAGATCGGCCTCGTCGGACCCAACGGTGCCGGCAAGACGACGCTGTTTCGCATGATCACCGGGCAGGAACAGCCCGATGAAGGCCAGGTGCAGGTCGATCGCGGCGTCACCATCGGCTATTTCAGCCAGGATGTCGGCGACATGGCGGGCCACAGCGCGGTGGCCGAGGTGATGAACGGCGCCGGACCGGTCAGCGACGTGGCGGCCGAGATGGCGGAACTCGAGGCGGCCATGGCCGATCCCGACCAGGCCGACCGGATGGACGAGATCATCGAACGATATGGCGAGGCGCAGCACCGCTTCGAGGAACTCGACGGCTATGCGCTGGACGGCCGCGCGCGCGAAGTGCTGGACGGTCTCGGCTTCAGCCAGGAGATGATGGACGGCGATGTCGGCAAGCTCTCGGGCGGCTGGAAGATGCGCGTGGCGCTGGCACGCATCCTGCTGATGCGGCCCGACGCCATGCTGCTCGACGAACCGTCGAACCATCTCGACCTGGAAAGCCTGATCTGGCTTGAGCAGTTCCTGAAAGGCTATGACGGCGCGCTGCTGATGACCTCGCACGACCGCGAGTTCATGAACCGCATCGTCAACAAGATCGTCGAGATCGATGCGGGATCGCTCACCGCCTATTCCGGCAATTATGAATTCTACCAGCAGCAGCGGGCGATCGCCGACAAGCAGCAGCAGGCGCAGTTCGAGCGCCAGCAGGCGATGCTGGCCAAGGAAATCGCCTTCATCGAGCGCTTCAAGGCGCGCGCCTCGCACGCAGCCCAGGTGCAGAGCCGGGTGAAGAAGCTCGACAAGATCGACCGTGTCGAACCGCCCAAGCGCCGTCAGGTGGTGAATTTCGAGTTCCAGCCGGCGCCGCGTTGCGGCGAGGATGTCGTCACCTTGAAGAACGTGCACAAGGCCTATGGCAGCCGCACCATCTATGAAGGGCTCGACTTCCAGGTCCGCCGCCGCGAGCGTTGGTGCATCATGGGCGTCAACGGTGCCGGCAAGTCGACGCTGTTGAAGCTGGTGGCCGGCGCCTCCGATCCCGATACAGGCACGGTGGCGCGGGGCCCGAGCGTGAAAATGGGCTATTTCGCCCAGCACGCCATGGAGTTGCTGGAAGGCGAGCGCACCGTGTTCCAGACGCTGGAAGACAATTTCCCGCAGGCCGGCCAGGCGCCGCTTCGGGCACTTGCCGGCTGTTTCGGGTTTTCCGGCGACGAGATCGAGAAGAAATGCCGGGTGCTGTCGGGTGGCGAGAAGGCGCGGCTGGTGATGGCGCTCATGCTGTTCGACCCGCCCAACCTGCTAGTGCTGGACGAGCCGACCAACCATCTGGACATCACCACCAAGCAGATGCTGATCGAGGCGCTGTCGCAATATGAAGGCACGATGCTGTTCGTCTCGCACGACCGGCATTTCCTGGCCGCGCTGTCGAACCGCGTTCTCGAATTGACGCCCGAAGGCATCCACACCTATGGCGGCGGCTATACGGAATATGTCGAGCGCACTGGACAGGAAGCGCCGGGGCTGAGGAGCTGAGCGGGTAGGGGCGCCGTTCGCCGAAGCGAGACCTAAAGCAGGCCGTGTTTCCTGAATTCGGCCTGCTCGTCCCCGCTGATCCAGCCGAACACCTTCAGCTTCCCGTCTCGCCTCTCGAGGAGATAGCTGACCTCGAAATCAATAGTAATGAGAGCCGCCTTCTTGTTGTGGTACTCCCCGGCCCATTGCACCTTTGCCACGCAGTGGTCCTGATCGATCGGCGTCCCGGATACATCCCTGCACGTCATCTTCCCGGCGCCCATCGCCCTGTAGCCCTCGAAGCCCTTCTTCATGATTTCGATCAGTTGCTTGCCGTTTTCGCCGGCCATTACCGCGCCAGGGGTGACTGAGATGAAAGCGGACGAATAGATGTCGGCGACATCCTTCAAACCGGCATCCGACAAGAGCGCGTCATTGTAGAATTTCGCATAGGCCTCGAAGAATTTCGCGACCTCGGCTTTGGCGATCATCGTCTTCCTCTCCCCCGAACGGGACGGGAAACCGCTTCACACTTCTCCGGGAACCGCTCCGAGGGGTGAGGCGCCTACCTCAGCGAGATGCTCATGCCGCTGAGATCCGCGTTCACCTGCAGGCCCACCTGTCTGCCCGTGAGTTGGAGTTGGGCGCCCTTGTCGTTGGTCATCACGATCACCTGAGCGCCTCTGCCGAGCGTGCCGCCGCCGCCGGCCGCGCCATATACGCCAGCCACGTCCCGGGCGCGCCTGATGTGGCGCACGGTGCCCTGGAAATAGGTCTTGGAAACGCCGAAGGCGAGGCCGCCCGAGACGCCGCCGATCGAGATCGGATATTTCCGGCCATGGAAGGTCAGCGTGCCCTCGCCACCGGAGCCGCCGACGAAGAAAGCCGCCTTGTAGACGGAGAAGCGGATCGTGCCGCTGTCGGCATGCGCGGCGCTGGCAAGGCTGACGCCTACCGTGGCGATCGCGGCTACGGCGATTGAACGAAATCCGGACGAAATAGTCATGATGGGAACTCCTGAAGGTGGCCGTCGGCAAGAATGGTCGGCGTGGCATCAAAGTTACAACTGAACAGTCTCGCTCATAATTGGTTCCAAGCGGCGGTCTGAATCTGGCGGCGGGAAGCCCGCCACGAAAAGAGGCCAGGCTCTCTGGTCGCGGCGGTCTTCTTGTGGGATGGAGACGTCGGTGTCCGCTCCACGGCGGTTGGCAAAGGGGTTCGGTATGAGAATTGCGACGGGGCTTGTAATGTCCGCATTGGCCGCGACAATGGCTGGATGCGCGACGTCTCCGGTCGACTATGGAGCCTCGCTTTCGCAGCAGGACCAGAAATGGGCGAAGCCGCAATGCCAGCAAGCCCGGGCGGCGGCTTCGGACTACGCGGTCCGCGAAAAACAGCACCCGGGTTGGGAATTCGTCGCACTTGGCCCCTACGGGTTGGGGATCATAGCGGCGACCAAGGAGCACGAGCAGAAGCAACGAAAGCTGCTCGCCCGCGACGTGCATCTGCAGTGTTCGAGCCTACCCCTTCCGAAGGAATTGCAAGGTGATTTGAGCCCTGCCAGTCCAACCCCGGCGAAATATCCATAGCTGGGAACGGTTGCGGATGCGACCTCGACGAAAAACCGTTACACGCTTTTCCTGGGAGTTGCTCTAACGTAGCAATCCGTCCGCCTCGAATGTGTCCCAGCCTTCCAGCTTTGGCGCATCGTCCTTTCCCGCATTTCTGGTCTTGCGGGCGTTGCCCGTCCGCTTGCCTGCTCGTGTCAGTGCGGCCTTGCCGGCCCCACGCCGTCTGTTCTCGGACACTTCCAGCGCATCCTCCTCCCGCCAGGCGGTCGCCAGGTCACGATCGAGAACGTCCTCGATGTGGCGTGGATCGAAGACGTGGAAGGTCACAGCCTTGGATCGCCCGCGCATCTTCACGGTACGCGTGCCAATGCTTTTCAGGCGACCATCCCTGAGCCATTTGTGCCGCTCTCGGGAGGAGATGGTGAGGATGTCCTCTGCCTCTCGCGGAAGCACGGGCAGTGCCTCGATTCCCTCCAGCGTCCTGGAGATGGTTGCCGAGGCAGTCTTGAATGCATCCGCGTCGGTTCGCATCATGCGCAAGACGACGCGGCCCGTCTCGGCCTTGGCAAATTTCCGCACCGTCCACGGCAGGCGGGCCCGAACTTCGCGTTCGATCCCCTTCAGGCGCAAGGAAGACCCAAGCGTCGCCGCTGGCGGCAGCAGCCATTCGGCGACCATTGACGCGGTGCCCGTGCCTTGCTCGGCCATGCGATCAGGGGCGGTGGCAATTTTCGCCGCGATGCCGCTCAGGATCTTCCGAATGGAGCCGCGCTTCTTGTCCGCCATGTTTCGTTTTCGCTCATCGAGTGCTTTCGTGGAAGCACAGTTCGCACAGCGGACAACCGAAATCAGGGTCGAACAGTTCCCTAGGCATGCGCAGGCGGAGGACTATTGACTTCATCTGGGCAACCTCCATGCAAGCGGCCCTGGACAGGTGGTCCAACGAACCGCAGGGTGGTTCCAATATTGCGTCAGGGACTTCGCAAGGAGCGCTTGCCCACAACGACAGGTCAGATCGTTGCGAAATTGAAATTCCCGAGGCGCTGACCACAGCTCTCTTCGTCCCATCGACGCCTGATCGATCGTTGGAATTGCACTTGGTCCGAGTCGGCGGGCGATCCTATTACCCTCGAGGCCGTGATGGCATGTGTTGGGCGACGGCGCCCTGGACTGGGCCGCCGTCGATAAGCAAGAAGTCCGGTGCCGCTTTTGGCAAACACATCGTCCGGTGTTCCAGCATATTGTGCTGGCGAATAAGCTTGAGACAAGGCGGTTCCGAACAACAATGGCTAGGCGGTTTGCGTTTCTCCTGGTGCGCGACTTCACGCTGTCGCCGCTGTCGCTGTTCATCGACACGCTGCGGCTGGCGGGCGATGAGGGCGATCGCAGCCGCAGGATAGAGTTCGACTGGGAGATCGTCGGCGAACGCGGTCTGCCGATCCGGGCAAGTTGCGGCGTCGAACTGCTGCCGACCGGGGGGATCGGCAATCCCGAGGATTTCGATAATGTCGTCGTGGTCGGCGGCCTGCTCGACACCAACCGCAGCCTGAGTTCCGAAAAGGAGGCCTTCCTGTTGCGGGCCGCAGGGAAGGGCGTGCCGCTGACGGCGCTCTGCACGGGCAGCTTCGTGCTGGCGCGCTACGGCCTGCTCGATGGCTATAGCGCCGCCGTCAGCTGGTTCCACATCAAGGATTTCCGCAGCCGGTTCCCGGAGGTCAACGCCCATGCCGACAGCCTGTTTACCGTCGACCGTGGCCGCTCGACATGCGCGGGCGGCACGGGTGCCGCCGACCTTGCAGGCCATTTCGTGTCCGAGTTCATCGGCCGGAAGGCGGCGGAAAAGGCCGCCAAGATCCTGGTGCTCGACCGGATCAGAAGCAGCAGGGATGTGCAGCCCGTCGGCGACCTGTTTCCGGAGGCGTCGAGCCGGGCGGTGAAGCGCGCTTTGCTGTTGATGGAGAGCAACCTCCAGGAGACGCTGTCTGTCGCCGAGATCGCGACCCGCCTGAACTGCTCGCGGCGCCAGCTCGAACGGCTTTTCGGGCTGGAACTGGGCATCGGCCCGATGGCGGCATATCTCGCGTTACGAGTGCACCATGCGAAGTCGCTGCTCGCAGGCAGCGACCTGCAGATCGGCGAAATCGCCTACCGCTGCGGCTTTACCAATGCCGGCCATTTCAGCCGCGTGTTCCGCCAGCAGACCGGCACCACGCCAACCTATCTCAGGCATCCCAACCGCAGGCCCGGCGGCGCGACGATACAATGAAGTCCGCTACGTGCGGCGCCTATGAAATCCGCTGGCCGTCCTCGTCGAGCAGAACGCAGCCCTCGGGATCGAATCCGAGGTCGGCCGTCTCGCCTTCGCGAAGGACGCGGCCATTGATCGGCGCGTTGGCGCGGAGGCTGGTCTTGCCGCCGATGTCGATCTCGTAGATTGCGCTGCCGCCCAGATACGAGGCCGAGACGACACGACCAGTGAGCCGGTTGACGCTCGTTCCAGCACCGACCGAAAATTTCTGCGGCCGCACTACCACGGTGATCTTGCTGCCGTCGCCAAGCGGCCTTGGACAAGCCACGTTGATGGTCTGGCCGGTGGCAAGCACCACCGCTTGGCCGGACCTGCTCACGGTCCCGGCAAGCATGTTGGCCTTGCCGAGGAAGTCGGCGACGAAGGCCGTGGCCGGCGTCTCATAGACCTCCTCCGGAGTGCCGATCTGTTCCACCGCGCCGGCGTTCATCACCACGATGCGATCCGACATGGAGAGCGCTTCTTCCTGGTCGTGCGTGACGAAGATGGCGGTGATGCCCGTTTCCTTCTGGATCTTCTTGATCTCGACGCGCATCTCCTCGCGCATGTTGGCGTCCAGCGCCGATAGCGGTTCGTCCAGCAGCAGCACCTGCGGCTCGAAGACGATGGCGCGGGCAAGCGCGATGCGCTGCTGCTGCCCGCCCGACAGCTGCGACGGCAGCTTCTTCTCGCTGCCCGGCAGCCGCACCATTTCGAGCGCCTTGCCGACCCTGCGGGCGATCTCTGGCTTTGGCACGTTGCGGTACTTCAGGCCGAAGGCGACGTTGTCGAACACGTTCTTGTGCGGGAACAGCGCGTAGCTCTGGAAGACCAGCCCGATGTTGCGCTTGTAGATCGGGACGTCGTCGACCCGCCGCCCGTCGATCATGATCTGGCCGCCCGAAATATCGACCAGGCCGGCTATGGAGCGCAGGATCGTGGTCTTGCCGCAGCCCGAGGGCCCGAGCAAGGTGACGAAGCTGCCCTTGCGGATCGAGAGCGAGAAATCGCGCACCGCGACGAACTTGCCGTAGGCGATGTCGATATCGCGGAACTCGACCGCCGGGCTGTTCGCCTCGGCGGCCGCGCTCGCGCCGGCTGCCCCGGCCAGGACAGGCCGGGGATGGAGTGTCGTGCCCTGGCTTTCAGGCACCTTTGGAGATCCTGTTCCACTGCTTGGTCCAGGCGTCCTCGTTGGTCGCCCAGTAGGTCGGATCGGCGAAGGTCAGCGACTTCATCGTGCCGGTCTTGTCGAACGCCGGCAGTTTCTCGATCTTCTCGGTCAGCTTGACCTTGTTCGGGTCGAGCGACGGCGGATAGCTCTGGCCCTCGGCCACCGCGATCGAGGTCGCCGGGTCGAGCATGAAGTTGATCAGCTCCTCGCACTCGGCCATGGGCGAGCCCTTCAGGATCAGCATGTCCTCCATCCAGGCGTAGGAGCCGGCCGGATCGAGATAGCCGATCGGATGGCCCTGGTCCTGCAGCGCGGCGACCCGTCCCGACCACGCATCGGTCACCACGATCTCGCCCTTGGAAAGCAGGTCCATCAGCTCCGCGCCGGAGCTCCAGAACTTCTTGGCGAGGTCGCGCGTCTCGCGCACCTTGGCCCAGATGGCATCCATGTCCTTGAGGTTATTGGGATCCTGTCCGGTGGCAAGCGCCGCATACCAGACGCGCGTCGTCATGTCGGAATAGCCGCCGACCTTGCCGGCATATTTCTTGTCGAGAAGCAGGGCCGCGCCTTTTTCCTTGGCTTCCTCCGGCGAGATCACCTTGGTGTTGTAGGCGATACCCGTCGTGCCATAGTCGTAGGGTATGGCCGAAAGCTTTGGCGTCAGCTTGCGGAACGGCTCGATCATCGGCTGCAGCACATTCGCCATGTTGGGAATGTTGGCCTCGTTGATCTCCGAGGTCAGGCCGGCGTTCACATATTTGATGTAGTAGTTGACGCCCGAGGAATGGATGACCTGGTAGTCGCCGGGCTTGGCGGTCTTGATCTTGGTGATGATCTCGTCCTCGTCGCCGAACGTGCCCTGGACCACCTTGATCTTGGTCTTGGTCGTGTAGGGCTGGAAGGCGAACTTGTCGATCGCGTCCTGCACCGTGCCGCCCCAGCCGTCGAAGCGAACCTCCTGGACCGCGGCGAGCGCCCGGCCCATCCACGGTATGGAAAGGCCCGCCGATGCCGCCGCGGCGGCGGTCAGTGTCAGGAAAGTGCGGCGGCTCAGGTCGCCATTGGCGTATCGGTCGTGCAGCCGTTCCAGCCGCTTCGTGGTGGTGAGTTTCATTGTGTTTCCTCCTTTGGTTCGCCACGTCTTCTCAGTTTTGTCAGGCTTTGCAGGATCAGGCCGCCAAACAGCGGGATGCCGACGGTCACAAGGATCATCACGGTGCCGAGTGCGTTGATTTCCGGACTGATCGAGATCTTGAGCATGGAAAGGATCTGGGTGGGCATAGTCTCGACGCCGGCCGGCCGCCAAAACAGGCTGGCCGAGGTGTTGTCGAACGAGATGGTGAAGGCGAGCAGCGCGCCGCCCACCACGGCCGGAATGAGCAGCGGCAGCGTGACCTCGCGGAACGACGAAAAGCGCGAGGCGCCGAGCGACAGCGCCGCCTCCTCATAGACGCGCCGGATGCCGATCATGCGCGCCTGCGCGATCAGCACCACATAGGGCACGGCAAGCAGGATATGACCGAGCACCAGGAGCAGCATGGTCCTCGGCTGGTCGACCGCCTTGATCAGCACCAGCAGGCCGACGCCGAGGATGGTTTCGGGCACCAGCGCCGGCAGGATCACCAGCGTGCTCAGCGCCTGCTTGCCGCGAAAATCGAAGCGCACCAAGGCAAATGCCGTGGTGACGCCGACGGCGGTGGTGACGATCGCGGTGACCAAGGCGATCCACAAGGACGTGCGAAAGGCGGCCAGCACCGCCTCGTTGGCCATCAGCTTGCCGTACCATTGCAGGCTGAAGCCGGTCATCGGGAAGCCGCCGAACATCGAGGCGTTGAAAGACAGGATCACCGTCGCCACGATCGGCGCGAACATGAAGATGTAGACGCAGACCGTGACGAAGCCGGTCAGCCGCCAGGCCCATCTGCCTTCCTGCTTGCGCCGTGTTCCTCTCATCCGCCAAGCCCCATCATCCGCCAAGCCCTTTGACGATCTGCGACATGCCCATGTAGCGCGTGTAGACGGCGGCGAAGAAGCCGAGCACGACGAACAGCACGATCGAAAGCGTGGCGCCCATCGGCCAGTTCAGCTCGCCCATGATGGTGTCGTAGATCAGGTTGCCGAACAGCGCGTCGCGGCCCGAGCCGAGAAGCTGCGGCGTCACATAGCTGCCGGCGGCCAGCACGAAGCAGAGCAGCAGGCCCGCCGCAAGGCCTGGCAGCGACAGCGGCAGCGTGACCTCTCGGAACGCCTGCGCGCTTGTGCAGCCCATCGAGCGGGCCGCAGAAATCAACGTGCGATCAATGCTCTCCAGGCTGACATAGACGTTGAGGATCATGTAGGGCAGCAGAAAATGCAGCATGCCCAGGATGACCGCGCCCTCGTTGTAGAGCATCGGCAACGGCTCGTTGACGATGCCCATTTTGAGCAGCGCGACATTGATGACGCCCTGTTCGCCCAGGATGTTGATCCAGGAGAAGGTGCGGATGGTGAAGCTGATCCAGAACGGCACGATCAGCAAAAGCAACAGCAGCCATTTGTGCTTGAAGGTCGTGGCCCAGATGAAATAGGCGGGAAAATAGCCGAGCACGCCGCAAAGCAGCGCCGTCATGGCCCCGACTCTCAAGGTCTTCAGAAGGAAGCCGTGATAGTAGCTGTCGGTGAGGAATTCATGCCAGTTCGCGGTCGTCAACGCGCTCGTTTCCACGCCGGCGGTGACGAAGGTGAAGAAGGTGTAGGCGCCCATCACGGCGATCGGCAGCACCAGGAAAAGGATCAGCAGCAGGAGCACCGGTGCGATGAGCATCCAGGCCAGCCGTGGATCATACAATGTCCATCGTCGTTTCATGAGCACCCGGAGCGCTTTCTTTGAAGCGCCTGTTTTGTTCCCGGACCAAGATTGAGGGATTGGAGGCGCGATGTCCACAGTCGGCGATTGAGCCAGTGGACTTCAGCGTGTCGGCCCGATGGACCAGAATAATTATCGGCGAACGCAATACCGCGGCTGGGCATCTATCCGATGCGTTTGCCGGCGGCAGCCGTCTTCTACGCCGGCAGGCCGGCGACGCGCAGGGCGTCGGTGACATCGTCGATTATGCCAGGCGCGATTCCGACGGCGGTGGCCCAGCGGCCGATGGTGAAATGCGGATCGAGCGCCATGAGCCGTGCGGCCGACGCTCTTGCCTCCTCGATCCGTCCGAGCCTCGCCAGCGGCGCGGCCAGCCAGCCATGCAGGATGCTGAAACCAGGGTTCAGCTCCACCGCCCGCCGACCGGCCGCGATGGCCTGTTCGTGCCGGCCGGACAGAAAATTGCCGAAGCCGATGATGCCTTGCGGCACGCAGCTCATGGCGTCGAGCGGGGAGAGCCGCATCGCCTGCTCGCACCAGTCGATGGCGCGCGCCGCACCGCCGCCATAGGCCACCGGCACGCAGCCAAAAGTGTAGACGAAGGCACAGGAGGCGCTGAGCGACAGGGCCTGCGCGAACATCTCGTTGGCCAGCCCGCGGTCATGCTCGACCAGACCGATTGTGAAGCCGGCCAAGGCCAGCGCCATCGCGTCGCCCGAGCCGTGCTCGATCGCCGCATGGGCATGGTGCGACGCCTTCTGGCGATGCTCCGCCAGCATGCCGCCGCGGATGAAAAGGGTTTGATGCGCCCAGGCGGCAAAGCCATGGGCGAGCGCATAACTCGGCTCGATGGCCAATGCCTGGTCGAGCAGAGGCAGTCCCTTGGCCGCGCCTTGGGGCATGAAGGTGTAGACATCGGGCAGAGCGCGCAGAAAAAGGTCGTAGGCGTCGAGACTGTCGGGCCGCTGGCGCTTGACACGTTCGATCTCGGCCCGGCGCAAATTGGGCTCGATGGCCGCGACCACGCTGATGGTGATCTCGTCCTGCAGCGCGAACACGTCGGTCAACTCGCGATCGTAGCGTTCGGCCCACAGATGGCTGCCGTCCTCAGCGTCGATCAGCTGCCCTGTGATGCGCACGCGGCTGCCGACCTTGCGGACCGAGCCTTCCAGCACATAGCGCACGCCGAGTTCGCGCCCGACCTGCTTCACGTCGACGGCGCGGCCCTTGTAGGTGAAGCTCGAATTCCGCGCGATGACGAACAGCCAGCGGATGCGCGACAGGCCGGTGACGATGTCCTCGGCCATGCCGTCGGCAAAATAGTCCTGATCCGCGTCGCCGCTCATGTTCACGAAAGGCAGAACGGCGATGGAGGGGCGGGCGGGAATGCCGAGGCCAGGCTTGGGTGTCCCCACCGGCGCTGCCGCCTCGGCGCCGGCTTCCTCGCGTACGGTGCCGACGAAACGAAAGCCCCGGCGCAGGATGGTACGGACGAGGCGCTGCTGCTCGCCATTGTCCTGAAGGGCGCCGCGGGCGGCATTGACACGGCTGGCAAGCGTGGCGTCGGAGACGATTCGTCCCCGCCAGACCGCATCGACCAAATCGTCCTTGCTGACCACCCGCTCGCGATTGCGGATCAGATATTGCAGGAGATCGAACACCTGCGGCTCGACGGGGACCAGCTCGTTGCCCCTGCGTAGTTCGCGCCGGTCGCCGTCCAGAGCGAAGTCCTCGAAAAGATACGGCAAATTGCTGGCTCCAGATGGGGCGGAAACGCTGACCTGGACACTGTAGACGTGTCGTGGGCGCAAAATCAAAGCCCTCTCAAGACAAAATCAAGAGGTCCTGAAGGTCACCTCAAAGCGAGCGCGGCGGACCCGGCGCATAGTCCTCCTGCAACCAACGCAAACAACGATTTGAAAAGGAGAACTCAAATGTCCAACACCGCGGCAAATTCGGTCGTCCTCGTCCATGGCGGCTTTGTCGACGGCTCCGGCTGGGAAGGGGTCCATAACCAGCTCAAGGAGGACGGCTACGACGTCACCATCGTCCAGAACCCGACCACCTCGCTCGCCGACGACGTCGCTTTCACCAAGCGCGCCATCGCCGCCGCTCCCGGCAACGTCATCCTGGTCGGCCACTCCTATGGCGGCGTCGTGGTGTCGGAAGCCGGCACCGATCCCAAGGTTTCAGCCGTCGTCTACATCGCGGCCTTCGCCGCCGATGCCGGCGAGTCGGTCTCGACCCTCATCGCCAACCCGCCTCCCGGCGCCGCCGTGCCGCCGATCCTGCCGCCCGTCGACGGCTTCCTGATGCTCGACGAGGCCAAGTTCGCCGCCTCGTTCGCCGCCGACGTCCGTCCTTCGCTCGCCTCCTTCATGGCGGACTCGCAGGTGCCGTGGGCCGTGGCCGCACTCGAAGGCAAGGTCACCAAGCCGGCCTGGAGGGTGAAGCCGAGCTGGTATCTCGTCGCTACCGACGACCATATGATCCCGCCGCCGGCACAGCGCCAGATGGCAAATCGGGCCGGCGCGACGACGGTGGAAGTGCCCGGCAGCCACGCGGTCTACGTTTCCGATCCCGCATCCGTCGCCAAGCTGATCAAGGACGCAGCCGCCAGCGTCGGCGGGAACTGAACCGGCCTCCCTCCAACAAAAGGCCTGGCCTCCCAAAAAGGCCTGGGCGTCCGGCGGCGCCCAGGTCTTTGCCTGTTCCGGCCGAGGCGCCGACTGGCCTCAGCCCTTCGGCAGGCCGCGCGCGATCAGCCGAGCCAGACGCTCCGAGAATGCCCTGGCGTCGGCAGGCTTGTCGCCGTCGAGCACGCGCGCCTCGTCATAGAGAAGGTGGGCGGCATCGTCCTTGAAGGCCTGTTCGTCGTCGCCGAGGCCGGCGAGCGCCAGGACGCGCTCGTGGCGAGGGTTGATCTCGAGGATCGGTTTGGCCGTCTTGTCGAGGCGGCCGGCGGCGTTGAGCAGCCGCTCGAACTGCCGGTCCGGACCATGTTCGGGCGCCACCAGGCACACCGCGCTTTCGGTCAGGCGGTCGGAAGGCTTCACATCCGACACGGCATCGCCAAGCGCCGCCTTGACGAAGGCCAGGAAGCCATCGACTTCGGGCGTCGCCGCCCTGTCCGGCTTCTTCGCATCATCGAGCAAGGAGATGTCGGAAAGCTCCGCCCCGCCCTGCGTCACCGACTTGAACGGCTTGCCGTCGAACTCCGGCGCCATCGACGTCCAGAAACTGTCGACGGGGTCGGTGAGCAGCAGCACCTCTATGCCGCGTGCCCTAAAACCTTCGAGCTGCGGCGAGCCTTCGAGCCGCGCACGGTCGTCGCCGGCCATGAAGAAAATCGCCTTCTGGCCTTCCTTCATCGCCGAGACATAATCGGCAAGGCCGCGCCAATTTTCGCCCGAGGTGGTCGAACGGAAGCGGGCGAGCTTCAAGAGCTGCTCGCGCCGCTCATGGTCCTCGTAGAGCCCTTCCTTGAGGACGACGCCGAAATTCTCCCAGATTTTCGCAAAAGCCTCGGCCTCGTTCTCCGCCAGCTTGGCGAGATCGCCGAGCACGCGGTTGATCAGGCCCTTGCGGATCGCGGCCAGCAGCGGGCTTTCCTGGATCATCTCGCGCGAGACGTTGAGCGGCAGGTCGGCGGAATCGACCAGCCCACGCATGAAGCGCAGGTAGCGCGGCAACAAATCGGCCTCGTCGGTGATGAAGACGCGGCGCACATAGAGTTTCATACGGCCCTTGCGGTCCTGGTCGAAGAGATCGAAGGGACGCGAGCCGGGCACGAAGGCCAGTACGCTGTATTCCTGCCGGCCTTCGGCGCGGAAATGGATGGTGGCGGCCGGCTCGTCATACTGGCCGGAGAGGCCGCGGTAGAAATCGGTGTATTCCTCGGGCTTGATCTCGCTTTTCGGCCTGACCCAAAGGGCCGTGCCATCGGCAATGTCGCGCGCCTCGGCGCCGGGTTTCTCGATGAGCGTGATCGGCACCGGCACGTGGCCCGACTGCGATTTCGCCAGTTGCTCGAGCCGGTAGGATCCGGTGTAGGACACAGCATCGTCCATCAGATGCAGCACGACGCGGGTGCCGCGTTTGGGTGCCGCTTCGAGCGGGGCGGGCGCGATCTCGTAGGAACCCTTGCCATCGGACGACCATCGCCAGGCCTCGGCGCTCCCCGCCAGGCGGCTGATGACATCGACGCGGGTCGCCACCATGAAGGCGGAGTAGAAGCCGACGCCGAACTGGCCGATGAGCTGCGTGTCTTCGCTGGCATTGCCCGCACCGACGCGCTCGATGAAGGCGCGCGTGCCCGAGCGCGCGATCGTGCCCAGCGCCTCCGTCATGTCGTCGCGGCTCATGCCGATGCCGTTGTCCTCGACGGTGATCAGCTTGCTGTCGGCGTCGGCCGATATCGAGATGCGGGGTTTCGGATCGTCGGCCAGCAATTCCGGATGACTGACGGCCTCGAAGCGCAGCTTCTCGCAGGCGTCAGCGGCGTTGGAAATCAGTTCACGCAGGAAGACGTCCTTATCGGAATAGACCGAGTGCACCATCATGTGCAGCAGCCGGGAAACATCCGCCTCGAATGCCTTGGTTTCCGTCGCTTTTGTGTCTGTCGTCATTGCCGAGTTTCCCACGCTGTTCATCCGCCCGCCGCGCCATGGCGCGTTCAGGACTTCCTTTCAACCATTTTCAACCGTGCTGGCAACCGCGTTCAGCAAGGCCAGCGCGCCGACAATATCGTCATGGGGTGCGGGGGCCGCAAGGGGGCGGAAACGGCGCTGACAGCGAAATAACCAATCTCCCCCCGTGGGGGAGATTGGCAGCTTCCGCGCCCTACTTGCCCGCCATGTGGTCGGCAAGCGTCTGCGCCTGGGCAAGCAGCGCGGGGAAGACGGGGTTGTCGGGCAGGTTCTTGGCCATGCAAGCGCGGAAGTCGCTGTCGCCTTTTGCCCAGGCGGCGTCGGCGGCATCGGATGTATTGTCGTCGCCGTCGCCGGTGGCTTGCTTGACCAGTTTCTGGGCGGCGGCGTCGGCGGCGGTCCAGACCGCGTCGCAGGCCGCGATCTTCGGGACGGGGGGCGTCGCGGGCGCCTCGGCGATCATGACGCTGTTGCCCCTAACGAGCGTGACGACGACCTCCTGGTCGTAGTTCGGCCCGACATCCTGTGCCCAGCCGCCGAGGCGGGCAATCGCCATGTCGGCGCCATCGGGCGTCTTCAGGGTGAAGTCGAGCGTGCCTGTGAACGCGGCGTCGCTGCCGATGGCCTGGGTGTAGAAGGCATCGAGCTTCAGCGCCGCGTCGAAGCTGGTGGGCAGTTTGAGATCGGCGTCCGTCTCGGCGGCGCGCGATTGGAGCCAGCGCTCGACCAGCCCGCGCGTCGATACCACGATGCTGGGGCCGTCCTCAGTGCCGTGGCGCAGCCCGTCCAGCATGCCAAAGCCGACATCGGAGGAACTGAGGCTTTCGATGTTGATCGTGCCGGCCGCCGGAAAACCCTTGACCGTGAAAGGTCCGAGAAGCGCCGAAAGGCGCTGCTCGAGATCGGCGCGGGCCTTTTCACTGGCAGCATCGAGTGTCTCGACGGGAGCGTTCGCGCTTTCCATCGCGGCGATGGCTGATATCGCCTTGTCGCGCGCGGCGATGTAGTCGTCCTCCGGCGAAGCGGCACAGGCCGCACCGCTCGCCAGCGCGAACACCAAAGTCCAGACCAGACGCATCGTGGAACCTCCGTTTTTACAAGCTCTTCGCGTGGCTTGGTGGCGATTGTGCGGCGGTGAAGTCTGGCGAGGCGTTGCAGATATCGGGGCACCAGGACAGCCTTCGCACGGTGGGAGGCCGTCATATCGAGAAGGGCAATGAAACCTTCCGATTTCCACGCCGTTATGGCCGTTGTGGCAGACATCAAACCCAAACCGAAGCCGGCCGGCGGCGCCAAGCCAAACGGTGCCAGCAAGCCCCGCCGGGAGAAGGCCCCCGATGTCGAGGCCGCCTCCGAGGTCGTGGGCGAGGCCGCACCGCCGCCAGCGGCGGGGGAACCCGATCCGCAACTGAGTCCCGAACAGGCCGAGCAGGCGCGCAAGAAATATCTGCTGAAGCGTTTCTGGATCAGCGCGCGCGGTTATTGGAGCCGGCGCGGCGACAAGCTCGCCTGGCCATTCACGATCGGACTCCTGATTATGATCTGCGTCAATGTCGGCTTCCAGTACGGGATCAATGTCTGGAACCGCTCGATCTTCGACGCCATCGAACAGCGCAATGCACCGACCGTCTATTTCCTGAGCGCCGTGTTCGTGCCGCTGGTGCTTGGAAGCGTCAGCCTCGTCGTCGCGCAGGTTTATCTGCGCATGACCATCCAGCGCCGCTGGCGCTCCTGGCTCACCACATCGGTCATCGGCCGCTGGCTCACCAATGGCCGCTACTACCAGCTCAATCTCGTCAGCGGCGATCACCAGAACCCGGAGGCCCGCATCGCCGACGATCTGCGGATCGCCACCGAATCGCCCGTCGATTTCGTCTCCGGCGTGCTCAACGCCTTCCTGGCGGCCTCGACCTTCATCGTCGTGCTGTGGACGATCGGCGGCGCGCTGACGCTGCCGATCGGCGGCGCCAACATCACCATTCCAGGCTTCCTCGTCGTCACCGCGGTCATCTATGCGGCCATCACTTCTACCTCGATGGTGGTCATCGGCCGGCATTTCGTTGAACTCTCCGAGCAGAAGAACCAGGCGGAAGCGGAATTTCGCTACACGCTGATGCGTGTGCGCGAAAATGGTGAGAGCATCGCCCTGCTCGGCGGCGAGCAGGAGGAACGCAGCGGCATCGACAGGACCTTCGCCGGCGTGCTGAAGCGGTGGGCGATGCTTGCGGGCCAGCACATGCGCACGGCGCTGGTCTCGCAGGGATCGAGCCTGTTCGCGCCCGTGGTGCCGGTGCTTTTGTGCGCGCCAAAATTCCTCGAGGGCTCGATGTCGCTCGGGCAGGTCATGCAGGCGGCATCGGCCTTTGCAATCGTGCAGGGCGCGTTCGGATGGCTGGTCGACAACTACCCGCGTCTCGCCGACTGGAACGCCTCGGCACGGCGCATTGCCTCGCTGATGATGTCGCTCGACGGGCTCGAGCGCGCGGAAGAGAGCGACGCGCTCGGGCGCATCACTCGCGGCCGGACCAAGGACGATACTATGCTCAGCCTCAACAATCTCTCCGTGTCGCTCGATGACGGCACCGCCGTGGTCAAGGAAACCGAGGTCGTGATCCAACCGGGCGAGCGGCTGCTGGTGGCCGGCGAATCCGGTACGGGCAAGAGCACGCTGGTGCGGGCGATAGCGGGGCTGTGGCCGTGGGGTGGCGGCAGCGTCGATTTCCACCCCGGCAAGCGCTTGTTCATGCTGCCGCAGCGCCCCTACATTCCCTCGGGCACGCTGCGCCGGGCGGCCGCCTATCCAGGTGCCGCCGATGACTGGACGGTTCCACAGATCAGGGCCGCCCTCGACAAGGTGGGGCTCGCTTATCTCGGCGACCGGATCGACGAAGAGGCGCCATGGGACCAGACCCTGTCGGGCGGCGAGAAGCAGCGGCTGGCTTTCGCGCGGCTCCTCCTGCACGCGCCCGACATCATCGTGCTGGATGAGGCAACGGCGGCACTCGACGAGAAGAGCCAGGACAGGATGATGGAGACCATCATCCAGGAATTGCCAAATGTGACCATCTTGAGCGTGGCGCACCGGGCCGAGCTGGAGGCGTTCCACAGCCGCAAGATCACGCTCGAGCGGCGCAAAGGCGGCGCCAAGCTCGTCAGCGATATCGATCTTGTCCCGCGCCGGCGCAGGGGCTTGCTCGGCCGCGCCTTGTGGGGTTCCGGTGGGCGGGCCGACAAGCGCGGCGCCGCCCGTAAAAAGACTTGATGGCCGTCAGGCGAGTTGGGCTTCCGCTGGGATGGCCCCGGCAGCCCTTCCATCAGGCGCGCAATTCCTCCCTATGCGCCTCCACGAGGTCGGCCATGCTGTCGAAGCGGAAGTCCACCTTCGGCATGTCGCCGGGATGCATCGTGGCGCCAAAACCCTGATCGGCGTGCCGGCGGTGGATCCAGCACGATGCGAGGCCCAGCTGGTTGGCGACGGTGTGGTCGTGGAACAGGCTTTCGGCCGTGTGCAGGACCTCCTTGTCGCCAATCCCGAGCGTCGCAAGCTTTCCAAGCATATAGTCGAAATTCCGGGGCGACGGCTTGTAGGAGCCGATGTCCTCCGCCGTGTAGATCGCATCGAAATCGACGCCGAGCTTCCTGTTGCTGAAGGAGAAGCTCGTATTGTCGACGTTGGAGAGGATGATCAGCCTGTAGTGCTTCTTGAGGTATTGCAGGGCGGCGGCTGTGTCGGCAAAGGCCGGCCAGTCCTTCACGCTTAGGCCATAGGCGATGCATTCCTCCGGCGTGGCCACGACGCCCCATTCCTCGGCGAGCCTTTTGTAGACGACAGCCAGAAGGTCTCGGTAGCGTTTCTGCGGCGTCCAGTTCTGCTGGCTGGATTCGTGCCTTGCGTGCGCCTGCAGGATCTCGTCGCGGCCAAGGCCGCGGCCAACCCGTCCGGTCAGCGGCTTCAGGGCTTCGATCATGCCGGATTCCCAATCTATGAGGGTGCCGTAGCAGTCGAAGGTCAGCGCCTTGAAATCAGTCAGCTTCATGAGGTTCACTCCCTTAGGGTCCATGGTCGGTTTGGTGCGGGATCACGATCAATCGGCCGGTTGCCCGATCGGGCCTAGACTTGTCTCGCCCTTGGATACCGTGCCGCGCGGCGACGTCAGCCAGACGCCGAACAGCGTCACCGCCAGGCCGAGGAACATCGCCGCAGAAAGCGGCTCGCCGAACAGCAGCCAGGCCCAGAGCATCGTCACCGGCGGGCTGAGATAGATCACGCTGCTGACCTGCGCGGCGCTGTGGAGGCGCAGGCTCACATAGTAGACGCCGTAGCAGAAGAAGGTCGAAAACAGCACCAGCCAGGCGATGCCGAACTCGAACCGGCCATCAAGCGGCGGCATCAGCCCGCCAATGCAGCCGGCGCAGGCGGCAAAAAGCATCGCCGCCGTCATGCATTGGATGCACAGGCTCTGGTGGATGGGCATGTCGATCGTCCCCATCCGTTTCTGCAGCACGGTCACCAGGGCGAAGACCATCATGGACGCGATGGTCACAATATATGCCCAGGCCGGCGCTGTCCCGAGGCTGAGGCTGTTGAGCGAGACGATCAGCAAACCCAGCGCCCCTAGCGCCGTTCCGGTCCATTGCCTCGATGTCAGCCGGTGGCCCAGGATGGGCTGCGACAGTGCCGCGATGGCGAGGGGGACGAGGTCGGAGATCAGCGCGACCAGGCCGGTCGGTACGCGCTGGCCGATGGCAAGCGCGAAGCCGCCGAGATAGAGGAACATCATCGCCACGCCGAACGCCATCTGCCGCATCAGGGCGCGTGCGCCGATGCGCGGCCCGACCATGAGCGCGAAGGGCAGAAGGATCAGTCCCGACATCAAGGTCCGCCAGAACAGCACCAGCATGACGTCGGCACTCTCGCTGGCGTAGCGGATGCCGACGAAGCCGGAACTCCAGCTGACGACCAGCGCGGCCGCCATAAGCGGCCAGGCCAGGCGATGGGGCTGATGTTTCGGGAGCGTCATGCGGTCATTCGTTGAATGGGTGCGGGCGTTGAATGGGTGCGGGGTTGAATGCGTGCCGGGGCGGACTTATGGCGGTGCGCACGCGTTTGCACATGACAAATTTCGATGCATCCATGAAATTGCCACTAAATCTGGCATTTCAATTTGCCTGCGAACAGGTTCTGCGCAGGATTTGGGAGCGCCGCTTTCGTTTCAAACGAGGATTGTCATGGCTGGAGTGATGAGCCGCCGCCTGGATGTCGATGCCTTGCGGGCGATGGTGGCGATCGAGAAACATGGCGGCGTCACCCGCGCGGCCGAGGTGCTGGGCCTGTCGCAGTCGGCCGTCAGCCACAAGATCAGGCGGCTGGAAGCGAGCCTCGACTGCGAAATCCTCAGCCGCAAGGCCAATGCGCCGATGTTCACCAGTTCAGGGCAGGATCTGCTGGGCTATGCCAGGCGCATCCTGGGCATCCATGACGAGGCGATCCTGAGCCTGTCGAAAAGCACGCTGCAAGGAAAGATCGCGTTGGGGATGACCGAGGATACGACCTGCACGGACCTGTCGCGCATTCTTGGCCGGTTTCGCCGGCTCTACCCTGAGGTGAGCGTGCGCACGCAAGTGCGCATGAGCCTGGCCTTGCAGAAGCTGCTGGGCGAGGGGGCGCTCGACGCGGCCATTATCCAGGTGTTCCAGCACGAGGTCCGCCCCACCGACATCCTGCTCTTCCGCGAGAGCCTGCATTGGGTGAAGTCGCCCGAACTGATCCTGGCGAAGGGGGAGCCGGTCCCGTTCCTGTCCTTCGACGACAACTGCTTCTATCGCCGTTGGGGCCTCGATCTCGGCCAGGACGAGGGAACGGTGTTCGAGATCGTGTTCGAATGTTCGAGCGCGGCCGGCATCATCGCCGGCGTGACCTCCGGGCTCGGCGTCGCGCTGCTCAGCCAGCGGCACCTGCAGCCCGGCATGGAGATCGCCGACAAGCAGTTCCCCAAGCCTCCGGACCTCGCCTACGTCATCCGCCGCGCCCGCAACGCCCGCAACCCCGCGCTGGAGACGCTGGTGAAGGAGATCGAGGCCGAGGTGAGGCGCCACGGGACGCTGCAGATCGCGGTGTGAGGGGGATGGCGGAGAGGCGTGGGCGTTCTTGTCCCTCCATGAGCCGATCGGTGCTGGACGTCTGCTTTGCGCCGCATCCATGACATGCGCGATGTCAATCGCTGATCCGAGCTGTCGGCGAAACGGGAGCGTGGCGCCTCAACGCCTTGCCCGCGCCGCCTCGGTCAATCCGACGCAACAGTCCGCTTCCTGCGGTGGCGGCCTTTTGAATCTCACACGGCAGCGGCTGGGATGGGTTGCGGAACGCAAGGAACGAGTCAGCCGGCGTTCGCGTTATTTAAACTCGAACTAATGGAGGTAACCGTGAGAAAGCTGATATTGGCATCTGTGCTCGCGCTTGCTGCCACAGCCGCTGTGACTTCACCAACCAAGGCGCAATTTCTGTTCTCACCGTTCGGTGGTTTTTTTGGGGGTTTCGGAGGCCCGCCATTCCCCTACCGGCCCTATTACAACCCGTATTACGGCCCATACTACGGCCCATACTATGGCTCGTATTACCAGCCATATCGGCCGTACTTCCGATACCACCACAGGTATTATCACCGGTACTATTACCCGCACCGGCATCACCACCACAGGCGACATCACAGGCATTACTATCGGTAGCTAGGGTCGAGCCGTTGGTCAGCTCGACGACCCCTGTCAGACGCCTTGACAGGGAAGGAGGTCAAGCCCTCCCCATTCACCCGCTCATCATCTGGCGCGGTTCCTCGCGGGTGGCTGCGATCTGCCCCCGTCTTTCGATCCCTGGGCTGCTTTGACCAACCGGTCCAGCACTGGGAAATCTTTCAAATCTCGATAGGGCGTCAGGTCGAGGTCGTGAGGGACGGCCTTCACCTTCTCCTCGTCGATGGGCTTCTCGTTGCTCTTCATCAGGGCCTGGTAGGCCTGCCATGAAACACGGGCTGCGCGGACGGCATCTCGCTCCGCCCGCAGCGCTATTTGGTGGGCATGCAGATAGTGAAGTCGCAATTTGTCCAAGAGCGATTTCTCGACCACTTCATGCGTGACCAAAAAGGGCGCAAGCCTTACCGCCCGGCCTTGCGACGCCATGGTGCGCGGTAAGTGCCGGTCGATATAGACGGTTCGCCCATCCTCGCTGTAACCGGCAAGATAAGGGATATCGAAATCGTGGTTCACCTCGACCCGCCGCTGCAAGGCAAGCACGACGTCTGTGAGGACTGCATTGTCCACATCTTCGGATTTGTGGCGGGCTTCGTCCTCGAGTTTCATCGGCAGCAACCTACAAGCAAACGTGGCACCCCACCAACGAGGCCCTTTCCGCATTGTTCCTTCCGATCGCAATCATGATGATGCGGCGCTCTCTGCGGTCTCGGAAGTTTCCTGTTGGGGGGCGCTCGATGCAGCCATCATCCAGGTGTTCCAGCATGAGGTCCGGCCCACCGACATCCTGCTCTTCCGCGAGAGCCTGCATTGGGTGAAGTCGCCCGAACTGATCCTGGCGAAAGGGGACCCGTTCCCGTCCTTCGACGACAACTGCTTCTATCGCCGTTGGGGCCTCGATCTCGGCCAGGTCGAGGGAATGGTGTTCGAGATCGTGTTCGAATGTTCGAGGGCTTCGGCAATTTTTGGTGGCAGGCGATCTTTATCGCCCTGGCACACGCCCTGACAGATGGTGAAAGCAGCTAGCGGTTCAGAGCGAAACCGATAGACCGCCGTCGACGGCCAATACATGTCCATTGACGTAGGCGGCAGCATCTGAGGCGAGAAACACCGCGGCTCCACCGAGTTCCTCAGCCCGGGCCCAGCGGCCTGCAGGGGTCCGCGCTTCGACCCATTTGGTGAAGGCTTCGTCGTTCATTAGCGCGGTGTTGAGTTCCGTTGCGAAATACCCGGGCGCGATCGCGTTGATCGTGATGCCGTGACGGCCCATCTCAGCTGCAGTGGAGCGTGTCAATCCATGCAGGCCCGCCTTCGCGGCAACATAGGCATGAATGGTGGGACGGCCAAGGATCCCTGCAACCGATCCGGTGTTTATGATACGCCCAAACTTGTTGGGCAGCATCAAGCGCACGGCGTCGCGTATCATTCGAAAGCAGGACGAAAGATTGACGGCAATCACTCTGTCGAAATCCTCGTCCTCCCATTCCACCAACGGCCTGCGATGCTGGATGCCAGCGTTGTTGATCAGAATATCCAGACGGCCATGGCGTTCGACCATTCCTTCGAGCGATGCCTTCGAGATCGCCGCATCAGTGACATCGAACGGCAGGGCTTCGGCACCGATCCTTTCGGCCGCTGCTGACAGGGCGTGGATGTCGCGGGCATTGACGATCACCGTCGCGCCGTTCTCGGCAAGTGCCTTGGCCATGGCGAAGCCGAGACCACGCGAAGCGCCCGTCACCAATGCGACACGGCCCTTGAGCGAGAACAATTGCGACATAGAGGTTCCTGTAGCAAGGGGCGGGAGTTTCCTCCCGCCCTTAGGCAAGCACTATTTGGCGACGCAGGTATCCGCTGTCTGTGGAGTACAAACGTCGAGGCCCGTGTAGGTCGGGTCAGCCGGCGGAGCCTTGCCGTCCTTCATATCCTTCAGTGCCATCATCGTCTTGTAGCCCATTTCGAACGGGCGCTGGCCAACCTGCCCGAGGGAGTATCCTTCCTTCATTTGTTCAATTTGCGTGGGCAAGGTATCGGCAACGACCAGCGCCAGTTCTTTCTTGGCGATCTTGTCTTTGTACGGTGCGACCGCAGCACGGTTGGCGTCGGGGATGAACTGCGGGAAACCACCGGTTGGGATGAACGCGTCGAGATTCGGGTTCTTCGCCATGATGTCTTCAAACTGCTGCACCGAAAGAGGAAAATCATCGTTGGTGTAGAGCGGACAGCCTTCGATTTCGGTCCAGCCGTTCTGGCCGGTTAGCCGGTCCCCGGGCGAGGCGGCCGATTTGGTGCCCGAAAGCGTATCGCGAATGCCCTGCATGCGTTCATTGTGGTTGGCCGCCGCCGCGCCGCCCGATTGGATGCAGATCGTGCCCCCCTTGGGCTTGACCTGCATGGCCAGCTTGGCAAGGTTCACACCGATCTCATAATTGTGGGTGCCGATATAGGCGGCGCGAAGATCCTTGTTCTCGGGCAGGAGGTCGGAATCCCAAGTGAGCACCGGGATACCGGCTTCCTTGGCGGCCTGCAGCGCAACCGCCATCGCCGCGGCATTCGATGGCGACACGGCGATGCCGTCCACCTTCTTGGCTACGAGATCCTGCACGATCTGAACCTGCTCGTCGCCGCCGCCATGCTCGCCGGGGCCTATATACATGCACTCCACGGCGCCCTTCGATTCAGCTTCGGCCTTCTTGCAGCCGTCGCGTGCCTGGTCAAAAAAGGGATTGTTCATGTTCTTCGGTACCAGGGCGAACGTATATTTCGCCTGGGCGCCGGAAACGGCGAGCACCATTGCGCCAAGCGCCACGGCGGCCGTCAGCAGATGTTTTTTCATGTCACGTTCTCCTCCTAGCTGGATGTCCCGCAGGCCTCCCGCCGGCGGGTTTCTAGCGGCTTTTCTTGGGCATCAAGACGGCCAGCGACTTGGCGAGAATGGATTTGCCGCCGGTCTGCATGCCCAGGAGAACCGCAAGAACGATGAAGGCGCCGACGAAGGCACCCTGCCAATTTGAATCGATGCCGGCCATCAGCAGAGCGTTCCTGATCACTTCGAGGAAGGCTGAACCGATGATCGCGCCGAAGGCCGTGCCGGCGCCGCCCATGAGGCTGGCGCCGCCAATGACTGTCGCGGCGATCACGCGCAGCTCGTACCCCTGGCCCATGGCGTTGATGGCTGAGCCGTTGTAGCCGAGGAGCAGGAGGGAGGCGAGCGAGGCGGTGAAAGCCGAGAAGACGTAGGCCTCGAATTTGATCCAGTCGACCGGAACGCCGGTAAGCCGTGCCGCGTCCTCATTGCCGCCGATGGCGAAGAGATGCCGGGCCCAGGCAGTAAAATTGAACACGAAGCCGACGATGAGGGCCAGAACCACCATGGTCCAGAATTGCGATGACAGTTCTGGTATCCAGTGCGGTGCCCAGTGCTCGGGCCCATGCAGCGGCCATCTCCACTGACCGATCGCTTTCACGATTGGAGCATCGGGCCCGAATTGGTAGAGCATTTGGTTGGCCGAGAATACGACCGCGAGCGAGCGCGCCGCCGACAGCATGCCGAGGGTGACCACGAAGGATGGCATTCCGACATAAGCGACGAAGAAACCATTGACCGCGCCGCAAGCCATACCGGCGAAAAGGCCGATGGCGAAGGCCACGTACCAGGGATAGTGCCAGGTCAGAAACAGGCCGGCGACAATGACCACGAGGCCCATGATCGAGCCGACCGACAGATCGATGCCACCAGTAATGATCACCACCGTCATGCCGAGCGCCATGATGCCGAAAGGTGCGAAGTTGCGCGTGACGTTGGCGGCGTTTTCGGAAGTCCCGAAGCTCGGTTCCATGGCAGTCATCCAGGTGACGAGTGCAATGAGCGCGATCGTCACCCAGAAGGGCTGACTTGACATCACACTTTGGAGCGCGGTCTTTTCCTTGGTCGGGACGAACTCAGACATGCCCGGTCGGCTGGTTTCCCGGGCAGACTCCCTGACACTAACTGACTCCCGAGCACTATTCGCCACGGATGGCCCCCGTTATTAGTCCAGTGATTTCCTCGGGTGATGTGTCGCCGGCATCCTTGTCGGCAACCTTCGAACCCCGCCTGAGCACAATGATACGATCTGAGACAGCGAAAACGTCAGGCATGCGATGGCTGATCAACATGACGCCAACCCCTTGCGCTTTGAGGCGTCGGATCAATTCAAGCACTTCCGCCACCTGACGCACCGAAATAGCGGCGGTCGGTTCGTCCATCAGCACCAGCTTGGCGTTTGAAAGCCGGGTCCGCGCGATGGCTACCGCCTGACGCTGTCCACCCGACATCTTCCTGACGAGGTCGCTCGGCCGGGTTTCCGATTTCAGTTCCTTGAACAGCGATGCCGAACGCTCGATCATCGCCTGTTTATCGAGCACCTTGATTGGCCAGAAGCCCTTCTTCATCTCGCGGCCAAGAAAGACGTTCTGCGCGGCCGTCAAATTGTCGGCGAGCGCAAGATCCTGATAGACGACTTCGATACCTTTGGCCCGCGCTTGGACGGGTTTATGGAAGTGACAAACCTCGCCGTCCACGACAATTTCGCCGTCGTTCGGCGGGAAATTCCCGGCCACCGTTTTGACTATCGTTGACTTGCCGGCACCGTTGTCCCCCATCAGCCCCACGACTTCGCCTCGCTCCACTTGGAAGCTAACGTCCGTCAGGGCCTGGATGGCCCCAAAATTCTTGGAGACGTGGCGAACCTCAAGTACCGGCATCGCGGTCCTCTCCGGACAACATTGCCAATTGTCCCGGCCATATGCAGGACAGCTAATCAGCGAAACGCTTTCAACACAATGATTTATTGGATTAGGGTTTCCGGCGATCACCTTAACTGAGACGGCGGGAGAGGTTCGGTCTGGCGGATTGATTTCAGCCCATGGGTGGCGCGGAAATCGATGTCGCCTTCAACCAACGCATCGCCACCGCGAGGATGGTGGCGATTTGCGGAGGGTTCGCGACCTCGTCGAGCTTGCCGCGATTGGCGGGATTGGTGACCACCAGCTTTGCGCCGCTGTAGCCCAGGCGATGCTCGATCGCCTTCGGGCCGAAGGCGGTGAACAGCGGCTGGTAGACGGCGCCGATGCGCCAGGCGCCGAGGATCAGCGCCACCAGTTCGGGAATGCGCGGCAGCATGCCGGCCACGACATCGCCGGGGCCGACGCCCTCTGCTTCAGCAGAGTGCCGACACGCGCCGGCGTGCCGGCCGCAGCATTCCACATAGGCGTTGATGCCGGTCGCAGGGTCGCCCTGCAGTCTGGCGATCTCATCCTTTATACGAACTTTATACGAAAGCCCGCAACGGTATCGTCATAGCGCGGCAAGCCGGTCTTTGTCCTGGTCATGAAAATCTCCCTGACGGTGCTCCATGTCCCATGGCGCGCCGTCGCGGCGACATTGACATCAGATGGCGCCAATGGGCAACGATGGACGTCTAAAGGCTCGCCTCGGCGAAGATGCCTGCCGCCCAGTCGAGGAAAACGCGCAGGCGCGGCGAGAGCTGCCGGTTCTGCGGGTAGAGCGCCGACAATGGCGTGGGCGAAGGCGGGTACTCGGCCAGCACCTCGACCAGCGTGCCGTCGGCAAGGTCCTTCTCGAAGCGATAGCGCGGCGCCTGGATGAGGCCGAGGCCGAGCCGCGCCAAGTCGGCGGCGGTGTCGGAATTGTTGGCGGCGACGCGGCCGGGCAGCCTGACCTCGCGCGTCTTGCCGCCGACGGTGAATTCGAAGGGCAGCACTTCGCCGGTGCGCGAGGAGACGAAGCGCACCGCCTGATGGCCATCCAGCGCATCGGGGGAGGCGGGCGTGCCGTGGCGAGAGAGATAGGCGGGGCTGGCGCAGGTCATCTCGCGGATCATGCCAAGGCGCCGCATGATCATGCCGCTGTCGGGCGGTTCGCCGACGCGGATGACGCAGTCGACACCCTCGCGCACGAGGTCGACCAGCCGGTCGCTCTGGCCGATCTGCAGGTCGATGCGGGGAAAGCGGGCGAGGAATTCCGGCAGGCGCGGCAACAGGAAGGTGCGGGTGAGCAGCGTGCTGGCGTCGATGCGCAGCAGGCCGAACGGCTCGGCGTCGCGGAAGGCGGCCTCGGCGTCCTCGATCTCGGCCAGGATCGACAGGCAGCGCCGGTAATAGGCCTCGCCGTCCTGCGTGGCGTTCACCTGGCGCGTCGTGCGCTCCAGCAGCCGGGCGCCAAGATGCTCTTCCAGCCGCCGGACCGCTTCCGTCGCGGTTGAGCGCGGCAGGCCGAGATCGGCGGCGGCAGCGGTGAAGCTGCGCCGTTCCAGCACGCGAACGAAGAGCCGCATTGTGTCGAGCCGATCCATGGGCTTTTGTTCGCAGTTTCCGAATAGTGATGTCAAGAGATGGCTGATTATCCGGAAGTTGGCCTCGCCTATATCTGTCTCACCAACAGAAGGAGAGACTTCCATGACATCTGACCAAGCAAGCACGGGCCAAGCCAGGGCGGCGATCGTGACCGGCGCCTCCAAGGGCATCGGCGCGGCGATCGCGCGGCGGCTCGCCCGCGACGGTATCGCCGTCGTCGTCAATTATGCGCGCGGACAAGCGGAGGCCGAGGCGCTGGTGCGCGCCATCGAAGCCGATGGCGGCAAGGCGATCGCCGTGCAGGCCGACATCGCCGATCCGGCCGGCATCGCCAGCCTTTTCGATGCCGGCGAGAAGGCGTTCGGCGGCATCGACATCCTTATCAACAATGCCGGCATCATGAAGCTTTCGCCGATCGCACAGGCCGATGACGCCTTCTTCGACACCCAGGTCGCGATCAATCTCGGCGGCGTGTTCCGTGGCATGCGCGAAGGCGCAAAACGCCTTCGCGATGGCGGCCGCATCGTCAATTTCTCGAGCAGCGTCGTCGGCCTCTACCAGCCGGGTTACGGCGTCTATGCCGCCACCAAGGCGGCCGTCGAGGCGATGACGCACATCCTGGCTAAGGAGCTTGGCGCGCGCGCCATCACCGTCAACGCGGTGGCGCCCGGGCCGGTCGAGACGGCGCTGTTCACGGACGGCAAGAGCCCGGCGCAGATCGAGGCCACGGCCAAAATGATCCCGCTCGGCAGGCTCGGCCAGCCCGACGACATTGCCGGCGTGGTCTCGTTCCTGGCCGGGCCGGACAGCGGCTGGATCAACGGACAAATCATCCGCGCCAATGGCGGCGTGATCTGAGGCGGCGGGCCGCTGCTGCCTGCCGACCTGCTCCATCCCAAACCCGAAACCAACCTCCAGAAACAAGGAAAAGATCATGCCGTTCGCCAATATCAAGATGCCGCAGGCGGCGCTCTCCAAGGCGCAGAAGGAAGACCTCATCCATCGGACCACAGCCATGTTCGTCGATTTTTTCGGCGAGGGCGTGCGGCCCTACACGATGGTGCTGGTGGAGGAAGTCGCTGACGGCGGCTATGGCCGCGCCGACGAGGTTTTCATCGTGCCGGAAGCTTTTCGCGCCAAGGAATAGGCCTCCGAACGCGATACCCGTCATATGACGACTGGTGGCCGCGCACACCAACGTCCGCCCTGTTCGTGGGGGTATGGTGGCGGGGGCCGGGTGGGCAGCTCTTGGCTGTCCACCTGTCTCGCTTCGTTCAGGGCGGCGTCTCGAAACTTGCCCGCCGAACGGTGGCGTTTGTCACGCCGGCAGGTTCATCTGTTTTCGAAGGCTTTTGTCGAAAGCATTCGCGGGAACGAACCGTCGCAGCAGGTACAGGCGGCGCGCCCGCTTGCTGGCGGGATAGCGCAGCTTCGGCGATGTCGCGGTGGCCGCGGTGACGACCGCCTGGCCGACGATCTCGGGAGCATCGCCGGCTTCGATTGCACTGTTCCAGACCGCGGTCGCCGTTGCCCGCGCCTGATCATAGACACTCATCATCCTGTCCGGCTTCGTCGCATTGTGATCGAGAGCGGTGCGGGTGAAGGCCGGTTCGACCAGCAGGACGCGAACACCGAAGGGACGGACCTCATGATCCAGCGATTCGGAATAGCCCTCGACGGCATGTTTTGTGGATGTGTAGAGCGCGCTGAACGGGCTGGGGACAAAGCCGACGACCGAGCTGATGTTGACGATCCGGCCGCTACCCTGGCGCCGCATGATCGGCAGTACCTCGTTTATGACGCGGATGAGACCGAAGACGTTGACGTCGAAAAGGGCCTTTGCCTGTTCGACCGACGATTCTTCCGCGCCCGCGATCAGTGCAGTGCCGGCATTGTTGACGAGCAGGTCTATGCGCCCGGCCTGGCTTACGACCTCCGACACCATGCGTGCGACGGAGTCCGCATCGGTCACGTCGCAGCTCAGCATGGTGATCCCGGCCGGCGACCCGGTTGTGGCTTTCCGGCTCGTGCCGAAGACGCGGTAGCCGGCCGACAGAAGGGCCTTGGCCGTTGCAAGTCCGATACCGCCGGCTGCCCCGGTGATGACGGCGACGCCGCGATTTTTGGTATTCATTTCAATATCCTTCGAGATGCATGGTCATGGCGCTTGTGCTGACGGACCTGTCAGCCGCGCACGCTCAGGTGAAGCATGGGGTGATGTTCGTAATGGCCGGCGCCATTCCTCACGATGGGGTCTTGCGAGGTTATCGCCTGGATGTTCTGGTCCTCGGCGATCCGGTAGAGCGACAGGCCATAGCCGCCGCCTGGATCCATCACCGGACCATGGGCGACGATCAGTCCGCGATCGAGCAGTTCGTCCAGAAATGCGCCATGCTGCTTCATCCATTCCCGCTCGTCGCCGGTCATGGTCGCGAGAAAGTCGGTGCGGGGCGGGATGTACTTGCACAGATAGAACTTCATTTGGGGACTCCAGCGGCGCGATGTCCGGCCGTCACCTTCACTTTTCGGTGGAACGGCCTGGCGGGATCAGATACTATCAAATTAGTAGTAAATCACTATCAAAATGGTATCGACGTGAAGAATCTTTCCAACCAGCCCTGTTTGATCGCCCGCAGCCTCGGCTCGGTGGGCGACACGTGGAGCATGCTGATCATGCGCGACGCCCATGCGGGGCTCAGCCGTTTCGACGAATTTCGCAAGAACCTCGGCATCGCCCCGACGATGCTGACCAGCCGGCTGGCAACCCTGACGGAGGAAGGGCTGCTGGAGAAACGGCGATATTCAGAGCGGCCGCCACGCGATGAATATGTGCTGACCCAGGCGGGTCAGGATTTGCTTCCCGTGCTGTTTTCGCTCGCCGCATGGGGGGCAAGGCACCGGGGCGGTGGCAATTTCACCCGGTTCTTCGACGCCGAGACAGGAACCGAAATCGACCCGGTCAGCATCGATCGCGGGACCGGAGCGCCGATCGGCAGCCGTCCCATCCAGATCGTGATGCCCAAGCTGCCTGACGAGCCGTCGGACTGACTGGTTGCGTAGCCGCCGCTCCGAACGGACGGCGATATCTCGCCGGTAAGAGAGGGAAGGTGAGCGTTCGGATCAGCCGCTCTTCTTCGCGCCGACCCAGTCGACCGCGATCTCGGCGAACAGCCAGTCGCGGAAGGCCCTGATCTTCTTCTCGCGCAGCGCTCCTTCGGGATAGACGACGTAGTAGCTGGCCGCTGATTTCAACGCGAGGTCGAAGGGCCGTACCAGCCGGCCTGCCGCGAGGTCGGCTGAAACCAGCGCGCTGCGGCCGAGCAACACGCCTTCGCCATGCACCGCGGCCTCGACGGCGAAGGTGGCGGAATCGAAGCGCACGCCGCGCTTGGGGTCGATGCCTTCGACGCCTGCCTGTTCAAGCCATGTCGCCCAGTCGATGCGGAAGGCGTCGTGGATCAGCTTGTGATGCCTCAAATCCCCGGGCTGCCGCAGCGGATGGTCGCCTTCCAGGAGTTCGGGACTGCAGACGGGGAAGACCTCTTCATCGGCGAGGAATTCCGCCGTCACCCCGGTATAGCCGCCACGGCCGTAGCGGATGGATATGTCGATGCCGTCGCTGACGAAATCGGCCAGCACGCCCGAGGTCGCCAGCCGCACGTCGATGTCGGGATTGGCGCGATGAAAGCGATGCAGCCTCGGCACCAGCCAGCGCCCGGCGAAACCATCCGACGTGCTGACGTTGAGGATGCGGGTCGAGCGGTCGGGCGTGGCGGCGATGGTGGCGGCGGCGATCTGGTCGAGCGCCTTGCCGACCTCCGCCGCATAGGCCGCGCCGACAGCGGTGAGGCGCACGGAGCGCGTGCCGCGATCGAAGAGCTGGATGCCCAGCCTGTCCTCGATGTTGCGAATGGCGCGGCTGACCGCGCCATGGGTGAGGTTGAGCTCTTCGGCGGCCTTGGAGAAACTCAAATGTCTCGCGGCCGCGTCGAAGGCGGGCAAAGCGGTGAGGGGCGGCAATCTGCGCGGCATGGTTCGACCTGTGAGCGTTGCTCACAAATCCTGCACAAAGAGTCGTTTGTCGTCCAGCCGCGAATGACCCAATATTCAGGCGTCCCAAGCATCCATACCGGACTTCCGGTTCATCGATGCGCTGAATTGACCAGACAAGTGTGAGCAGCCGTCATGCTCGCCCCGCCCGGGCGACATCGGCAGGCTTGCGCCCAGTGAAACACAGGAGACGGATTATGACCTTGACCCTTCGACCCATCGGGGCCGCGATGAGCGGCCTTGCCACGCGAGGCGCGGCAGCGTTCGAGCGCCGCCGCACGCTGCGCCAGATCTCCCGGCTTTCCGACCGCCGTTTGCATGACATCGGCCTCGAACGCGACTGGGACGGTTCCATTCTCGGCAATGGGAGGGCGATATGACCAGCACCCTGATCATCGGCGCGACCGGGCTTCTCGGCAGCGAGATGGCGAAGGGCAGCGCGCGCAATGGCGACAGCCTCCATGTCCTCGTCCGGCCCGCCACATCGGCCAATGAAGCGCGGATGTACCCGCTGAAGGAGCTCGGCGCCACGGTGCATGTCGGCGATCTCGATGACTATGACAGCCTTGTGCGCGCTGTCGGCAAGGTCGATCGCGTCATCAGTTCGGTGCATGTCGGGTCGGCCAGCGAGATGACGCTGGTGCGCGCCGTCAGGGATGCCGGCGTCTCCCGCTATGTGCCGTCCGCCGGTTTCGGCCTCGACTTTGCCGCCGCCGCACCCGGCTCGATCGAACCGCTCGACATCAAGCGGGCCGTCTTCGACGCGGTCAGGGAGGCCGACCTGCCCTATACGGTGATCTACACCAACGGCTTCTTCTCGACCTGGGTGGCGACACTGGGCGACCTCACGCGCTTCGGCTCGTCGCCGCTGCCGCCCGACGAGGTGACGCTCTATGGCGACGGCAATGTGCCGGCGACGTTTGTCAGCGAGAAGGATATCGCGGCGGTCACCTTGCGTGCGCTGGAGGATCCCGACGCCGTTCGCAGCGAAATCCGCATCGCTCAGAACAAGATCACACAGAGTGCGATGATCGAGCTGTGGCGCCGGGTGAGCGGCCGCTCGCCGCACATCAAGCAGATGAGCGCCGAGGAGCTTGAGGCGCTGATCGCGGCGGTTCCCGGCCTTGGATTGCTGCGCGCGTTCTGGATCCGAGGCGAGACCGCGCTGGAGACGGCCACGCCTGAAGCCGGGACGCTCTACCCGGAGCTGAGGTTTGAGACCATTGAAAGCGCTTTTGCGGCGATGGCGGGCTAAGGGTGGGCGGAGGTTGTGAAGGCAAAGGTGGCGCCGTAGAGCGCGGCGGACATGGTTGGCGTTGCGACAGTGGTTGACCCGACAGCCCATCCGGCCGATAGGTCCGCCCGAACAGCCCGAGACGCCCAATGCCCAACCTCAAAGATGCAACCCGCGCCGCCGACACCGCCTGGCAGGACGACGTCCGCGCCGGCGTACGCCATGTGCGCGACCTCTCCTCCTTGCCGCTCTCGCCGGCCGAGCGCGAAGCCGTGCAAGCCGCCGCCGCGCTCCACAAGGTGCGCGCGCCAAAGAGCTATCTCGACCTGATCGACTGGAACGATCCCGCCGATCCGATCCGGGCGCAGGTGATCCCGTCGCCTGGGGAATTGGACGAGACGGAGGGCGAGCTTGGCGACCCGATCGCCGACCATGAATTCAGTCCGGTGCCCAGGCTGACGCATCGCCATGCCGACCGGGTGCTTTTATTCCCGACCTATCAATGCGCGGTCTATTGCCGGTTCTGCTTCCGCAAGGAATCGCTGACCTCGATCGGCCGGGGGTATACGCGCGAGGCGCTGGAGCCGGCGCTGGCCTATATCGCCGGCCACCCCGAAATCCGCGAGGTGATCCTGACCGGCGGCGATCCGCTGTCGCTGCCCGATGCGGCGCTTGCCGAAATCCGTGCCCGCATCGAGACCATCCCCCATGTGCGGCTCTTGCGCATCCACACGCGTGTGCCGGTGGCGTTGCCTTCGCGCATCACGCCAGGGCTCGTGGCGGCACTGCAGGGCCGACTGATGGTGACGGTGGTCACCCACTTCAACCACGCGCGCGAGATCACATCCGCGACTGAGGCGGCTTGCCGCACCTTGCGGCAGGCGGGCTTCGTGCTGCTTAACCAGAGCGTTCTGCTCAAGGGCGTCAACGATACGGTCGAGGTGCTGGAAGAGCTCTGCCGCGAGCTGATGTACCGGCTGGGGATAAAACCCTATTACCTGCACCATGGCGACCTGGCGCGCGGCATGGCGCACCGCCGTACCACGATCGCCGAAGGCCAGGCGCTGGTGGAAGCGCTGCGGTCCCGCCTGTCGGGTATCTGCAATCCGGTCTATGTCATCGACCTGCCGGATGGGGGAGGCAAGGTGCCGCTCGGACCTTGCCATGTCGAGGGGCAACACGGGCAGAGCTGGCGGATACGCGGGCTGGATGGGGAGGTGAGGACCTATCGGGAGGTGGTTAGCGAATAGGCCGATGCCTATTCTGCAATAAACGCCAGCACGACCACGCGCGGGGCGATGCAGTATGCGATGCTGACCTTGCGGCCCATCCTCGTTGTCGCGTGGCCGGCTTCGAGGTCCACGGCGATGTCCTCATAGCCCAGCACTTCGCGATCCAGCGGATAGGCAGCCTTGTAGACCGCTTCCTTGGCGGCGAAGAGGATGCGGCCGGCGAGCTGCCGGTCGGCTGCACCCATCCGGTCGGCGGGAATGGCTACGAGCGAGAAAATGTCGTTGGGCAGGGGCAGCGCCGGCTCGACATCGATGCCGAGCGAGCCGGTGCCGGCAACGGGCGCGACCGCCGCCACCGCCATGTCGTCATCATGCGCGAGCGAGCCCGTTATCCCCTCCGGCCATGCGGGTGCACCTGATGGCGTGCGCAAGAGGGCGAAACCGTCGAAGCCGACGTCCGCCAGCAGCCGGTGCGCGATCCAGCGCGCCGCGCCGCTGGCCCGCCGCATGGCCGGCTGGCGGGCGGGGATCGAGCCTGCCTCCGCCGGCAACAGATGGGCTTCGTCGCCGTCGCGGATGATCCGGCAGCCGGTGCGGACCCCGGCCGGGGCCATGGCGGCCATGGCGCGCGCCAGGGCGATTTCCTCAGACGGATCGGCTGATGGCGTCATCGGTCGCCGGCCGGGAGGACGAGATCGGCGATCATTTCGCCGTCCTTATCGAGCCCCTCCTCGACGAAACCGGCGCTGCGATAGAGCCGCCGTGCCGCCTCGTTCTCCGGTTCGTAGCATATCGACACGTGCCTGATGTGGCCGAGCCCGCGGATTTCCTCCAGCACCGCCCGCAGCGCGGCCTTGCCGTAGCCCCGGCCCTGCCAGGCGCGGTCGATCATGAAGCGGTAGATGCGCGCCTCGTCGTCGTCCCGCGGCGCCTCGTACATCAGGAATCCGACAAGCCGGCCCCCGGCCGTCACCGCGCGCGGCCGCGCGTCCCGATCGGATATGGCTTCGCGCAGGGAATCCGCATTGCTGGCGACGAAATCCATCTGCTCCGGCGCCAGCTGCAACGTGGTGACCAAAGCGCGATTGGCCCTGGTGACGGGAGCGATACGGATGTCCACTGTGCCAGGCGCGCCGCCCTTCAAGACGCAGATGCCCTGGAGTCCTCGTTGATCGGCTCGACGAACCGGTGCAGCTTGGCCGGGTTACCGCGCCAGATGGAGTTTGGCTCCAGCTCTTCGCCCTTCATCACGAAGGAATCGGCATCGACCATCGATCCCTTGCCCATCACAACGCCGTAATGGACAAAGGCGGACGGCCCGAGCGTGCAGCCATCGCCGATGCGGATGAAATCGGACTTGAACGCGCCTTCCTCCAGCGAATGGGCCTGGATGACGCAGCCCTCGTTGAGCGTGACATCGTCGCCAATCTCCACCAGCGAACGCTCGGTCAGGTTGGCGCCGCCGTCATAAACGCGCTTGCCCACCTTGACGCCCAGCATGCGCAGGATCATCGGCCGGAACGGCGTGCCGGCGAACAGGCGCACGATAGGCGAATCCGCCAACTTCCAGTGGCGCTCATGGCGCCAGAAGGTGACGTCGTAGATCGTCGTTATCCGCGGCTTCAGCTTGCGGAAACCAAGGCTTGCCCGCTCGACGAAGATGTAGAACGGAATGGTGATCGCCGAGGTCAGAAGCACCGCCGCGAAGAGGGCGATTTCCGCCCATTCGGTATAATAGTTCAGCGCCCGGTCCCAGATCGCCAGCGTGGCGAACAGCATGACCCATTGCGTGGCCATGAACAGGAGGATCGTCACCAGATTGTGACGGTTCTTGAGCGGGATGCGCTGGCGCCGGTCCGCCTCGTCGATGCCGGCGATGAGTTCCTTGTCGCGGTTCACCATGCGCGGGATTTCAAAGGGCGGCGAGCCCAGAAGGCCGACATTCTCGCGCAACGGCCCGTCGATCGGGACCATCACCTTGGTGCCGAGCAGGACGTTGTCGCCCGTGCGTCCATCTGGCGGATAGTAGATATTGTTGCCGAGATAGTTGCGCTCGCCGATCCGCGTCGGCTCGAGCCGGAACGCGGAGGCGGACTTGTGCATGTTGATCATGAAAAGCCCGTCCGATACCATGGTCTCGGTGCCGATCTCGCACAGCAGCGGGTTTTCATGCTGCTGGTTGGAGCCGAAATTAGAGCCGGTCTGCACCACCTTGTTGAGGTTCCAGCCGATGGCGCTCATGTAGTGGACGATGGCCGAGCTGTCGCCGAACAGCAGCCCGAGCACGCGTGAGTTGCTTGAGAACTCGGCGACCGTCTGCAGCCAGTAGCGGAAGCCGTAAAGCGTGTAGGTGCGGCCGGGTTTCAGGATCAGGCTGAACAGGCGCGGCACCACCGTGGCGGCGAGGAAGGCCGAGGCGATGTAGCCGAAAAGCGTGACCGTGGTGCCGATCGCCACGATGCCGATCGTCTCCTGATAGTCGTCGCCGATATTCTCCCAATAGCTGTGGAACAAAAGCGGCAGCGGGGTGACGATGGCAAACAGCCCTATCAGCTGCACGGCCTCGTAGAGGAAGCGCCGGATGCGGGGAGGGTTGACGTTGCGCACCTTGCAATAGTCCGCCGTGGTCGGCACCGCCGGCGATCCATGCCAGTGTTCGCCGTCCGGGATGCTTTGCCCGCGCTGCAGCGAGGAGGAATGGCCGAGCTGCCCGCCGTCGCCGATCGCGGTGTCGATGTCGAGCGTGCAGCCGACGCCGACGAAGGCGTCGCGGCCGATGGTCAGCGGCCCGGTGTGGATATAGCCGGCCTGGGCGCGATAGCCGAGGATCAGCGATTCCTTGCGCAGGATCGTACGGTCGCCGATCGAAATCAGGTCCGTGCACACGGGCACGGCACGGGATTCGATGACCACGTTCTTGCCGATCCTGGTTCCCAGAAGCTGCAGGTACAGGCTGTAGAGCGGGCTTCCGCGGAACAGCACGACAGGTGCCGTGCGGATCAAGGTCTTGACCACCCAGAAGCGATAGTAGCGCAGGCCCCATATCGGGAACGCTTCCGCCTTCCAGCGGCCGACCAGCACCCATTTGGCGGCAACGGCGAAGCCCGACATGCCGAAGAACACGCCGGCCGAGAGCAACACGCACCTGACATATAGCTGCAGCGGGTCGTCGAGCGTGTCATAGACCCAGTTGAGGCCGTCATTGACGGCCCACAGCGCCACGTAGCTGTAAAGCGCGTAAAACAGCAACTGCGCCGCGCCGCAGGTCCAGTAGACGAGGTTGGACGCCTGGCGGGTGAGAACAGGCTCGTTGGTGGCCGTCGTCATCTCTTCCGCCACGCTGAGGTGCTTGGCCAGGCGCGCCACGGTTGGATAGAGATAGATGTCGCGCATGGACGTCGTCGCCCATTCCTTGCGGGTGCGCACGCGGGCGCAGAAATGCGCCATGAGCAGCGAGTTGGCGCCGAGATCGTCGAAGAAATTGTCCTCGACGGACACGTCGTCGAATCTCAGCACGGCGCATAGCGCGTCGGCCAGGAAACGCTCGTCGTCGTTGCCGGGCGGCACCATGGCGCGGTCGGCCGAAAGCCGGACGGTCGTCGGTTTGGGAAGCTGGCGAAGATCGACCTTGTTGGAGACCGTCATCGGGATCGCCGGCAGTTCCTCGAGATAGGAGGGCACCATGTAATCCGGCAGCCGCCGCTTCATCGTCTGGGCGATTTCGGCGCGCGAGAGCGCCGGCTGGCCGGCCTTGGGCGCGTAATAGGCAACGAGCTCGACGCGGCCGGGCTCGATCTCCCAGGTGGTGACGGCGGCCTGCGCGATTTCAGGCTGGTCCAGCAGCACGGCCTCGATCTCGCCGAGTTCAATGCGATAGCCGCGGATCTTCACCTGGGTGTCGATGCGCCCGGCATACTCGATCTCGCCGGCGTCGTTGATCCGGCCAAGGTCCCCGGTGCGGTAGATGCGCTTGGACGGGTTGTTCGGCAGGCCGAGGAAATCGGCGATGAACTTCTGTTCGGTCAGGTCTAGCCTGTTGAGATAGCCGACCGCCAGCCCGATGCCGGCAATGCCGATCTCGCCCAGTTCACCAGGCTCGGCAAGTTGCGGCAGCGAAGGGTCGAGAATGACGATGGAATAGGTGGGCAGCGGCGCGCCGATCGTCACCGGCCGGTCCGGCGTCAGCGCACCCATGGTTGCCGTGACGGTCGCCTCGGTCGGGCCATAGGTATTGAGGATCTGCCGGCCGGGCTTCGACCAGCGCACCACCAGATTGTGGGGGCAGGCCTCGCCGCCCACCAGCAGCGTGCGCAGGCCGGGCACATCCGAGGTCATGGACGACAGAAGCGTCGGGCTGCAGGCCATGCAGGTGATGTCGTGATGGCGCAGGAAATCGGCGAGCTCTTCGCCCACCAGAGGCATCTGGCCCGGTGCTGGCACGACGGTCGCGCCGGCGACGAACGGCACCCAGATCTCCTCGGAGGAAAAGTCGAAGGCGATGGTCATGCCCTGGTAGACGCGATCGCCCGGCCGGTAGCCGTAGGACGCGGCGGCGACGCGGATGAAGTTGACAAAACTCTGGTGGCGGATGGCCACGCCCTTGGGCCTGCCGGTCGTGCCCGACGTATAGAGAATATAGCAGATGTCTTCGATTGCAGTGGCGGCCGGCGCCTTGTGCGGCTTCAGCGGCGCGTCGGACTGGGCTGATATCTCGGCGGCGGCGCTGTCGATCAACAGATGCGGAACCGGCAGCTGGTCGGCCCGCGATGCATAGGTGGCGATGGTGACGATCAGGCTGACGCTGGCGTCTTCGATGATGAGCGCCATGCGCTCTTCAGGAAAGGCGGTCGCCAGCGGCACGAAGGCGGCACCCGCCTTGACCACGGCGAGCAGGGCCACATAGGTTTCCGCGGACCGGTCGAGAATGAGGCCGACCCGGTCGCCCGGTCGCACGCCGCGCTTGAGCAGCAGGCGGGCGAACTGGTTGGCGCGCTTGTCCAGTTCCTGATAGGTCCAGCCGCGGCCCTCGGAAATTACCGCCGGCAGCGTGGCGAATGTTTCGGCGAGTTGCTCGAAGACCTTGTCGAGCCGCTCGCCCGGCTGACCTGCCCGGGAAAAATCGGCACCCACCAGGACCTGGCTGTGTGCGATGGAGGCAAGTCCTGCAAGTGCATCGGCGCTGTGGGGGCTGGTCTCGGGCTCTCCGGCCGATCTTGCCGCTTCCCTGTCCAGTTCGGCGATTTCGATACCGTGGTCCATTTCCAAACTTTCTCGTCCTGGCGAAGCTTTCACAGGCACATATCGATCATGCCGCCGCTCGAGCAGGCATTGTCGGCTGCGCCGCCGCTGCAATTTGGTCGTTGTTGATGGAGGTGGAATGACCGAAGCTTCCAAAATGGAAGATTCCGGAATCCCGGCCGGCGATCGCTGACCGCCGGGTCCTCTTTGGCCGGGCGGTTATCACAGAACCAGCCGCTCCGTCTTCACATGTTCGGGAGCATCGGCTCGGGGCGGAGGCGTGCGCATCGCCTGGGCACTGCCGTCGGTGAGCGACATGCCGGGCAGGGCACCCATCCATCCGTTCGAACCTCGTTGCATCGCCCGTACCCAAACCCCGTATGCCTGTGTGGCGGCCGGATTTCCGGCCGTTGAGGGATGCTTATGCCATCCGATCTTTTCGCCAGTTTTTCCGAACTGTTGAAACTTGTTTCTGGATTGTGTCTGGGTGCGCCCTTCCGCATGGCCGCTGCCGCCGGTTTCGGCCCCTCCAGAAAAATCTCACCGCCCCGGGAATAAAGCACGGCCTTTCCGGGTCTTCTCTGCAAGCGGGGCAATCTTACGGTCCGCGACCCGTGGAAAACGAAACAGGATTTACCGAAATGACCAAGCTCGCCCTCAGCGTGGCTGCGATGTTGCTCGCCCCGAGTTCTGCCTTTGCCGGCAGCGATCATTTCGGCACGAGCACCATCACGCCGGCCGCCGTGACGGTCGACAACACCTACACCGCCTCTACCGCCAAGCCGGACATGGTTCATCACGGCATGCAGGCGACGATGAAATCTGATGCGGAGGAACCCGGTCAGGGCATCTGGGGAGGCTGAGTTCATGGTCGGCGCCGGATCCCGACGGTGCCGCTCCGATCCGCGATCAGCGACGGAGGGCCGGCGGTCCTCCGTCATTCCTTCAAAAAGTAGCCACAACTCAACAGAGGAGATCACCATGTTCAGCATGACACGCCGCACAGTGCTTCAATCCGCCGCCGCCGCTGCCGCTTTCGGCCTTGCCGGCAAGGTGGAATTCACCCGGCCCGCCTTCGCACAGACGCCGGTGGAGCCCACCGTCGGCTTCTACAAATACACGGTCGGCGACATCGAGGTCACTGCCATCTATGACGGCATCTGGAAGAAGCCGCATGACCCGGCCTTCATCAGGGATGTCTCGGTCGACGACACCAAGGCGGCACTCGCCAAGGCAGGGCTGACCACCGACTTCATGCCCATTCCGCTCACCGTCGCCGTGCTCAAGATGGGCGGCAGGCTGATCATGATGGATGCGGGCTCGGGCGTCGGCCAATGGCAGGCCAACGCCACGCATCTGCCGGCCAACATGGCCGCCGCCGGCCTCGACTACAAGGCGATCGACACTATCATGATCTCGCATTTCCATCCCGACCATGTCTGGGGCCTGATGGAGAAGGGCACCAACACGCCGGTGTTCCCCAATGCCGAGCTGATCGTCAACGCCACCGAATACGACTGGTGGACCGATCCCAGCCGTCTGGCCAAGCTGCCGGAGGGTCGCAAGCCGGCGGGCAAGCGCATCGCCGAGAACTTCCCGAAATGGAAGAACTGGAAGCTGGTCGAGGACGGCGCCGAGGTCGTGCCCGGCATCCAGATCATCGCCGCACCCGGCCACACGCCGGGTCATTCGGTGTACCTCGCCAACTCCGGCAAGGAGCAGCTGATGATCTCGGCCGACACCATGTATGTGCCGGCGCTGCTGGCGCCGCACCCGGAATGGCAGGGCGCCTACGACCAGGACGGGCCGACGGCGATCGCCACGCGCCACAAGATCATCGACCGGGTGATCGCGGACAACATCCGCATTTCCGGCTCGCACTTTCCGTTCCCGGGCACCGGCGTCTTCGTCAAGGACGGCAGCGCCTATGGCTTCACTCCCGTGCAGATTTGAGCGCCAGCACTCAACCAAGCGAGACAGACAATGAAACGATCCCTTCTGGGCAGAAACGCCCTGTTCGGCCTGCTCGGCGCCATTGCCGTGCTGACCGTCGTTCCCGTCGCCACAATCATGCCTGCCTTTGCGGTGGACGACATCGAGGGCGCCGACGCGCCCGACCTCACCGCCGTCAAGGCCAAGCTCGACGCCAAGGACTATAAGGGCGCGCTGGCCGATCTGCGCGACCTCGCGCAGGACAATCAGCAGGCCGACGTCTATAATTTGCTCGGCTTCACACTGCGCAAGACCGGCGACTTCGACACCGCGCTGACCTACTACAACAAGGCGCTGGAGCTGAAGCCCGACCACAAGGCGGCCCGCGAATATCTGGGCGAGCTCTATGTCGAGACTGGCGACATGGCCAAAGCCAATCAGCAACTGGCCTCGCTGCAGAAACTCTGCCCGGCCGGCTGCGAGGAGCTTTCCGACCTGCAAAAGGCCATCGACACCAAGGTGACGAAGTAGCGCCACCTATTTCCTCTCCCCCCACGGACGTGGGGGGAGAGGTGGCTCGGCGAAGCCGAGACGGAGTGGGGGCCTTGGCGCTAACCATCCCCAACACACCAAAGTTCGGGCGCTCGTGGCTGGCGCCCATTGCCGGAGCCGGCGCCTCTCCCTCGAACCGGCTCCGGCCTTTCGAACATAACATTCGGCAGGCGCCATCCCCGCTTGACGTCGCCTGTGCCCAAAATATCGGAGCCCGACCATGACCCTGAAGGAACGCGCCGCGAAGCTGCACGCCACCAGACAATACCTGAGGGACGCGGCCCTGATCGCCGGTCGCCTGCTGCTTTCTCTCATCTTCCTGCATGAGGGCGTCACGCTGGCCACCCATTTCGAAGGCGCCGCCAAGGCGATGGCGGCGCTCGGTGTCAGCCTGCCGCTGTTCATCGCCACCGTGGCCCTGCAACTGGGGGCAGGGCTTTCTGTCGCAACCGGCCTGCTGACGCGGCTTGGCGCAATCGGGCTCGGCCTGTTCTGCCTGGCGACGGCAACCCTGTTCCACAGCGACTTCGCCAGCCAGAACGAACTGCTGCATTTCGAAAAGGATCTGGCCATCGCGGGCGGCATGTTCGTGCTGGCCGTGGCGGGCGCCGGCAGGTTCTCGCTGGACTGGTTGTTGGCCGGCTACCTGCAGCAGCGGCAGCGCGACAAGGCCATGGTGGCGGCGCTGCTGGCGGTGGAGAACCAGTTTTCCCTGGGGCTGCCGGTTTGAGGGGAGCTGAGCCCGCGCGCCTCATCCGGACACGCTCGCGACACGCACTTTGCTGGAACCAGCCTTGATGCTCCGCATTCTATAAGCAGGGGCTGAAGGAGCGTGACGTGAAAGCGATCGTGGCACTGGTCAGCGGCTTCGTTTTGACGCTGGCGGTTTTCGGCAGCGGGCTCGCCTTTGCCGCCTGGCTGCTTGCCGCCAAGCCTGCGCATGAGGCAAGGCCGACTGTCAGCGTGGCGGAGCTCTGGACCAGGAACGCGCGGCCGGTGAACAAGGCGGCGCAGAACCTTGAACGCTTGCCGGCCGACCAGCCCGCCCCGCCCGACATCGCCGCCAAGGAGCCGGCACCCGATCCGGCCGCGACCGGCTCGATCGAGCCCGCCGCAAGCGACGCGGTCCTGCCGGCGTCCCATCTCCAGTGGTGCGCCAGCCGCTACCGCTCCTACCATCCCGACGACAACAGCTACTTGTCCTATAGCGGGCGGCTGCGCCCCTGCGTATCGCCCTATCTCGACGCCGGCGCCGACCAGGGGGCAAAGCCTTCAGCCGAAGTCAGCTATGCCGAGACGGGCGACGCCGCTTCGGTCGCCACGGCGGGGCTTTCCGCCGACCATGTCGATTCCTGCTTCAGCCGCTATCGCTCCTACCGGCCCGAGGACAACAGCTATCAGCCCTATTCCGGCGGACCCAGGCGCCAATGCGAATAGCAGCCGGATGCGGGAGGCCGGGCGCGGCTGAAAGGCGCCTTGTGATCCCAGAGATCACGCAGATTTTTTGGATCGTTCGGATCGGCGCGGCGTTCATGCCTCACATGAGTGGAGGAATGGATATGAGCGACGACCGTGACGACAAGATCAGGAACCGCGCCTACGAGATCTGGCAGCGCGAAGGCGGCGCGCATGGCGACCATGACCGTCACTGGCGCCAGGCCGAGATGGAGATCGATAGGGAAGCCGCCCTGCCGCTGACGGCGGACGACGCGCTACCGCAGACCGGCGAGATCGCCAGCTCCGACGTGCTGACGGTAGAGGAACTGGCCATCCGCGCCGGCATATCGGGCGACGAGGCGCAGGCGCTGCTCGACCGCCTGGGCACCGACCGCGCCGCGATCGAGCAGGCCGCGCGCAACCTCAAGGCCAAGCGCAAGCGCTGAACGCGAGGCATTTCGAGACAATGCGTTGGCGCGACTTGATGAGAAGATGATTCATCGAGCCGGCCCTCAAAATCCGCGCGCCCGCTACTTCCGTCATCCGCGGCAATGTCGGAACCCTTGGCCGCCTCGGAGGTTCACCCTGTCCCAACCCCCAGAGGAGATGCACTCATGGACCACGCAAACCACGTAAGGCTCCGCCCCGCCGAACTGACCCCCGACACGCTTGAAGGCGCGACGATCTACGGCCCCAACGACGAAAAGATCGGCTCCGTCGACCACATGCATGGCAGCGGCCAGGTCGTGATCGATGTCGGCGGCTTCCTCGGCATCGGCGCCAAACCGGTCGCCGTCGCCGCCAACGAACTCGATTTCATGCGCGACGAGGACGGCGACGTCCACGCCGTGACCAGCTGGACCAAGGACCAGCTGAAAGCCATGCCCGAACACCGTGACTGACAAGGGAAGGGCTCGGCGATCGCCGGGCCCTTCGCCAAGGGAGAGACCGATGATCAGGAAGCTGAAGGACGGAAAATACCGGCTCTATTCAAGGAAGAAGGACGAGAAGACGGGGAAGCGGCGGAATTTGGGGACGTTCGATACGAGGGAGGCGGCGGAGAAGCATGAGCGGGAGGTGCAGTATTTCAAGCGGGGGTGAGATGGCGAATCTGCCCTAGGCCCTGCCACCACAGCTCAGGCCAACTGTTCGGCAATGCCTTCTTGATTCACTACAACAAGAATTTATCAAGCGACTGAAATACACCCGCGCTTTTCCAGAGAGCTCGGTCCCCAATGACATACACGACCTCCTTAGCCCGCGTGACGGCGACGTTCAGCAGATTGGGTCGTCCGCCTGCCCACCCTCGCGCGCCACGCTGCTCGGCATTGGGTGCTCCAAGGATGAAGAAAATTGCCTCAGCTTCTCGCCCTTGGACCGTGTGGACTGTTCCGACGCGCTCGTACACCCAGGTGAAGGGATTCTCGACCCATCCGTCAAGCAAACCGCTGGAGCGCAACATTTCACGCATGCGATCCTGTACCACCACAAACGGGGTCACAATGTAAAAGTCAGGTGCGATTTCTTGTTGGCGGAGTTGCCTGAGCATATCCAGCAATACCTCGCCCTCCCGCTGGCACCATTTCTCCTGTCCGCGCCCTTCCACATCGATCCACTGCGAAGGACCTAGAAGTCCCGGATAGGCGAGATCTTGGAGGTCTTCGCTTGGACCATCAGATTCTCATAGGCAATTGCATTCGATATACTGAACATAGGCTCTTCGCACCGCCGATGTACCAGAAGGGGCACCCCAACTTCCCGCGTGCCAGATTTGGTTTCCAGGCAAACGGTCAGTATGGTTGCCTCCACGCTGTCAGAAATCTCAGTTCCAACTCTCTCTCCACCCCTCTCCGTTAACCATTCGTTAACCATTAACCCCCTAGCGTTTACCTCTCAGTAAGGATTCGCTGGCCGTGACCTTTGCCGCCCCCGTCGAAACAAAATCCATCCGTTTTCGCGCCCGTTCGTTCGTGGCCTTTTCGCTCACGCCGGAGGCGCCGATTTCCGCTTGGCTGGAGGGGCTGGATCATTGGATCGGCAATTCGCCGGGGTATTTTGCCGGGCGCCCCGTGGTGCTCGATTTGAACGTGCTGAAGCCCGAGGTCGCCGATATCGCGCTGCTGGTTGCTTCGCTCGGTGCGCGCGGTATCCGGGTCTATGCGATCGAGCTCGAAGGCGCTTCGCTCGGGCTTGACCTGCCGCCGCTTTTGACCGGCGCCAAGGAGGCGACTTCGGACGGTCTGCTTTCCGGCCGCAAGGGCAAGGCGGAGGCGTTGGAAGAAGCCGGCAAGCTGGAGACGGTGTTTTCGGATCACGGCAAGGACGCCGGCAAGCCCGAAGAGGGCAAGCTTGTCGAAATCAAGGCCGAGGCCGGCAAGGGCAAGGCTGCCAAGGCGGCGGAAGCCGGCGTGGTGGAAGCGGGCCAGGCCGGCACGCTGATGGTCAAGTCGCCGATCCGCTCGGGCCAGTCGATCTTCCATCCGCATGGCGATGTCATCGTGCTCGGCTCGGTCGCGTCCGGTTCGGAGATCATCGCGGCGGGCTCGATCCATGTCTATGGCACGCTGCGTGGCCGCGCCATCGCCGGCTCGCAGGGCAATCGGTCAGCGCGCATCTTCTGCCGCAGGAACGAGGCGGAACTGATCTCGGTCGACGGCTGGTACACCACGGCCGAAGAGATGGAAGGCGTCTCGCGCGGCAAGGCCGTGCAGGCCTTCCTCGAAGGCGACATGCTCGCCGTCGTGCCCTTGAACTAGGGCGGCGCGATGCTGACGCCCGGTTTCACGGTTCCGGTCGGGACATGCGCCGCGCGCGCAAGCTTCGGACCGGTTTGGGATGGCATGATGGCAGGCTCTGACCGTGCGGCGCACGGCATAACAAACGACAACAGGCAACGGAGGCTTTTTCCATGGGCAAGGTAGTGGTCGTCACATCGGGCAAGGGGGGCGTCGGCAAGACCACCTCGACGGCCGCGCTGGGTGCCGCGGTCGCCAAGACCGGCAAGAAGGTGGCGCTGGTCGATTTCGATGTCGGCCTGCGCAATCTCGACCTGATCATGGGTGCCGAGCGGCGCGTGGTGTTCGACCTCGTCAATGTCATCCAGGGTCAAGCCAAGCTGTCGCAGGCGCTGATCCGCGACAAGCGCGTCGACACGCTGTTCCTGCTGCCGGCCTCGCAGACGCGCGACAAGGATGCGCTGACGGAGCAGGGCGTCGGCGAGGTGATCGACAAGCTGCGATCGGTCTTCGACTATGTCTTCTGCGACAGCCCGGCCGGTATCGAGCGCGGCGCGCAGCTCGCCATGCGCTTCGCCGACGAGGCGGTCATCGTCACCAATCCGGAAGTGTCGTCGGTGCGCGACTCCGACCGCATCATCGGCCTGCTCGACGCCCGCACCATGCGCGCCGAACAGGGCGAGCAGATCGCCAAGCACGTGCTGGTCACGCGCTATGACGCGGCGCGGGCCGCGCGCGGCGAAATGCTCTCGATCGACGACGTGCTGGAAATCCTGTCGGTACCGCTGCTCGGCATCATCCCGGAAAGCCAGGATGTGCTGCGCGCCTCCAATCTCGGTTCGCCGGTGACGCTGTCGGAACCGCTCAACAACGCCGCCAAAGCCTATCTCGAAGCGGCAAGGCGGCTGGAAGGCGAAGATTTGCCGGTGGTGGTGCCCTTCGAACGCAAGGGTTTTCTCGACCGTCTGCTCGGAAGGAGGGCCGCATGAGCATCCTCGACCTCTTCAAGCGGCGCACTAGCGCGCCGGTGGCGCGCGAGCGGCTGCAGGTGCTGCTCGCCTATGAGCGCCGCAGCCGTGGCCAGCCCGATCTCGTCTCCATCCTGCGCGAGGAGATCATGGCTGTGATCGCCAGGCATGTGCAGATCGACCAGGATTATCTCCAGGTCTCGATGGATCGCGGCGAGACCATGTCGACGCTGGAAATCGACATCCAGATCCCCAACAAGAGCGCCGTGCCGCTGGCCATGGCGGGGTAAAACGCCCCGCCTTTTCCTCGCCCCGCTCCAGAGGGGCGAGGGACCCGGATTTTGCCGGGCCGGCACCGCCGGTATGCGTCCAGATCAGTTCAGCGAAAATCTCGACCTGAAGCCCGCGGCGTTGTTGCGATTGGGATAGTCCTGATCCGGTATCGCAACGCCGAGATGGGTGCACAGCGGTTCCCAGCCATCGCCAAGAGCGTGGACCAGCAGCCGCTCCGGTGGCACCCCAGCGTACACCGCACGGACATTGGCCTCGTAGCAGGCAATGGCATGCGCTCGATCGCCAGGCCGGCCGCCGAACACCTGCCTGGCGATCAGGACAAGGCCCAGCGATTCCTGATCCACGCTTTGCTCAAGTCCCGCCGCGATCGTTTTTTCAAAACTCTCCCACCAGCTTTCGGCCGAACGGTAGGTCAGGATCACCTTGGCATTCGGATAGAATTCGATCAGTTCGCGCCAGTAGTACGCCGAGGGCCAGTCCAAACAGGAGACATAGCCCGAGAGCAGCTGGTTCCAGTCCGGCGTGGCACCTTGGGCCAGCGCGCGCCACATCCGTTTCTGCTCCTCGTTACCGTTCACTTCATGCATGTGATGACAGGGGCCGAAGCCGAGAATGGCCAGCGCCTCGCGCATCGAATCCGTGCCCGTTCGACCGAAGCCGGTTCCGATCACCTTGATCGACATCTCCACGCCCTCCCGTTCGACCTGCAAGCCGTTTGCCGGCAGCATATCAGGCAGCACACCACGTTCACACCGTCGCGAACGCCACGGTCTGCGCCGGAGGCTCGGCACTGGCTGCTCGCGGCATCCAAATCGCCAATGTCGGAAATTTACATTTTCCAAGGGGGGCTTCCCCTGCGGAATAAGCGGATGTAAGGATGCATATTAGCAGTTTGTTAAATATCCGGTTTTGGTTGCGTACAGAGGGAGTTCCGTATGAACTTCAAGAGCCTGATCAAGCGTGCTGAAGACGTAGATAATGCCCTCCAGGAGTTGCAGGACGATCTTGCGGACGCCCTGGATGCCAGCCTCGACAGCGAATTCGAGTCACCGCCAAAGGGCGACGGTGTCCCCGATGCCGGGTCAGGCGCCGATGCCTCGCCACCACAAGCCGATGCCGACTATGCGGATGCCGCGGACAATCCGGATGACGCGGGCAATGCCGAAACTGCCGAAACCGCGCCACGACTGACCCCCCATGCCCAGACCCGGCTGGCGGCGTTGAATGCCTTCGAAGGGATGTTCCACGACGCCAGGGATTATCTGGATGAGATCAACGGCAAACTGTCGGAGATCTCGACCTCGCACCATCTGACGCGCGAATTCCTCAATATCCTCCACACCGACATTCTTCGCGCCAACGAGCTGGAGCTCGCGAATGCCGGCCTGGTCGCGGAGCAACGGACGCTGTCGGACAAGCTGCACGACACGGCGGCAAAGCTGCGCGAGCGTGACGGCGCGTGCGAATTGCTGCAGCAGCGCGAGACAAGCCTGGTCCAGGACCGGGAGACGCTTCGCGCAACGCTTGCGGCGGTAAGGCTCGAGCTCACGGAGACGGCCAATGCCAGCGCCAAACGCGACGCGGAATTCGGCGACATCGCCAACCGGCTGACGGCCAGGACGGTCGAAGCCAACAGGCGCCTGCGCGAGAGCAAGATGCTGCGGGAAAAACATGTCAGCCTGTCAGCCGAGCTCGACAAGGTGCTGAAGCGGGAGACCCAGGCGCGCCACAGGCTGGACGAGCTTTCGACAATCCACGCCAGCGAAGCGGCGCGGCTTGCAGAACTGATGGCGGCGCTCGGCAAGAGCGAGAAAGAGGAGATCCGGCTGCAGAAGGCGCTCGAGGCGACACAGGCCAAGCTGGCGGAAAAGACCGAGTCGGCCAGCATGATGCAAGGCGACTGGGAAGCCGAACGGGCTCGCGCCCAGACGGAAATGCGCGGATTGCGTTCCGAGATACAAGATCTGGAATCGCGGCTGGCGCGGGCCTCCAACGAGAACAGTGCGGCCGCCGCCGAGATGGCCAGGCTCAAGACCGAGCTGGACGACGCAGTGGCCGAAAAGAAGATCGCCGATGAAAGACTGTCCGCGCTCACGGATGAGAACGAAGCCGACAAGCTGAGCCTTTCCAGGGCGAACGCCACTCTTTCGCAGCTCACGCTGCAGCAGGCGTCGGAGGACATACAACGGGATGTCCAGCGGCAGGAATGCGAGGATCTGCGGGCCGAAATCGCGTCGCTCAATGCCCGGATCAAGGAATTGCTGCCCTACGAACGGCTCCACAAGGCCACCAACGGCAGACCGCGCGAGGGCGAGGTGGTAGAGATCGCCGCCGTGGTGGCCGAGAAAGCCCGTGCAACGGGCAGGCGGCCCATCCGCAGGAACCTGCGTGCCACGTCGTAGCTCGGCTCCGCAGGTCTCGTTGCCCAGCGCTTTGCGCTTAGCGTGCGCTGTTCAATGTCGGGCGGTCGAAAGCGGCGGCCGTCGAGGTCGCCAGGCGCATCGCGACCAGTATTTCATCACCTACCGGTCTTCGGTATTGACCGCTGCGTGAGACCAGGCTGGTGCCGGCCTGCTCATTGTGCCAGTGGCAATGCCGCTTTGGCGATAGCTCGCGCAATACCTCGCTGATATTGATAGCATCAGAAAATTCCTGGATGAGCAGATGACATCGAATTCGGATAAGGCGGAGACGGTCGAGCAGTTGCTCGAAACGCCGGACCTTGCCAGCGCGCTGGAAAGCGAACAATTCAAGAAGTTCCTCGACCAGGTGCCAATTGCAATCGCCGTTTCGGATGTCAGCGGGCAGGAACGTGTCGTCTATGCCAATCCGGAGTTCGAGAAACTGTCCGGTCTGAAGGCGGCCAAGCTCGCCCAGAAGAATTGGGCGGCACTTTCCGGCATCGGCCTGCACCAGCAGAAGGATCGCGCGCTATCAAGTGCGGTGGTCGACGAAACCGATTTCGTCGGTACCTTCCGACTGGAGCGGGCCGAGGACAAGCCTGCAATCGTCGACGTCTATTCCAACGTCATCGAGGATGACAATGGCAGAGCCTGCTTCCGGCTGGTGGCTCTGGTCGACGTCTCGGCCCATGGCGAGACCGAAGATGCGCGCTCGATCGAAGAGCGCGTTCGCGAGAAGGACACGCTGTTGCGGGAATTGCAGCATCGGGTGAAGAACAATCTGCAGATGATCACCGCCCTGATCCGTCTCGAAACGCGCAACGCGGCCGAGCCGGACCGCAACCGCTTCGAAAGACTGGCCGGCCGCGTCGACGCCCTGGCCATCCTTTATCAGACCCTGTCGGGCGAGGAGCACAAGGAAGAGGTCGATCTCGGCGTTTATCTCAGCCAGATCGCGTCCGCCGTAATGGCCTCGCATGCTGTCGAGGGCATTCGCCTCGACATGAAAGTGGACACCTATCCGGTCTCGGTAAACGTTGCCATGCCCACTGGCTTGGTGGTCAACGAACTGCTGACCAATGCGCTCAAGCATGCATTTCGCGGGCGCGACAGTGGCACGATCACCCTGCACAGCGTCGTAAACGGGGATGGCTGCCGCGTCGTCGTTGCCGATGATGGGATCGGGTTGCCGGACGGCGAAAGCTGGCCCAAGCGAGGCAAGCTCGGCGCGCTCATCGCACAGTCGCTGAGCGAGAACGCCAAGGCGGAGTTCCATGTAACCTCCAGCGCTGACGAAGGCACCCGGGTCACAATCGTGTTCAAGCGCTCTGCCGCCGCAGCCTAGACTGGATACTGAAATGGCGCTTCACCCGCGCTGGACCGGCCAGCCTGCTGTGATCTATCCGCAGCAAGGTTGCGAACCGGCGGAAGGCTCGCAACAGGCCTTGGCTTTCCGCTCTTCCTCCAGCCAACGGTCGCGCGGCTTGCAGCTTGCAGGCCGGGGCGAAAGCTCGACATGCACCGCGCCGTCGACCAGCCGGGGAAGGGCGGCCCGATAAAGCGCGATCGGGTGCACACCGTCGCTGACCTCGAAGGTGAGCCGCGCGGAAGGGTCAAGGTCGACATGCTCCGTCACCTTGCGGATGATCGCGGAGAATTTCGCGGCCGGCATATGCGTGCGGTCCTCGTCGACGTCCCAGAGCTGGACGAAGATCTCGGCCCAGGCTTCCGGATTGGCGCCGCAGTCCAGCGCTGCGAACGTGCCCGCCTTCACCTCGGTGACGTGGTAGCCGGGCCGCACCGGCCGGCCATCGTAGACAAACACCAGCTGCCTGTCCTTGTGGCCGGCCAAAAACCCCAGCAGGCCAGCGATGGTGATGTCCTCGGGATCACTGACGATGGAGAGTTCAAATTCCCGATTGTCAGAGGCGAGCATGTGCGGTAATCCTTGTTTCAACATTTCTAGGATTGTTGAAATATGGATGAACGTCAAGCCCTGTCCGCCTTCGCGGCGCTTTCGCAGGAGACGCGTCTGCGCATCCTGCGGCATCTGGTGATCGCGGGTCCTGATGGTATTGCCGCAGGCGCCATCGCCGAGAAGGTCGAGGTCTCGGCGTCGAATGTGAGCTTCCACCTGAAGGAACTCGAACGGGCTGGGCTGGTAAGCGTGCGCCGCGATTCCCGGTCCATGGTCTACAGCGCCGAATATGAAGCGCTGAGCGGGCTCATCCGCTTTTTGATGGAGGATTGCTGCTCCGGACGGCAGGAGATTTGCGCGCCGGCGCTGGCGCCGGGCTGCTGTGCGGCCGATGCGCAAGAGACGGCTCAATGACGGTCGAGCGCCAATTCGACCTGCCGCGCCGCCTGGTCGCGGAAAGCCTCGGCACGGCGCTGCTGGTGGCTACGATCGTCGGTTCAGGCATCATGGCGCAGTCGCTGACGACCGACGGCGCACTGGCACTTCTCTGCAACACGCTGCCAACCGGTGCGAGCCTGGTCGTGCTGATCACAATCCTCGGCCCAATATCCGGTGCCCATTTCAATCCGGCCGTGTCGCTCGCCCTCGCTCTGTCGCGCCGCCTGTCGGCCAGCGATTGCACCTTGTATATACTGGCCCAGCTTGCCGGCGGCATTGCCGGAACAATGATCGCGCATCTGATGTTCGGGCTGGCGCCGCTGGCGCTGTCGACGCATGGCCGCACCGGCGCCGCGCGGTGGCTTTCGGAAGGCGTCGCGACTTTCGGCCTGCTCGCCGTCATCCTCGCGGGCCTGCGCTTCGAACGCGCTGCCGTGCCGTGGCTGGTCGGCCTCTATATCACCGCTGCCTACTGGTTCACCGCCTCGACGTCCTTCGCCAATCCGGCGGTCGCGGTGGCAAGGGCGTTCACCGACACCTATTCCGGAATCAGCCCGGCAAGTCTTCCCTGCTTCATCACCGCCGAGTTCGCCGGCGCCGGCATTGCCTTGGCGCTGATGACTTGGCTGCTGCAACCGCAATCCGAAATCCAACCTCTTGCCGTCAAGGCCACGCCATGACCGTCACCATCTACCACAATCCCGACTGCGGCACCTCGCGCAACACGCTTGCCATGATCAAAGCAAGCGGCGAGGAGCCGGTCGTCATCGAATATCTGCAACATCCGCCCAGCCGGGACCGCCTGCGCCAGCTTATCGCCGCCATGGGAATTCCGGTGCGCGCCTTGCTGCGCGAAAAGGGCACGCCCTATGCCGAGCTGGACCTGGCTGATCCCAAATGGACCGACGAGCAGCTGCTCGACGCCATGCTGGAGCATCCGATCCTGATCAACCGGCCGATCGTCGAAACACCCAGGGGGACGCGACTGTGCCGGCCGTCCGAGCTCGTGCTCGACCTGCTTGACCATCCGGCGACCCATTTCACCAAGGAAGACGGCGAGGTGGTCACCGGTGACCGTGGCATCAGGTGATCGGGGCCTTTCCGAGCTCGATGCCTCGGAACGCGCGCCGACAGCCGCAATTGCCGCCCTTGGGGTCACCCAGATCATCGGCTACGGCACGCTCTATTACAGCTTCAGTATCCTTACCGCCGACATGGCGAGGGATTTGGGATGGCCGACCGAATGGATTTTCGGCGCGCTTTCGGCCGCCTTGCTGGTTGGCGGCCTGACGGCGCCGTGGCTTGGACGCTGGATCGACCATTTTGGCGCCGGAAAAATCATGACCGCCGGCTCGGTCCTTGCAGCGGCGGCACTGGCCGCCTGCGCCTGCGCTCCCACAGCCGTGGCCTTCGTGGCAGCGCTGATCGTCCTCGAAGTGGCATCGAACCTGGTGCAGTACGGCGCCGCCTTCGCGCTGCTGGTGCAGATAAGGCCACATGCCGCGCAACGCAGCATCACCTATCTCACCCTCATTGCCGGCTTCGCATCGACCGTGTTCTGGCCGATCACGTCAGCCTTGCACGCGCACATGTCCTGCCAGAGCGTCTATCTTGTCTTCGCAGGGCTGAACCTGCTTGTCTGCCTGCCACTGCACGCCTGGCTCTCGCATGGGCTGGCCAAAGGGAGGCGGGCGGCAAACGCGCCGCCACGGCATATCAGGGGATCGCTTCCCGCATCCTCGCGGCCGCTCGGCCTTGCGCTGATGGTCACTGCCTTCTCGCTGCAGAACCTGATCGCCGCCGCCGTGCTTGTGCATATGGTGCCGCTGCTTTCGGGGCTTGGCCTCGGCGCGACCGCCGCCATGGTCGGAACGTTGTTTGGGCCCTCACAAGTGTTGAGCCGCTTCGTCAACATGGTCTTCGGCGGCAAGCTGTCGCCCCTGATGCTCGCCACTATCTCGGCCAGCCTGATGACAACCAGTGTGGTCGTGCTGGATAGCACCGCGCCTTCAATCGCCGGGGCGATGGCGTTCGCCGTCGTCTTCGGCATGGGCAACGGGCTTTTCAGCATCGTCACAGGCTCGTTGCCGCTCACATTGTTCGGCAGCGAGGGCTACGGCCGGCTGCAGGGGCGGGTCATGGCGGCCCGGCTGATCGTCTCGGCCGTGGCGCCCTTTGCCCTGGCATTCGCCATGGTGCATATCGGCATTGCCTGGTCGCTCGGAGCGATGGCGCTTCTGGGCAGTGCCGCGCTGCTCGTCCTTGTGGCGATCACCAGACTGCCGAACGCGCGCAACGACCGGGTGTGATGTCCGACGGCGATGCCCGCCGGTTCATGCCATTTGACCGTGCCCTCATCGAGGCATCCGCGCTGTCTCACGACAGCAAGGCCGGTTCAGCCTATTGCGTTCCTGCCAGCAGGTTTGCGCCTGCCGGCATGGAGGATGAAGCACAAGTGACATCAATGCCGGTTGCCAGCCGCGAAGCAGCACCCTTGCCGGTCGCGGCACTGATGGGCGCCATGGTGTCGATCCAGATCGGCGCCACCTTCGCCAAGACGCTGTTCCCGGTGATCGGCGCGCAAGGCACGACGACGCTCAGGCTGGTCATCGGCGCGCTGATGCTGATCGCGGTGCTGAGGCCCTGGCAGATGCGGCCCTCACGCGCCACTCTGCCGTGGCTCGTCGCCTATGGGGTGACGCTATGCGCGCTCAATCTTCTGTTCTACGCAGCGCTTGCCAGGATCCCGCTCGGCGTCGCGGTGGCGCTGGAGTTTTCCGGTCCCCTGCTGGTGGCGACGCTGACCTCGCGGCGGGCCAGCGACTTTGCCTGGATCGCGCTGGCGGTCACCGGCATCGTCCTGTTGTCGCCCTTCGTCCGCTCGCTACAGCCGCTTGATCCGGCCGGCGTGATGCTGGCCCTGGCGGCCGGCGGATTCTGGGCGCTCTATATCGTGCTGGCGCAGAAGGCGGGCGCGGAGCTCGGTACCCGCACCACCGCCTATGGCATGGCCATCGCCGCCGTGCTGGTGCTGCCCTTTGGAATTGCCGAGGCGGGAAGCGGGCTGCTCGCGCCATCGATCCTGGTCAGCGCGCTGCTCGTCGGCCTCTTTTCCAGCGCGCTGCCGTTCTTCCTGGAAATGGTTGCGCTGACCCGCATGCCGGCGCGTATCTATGGCACGCTGACCTGCCTGGAACCGGGGCTCGGCGCGCTGGCCGGGTTTTTATTCCTGCGGGAAAGCCTGACCATGCCGCAACTGGCCGGCATCGCCGCCGTGATCGTTGCCGCCGCCGGCACCGCGCTGACCTCGAAGCCGCCGGTGCCTTCGCCGGAGTAGGGGCGGACGCCAGGACCGCCCGGCGACGTCAATTTGGCGCGAGCCGGCGGCCTGTTGTCGTCAGAATTTGACGCTGAGGTTTGCCTTCGCGCCCTGGTCGACCGTGCCGCCGCCGAACTGTCCGGTATAGGACAGGCCGAGCGTCGCGTTGGCCGACATGTTGAGGTCGAAGCCGGCCTCGATCACCGCTGCGTCCCTGGCGATCGGCACGCCGCCGATGGTGAATTGATCGCCGCCGGCAAAGGCGAGGGCGGAAGTCGGTGTGACGTCGCCGAAGGCGTGGCGCCAGCCGAGCATGCCGCGCGCCGTGGTCTTGACGCCGCCAAGCGCAAAATCGGTCGAGCCGCGCATGCCGAGCGTGGTGAAGGTAGCGTCGGTGTTCGAACCGGCGCTGGTCAGTGCCGCCGCACCACCCTGTTCGCTAAAGCCGTCGGTTCTCACATTGACATAGGCGAGATTGGCGAACGGCTCGAAGTGGAAGCGGTCGGCATCGACCTTGTAGGCAAGCTCGCCGAACGCCTGCGCGGTGCCGGCTTCGTAATCGGCCGACAGTGCGTTGGCAAAACCGTTGAAGGCGACGGAGCGCTTGGTCGAGAGGCTGCTCCAGCTGTAGGCGGCGCCGCCGCGGAAGGCGATGGCGCCCCAATTGGTGCCGCCATAGAGACCGAGATGGTAGTTGTCGCTCTTGCCGGAGGAATTGCGATCGTCGGCGTCGAAGGACGAATGGCTGTAGCCGCCGAGAGCACCAACGCGCCAGCCGCCGACCAAAGTGTCGGCGCCGGCCAGCAGGCCGCCGGTGGAGCGGTCGAAGGCGGCGGCATTGCCGTCGCTGTCGGTACTGCCCCACGAACCGAAAGCCTGGCCCCAGACGGCGAAGCGGTCGGTATCGGCGGCGACCATTTCGGGCCCGCCTTCGCCATAAGCCATGACCGGCAACGCTGCCGCACCAATATCGCCGAAGGCGGCGCTGATGCGATTGCTGGCGGCGTCGCGGACGAAGCGGCTGTCCTCGAGCAGCATGCCCTTGGCCGAGGCGTGAATTTCGCCCGAAAGCTGGTCGAAAGCGTCCTGGGCGGCGGCTTCACTCGGCAGGGCGAAGATGGCATCAAACAGCGGATTGCCGCTGCCAAGGCTTTCGGCGCCGCCGCCGGTGGCGATCTGATTGGGCGTCAGGCCTACACTGGCAAAGCTTGCCTTGGCCAGGTTGAGATAGACATTGTTCGCGTCATAGGTGAGCGTCGGCGCGATGAAGATCGAGCCGCCGGTTTCAAGACTGACCTTGTCGAAGGCGCCGGTGACACCGCCCGCCGCCGTGACGATCGTATAGGTCGTGCCGGTCGCATAATCCGGATAGGGGATGACGTCGACCGTGCCGCCGCCGATCGTCACCGTACCGGTGGCGCTGATCCGATCGGATGTGCCGCCGCTTTCGACTTCAACGGCATAAATCGAACCCGCCGAGAAGGCTGTGTTGCTGACATTGATCGTGCCGATCGAATTGCCCGGTGCAAAGGTCCCGCCCGAAGCAATGGTCACACTGCCTGCCGTGCCCGACCCGCCAAGCAGGCCGCCGGTGACATTGATCGCGCCGCCGAGCAAGCCGTTGACATAGAGGCCGCCGCCGAGAACGTTCGTCGTCCCGGTGAAGCCGGAGGAATTACCGGTCAATTTGGTGTAGCCGGCGATCTGGTTGATCGTCCCCAGTCCGCTGATCGCCGAAGCGAAGCCATTGTTCGCGCTGGTATGGTTGAAATTGAGCGTGCCGGTGCCGGCGCCGAACTGCAAGGTGGCCGAATCGAGGACGCCGGCGCCCGCCGCCGCGGAGCCCGCCGCGCCGCCGATGTTAAGCGCGCCGACGGAGCCGGCTTGGCTGGCGATCACGGTAACGCCGTCCACCAGAGCGGTGCCGCCGTTGGAGAGTGTCACCGAAGCCGTGCCGCCGAAACCGATATCCAGGTCGCCGTGCATCTCCCAGAGCGAGGCCGGGCCATCAACGGTTGCCTGGCCGGTGGCACCGGCGGCGAACGCCATGTAGGTGCCGCCGCCGGAGGCGACGCCGCCATTGGTGACGGCAAGAGTGCCGCTTCCGAGACCGGCAAGATACATGCCGTTCTTGTTGGTCCACTTCGAGCCCACGCCGTCGACGGTAACCGCACCGGTGGCTGTCGCCGCCTGGCCGACAAAGACGGAATCCGCATCCGCTGAACCGCCGCTGGCGATGGAAAGTGTCGCGTGACCGGCGCTTCCCAGGATAAGATTGTCATCGGTGCTCCAGGAGGATCCCGCCCCGTCCACCGTCACGGTGGCGGTCGCGGTTTCGAACACCGCGAGGAGCGCGGCCTGGTTGAGGACATGGCCGCCATCGGCGACCTGGAGAGTGCCGGCGCCCTTGAAACCGAGGAACATGTCGCCGGAATTGGTCCAGCTCGAACCCGGTCCATCGACCGTGACGGTGCCCATGGACCCGGCGTCGTAGCCCACAGAGCCAGTCTGGTTGCTGACGGCGCCGCCATTGATGATGTCGATCGTGCCGGTTCCTGATTGGCCGACGATGAGTTTGCCGGTATTCGCCCAGTTCGAACCCACGCCATCCACCGTCGCGGTTCCGCTGGAGCCCTGATAGTAACCTAAAGTGCCGTCTACGTCGTTGAGGGCACCACCTCCCGACACGGAAACGGTGCCTGCTCCGCCAACGCCCACGGTAAAGTCGCCGATGTTCATCCAGGTCGAGCCGATGCCATCGACAGTTGCCTTGCTCGAAGAATCAACCGAACCGCTTCCGGCGCTTACGACGCCGCCATTCGTGATCGCCAATGTGGAGATCGAACCGGCGCCGACCTGTAGAAAGCCGCTGTTGGACCAATTCGAACCCGAACCGTCCACGATACCGGTACCTACGCCGGCACCGTACCCAAGCACGGCATTGACATCGCTGACACTGCCTCCATTTGTAATGTTCAACGTGCCGGAACCATCGAGCCCGACCTGCATATCGCCGCTATTGGTCCAGGTCGAACCCGCGCCATCGACGAACACCATGCCGGCCGAGCCTGCTTTCGCGCCAATGGCCCCCGCGCCATTGCTGACCGTGCCGCCATTCGAAATCGTCAACGTGCCAGTGCCGGCGTCGCCGACAAACAGGCTCGACGCGATGCTCCAGATCGAACCTATGCCGTCGACCGTCGCCGCGCCCGTCGAGCCCGCCGTGGCACCGACAAAGCCGATGTTGCTGCTGACAAGGCCGCCGTTCTGGATGTTCAGTAAGCCAGTGCCGCCATACCCAACGTAGAGGCCGCTCGTGTCGCTCCATGTCGATCCGCTTCCGGTGACCGTAAGGGTGCCACTCGAATCGGCATTGATGCCGATGTAACCCGCCATGGCGCTCACCGCGCCGCCGTTCTGGATCGTCAGCGCGCCGGCACCGTAATTGCCGATGGAGAGAAAGCCGGAATTGGTCCAGTGCGAGCCCGCGCCGTCCACCGTCGCGGCGGCGGCCGGGCTGAAATTTTCACCGATATAGCCGTTGGTGTTGCTCACCGTGCCACCGTTCTGGACCGTCAGCGTGCCGGCGCCGTTCCAGCCGACATAAAGCTCGCCGGAATTGGTCCAGGACGAGCCGGCGCCGGCGACTGTCACGGCGCCGGTCGAGCCGGATTTGGAGCCGATCTGGCCGCTGGCGCTGCTCACCACGCCGCCGCTCTGGATCGTGAGCGTGCCGGCGCCGCCCCAGCCGACAAGCAGATTGCCGGAATTGGTCCAGGACGAGCCGACGCCGGTGACAGTCGCCGAGCCACTGGAACCGGCCTGCTCACCAATCGAACCGAGGGAATTGCTTACAGCGCCGCCGTTGGAGATGGTCAGAGTGCCGGCGCCGGCATGGCCGATGAAGAGCGACGAACTGCTGGTCCAGGTCGAGCCGGCGCCGTCAACCGTCGCCGTGCCGGTGGAGCCAGCATGCCAACCGATGGTGCCAACGGCATTGCTGACCGCGCCGCCATTGGTGATGTCCAGCGTGCCGGTGCCAAATTCGGCGACGTAGAGATCCCCACTGTTGGTCCATGTCGAGCCCGGGCCGTCCACCGTTACGGTGCCGGTGCCCAGGCCGTAGCCGACATGACCCACTTTGTCGCTCACAGCGCCGCCGCCGGAGATCGTCAAGGTGCCTGTGCTGCCGGTGCTCAAGGCAAGGAAAACGTCCGAACTGTTGCTCCAGACGGAGCCTGCTCCAGTGACGCTCACGGTGCCGCTCGCGTCCGAAACGTAGCCGAGATAGCCGACGGTGTCGGAGAGGGTGCCTCCATTGGTGATCGCCAGCGAGCCCGAGTAACTCGAAATGGTGCCCATAAGCAGATAATGGGCGGCCGCATTCGCCGCATCGACCACGGTCGGGTGCGGGAACACCGGATCGAGAATGACATCGTCGCTCGATGTCGGAACAGCGGCGGGGTTCCAGTTTCCGGCGGTAAACCAATCCGTGGAGGTGGCGCCGGTCCAGATCTCGGCTGCCGAAGCGGGGATCGGCTGGCCAAGGCCTACCAGTGCCGTCGACGTCAGCGCCAGATATTTCAAAGCGCCAGCCTTGCGGCCTACAAAACCATTCCGCGGCATTCGATCCCCTGACATGACAGTCGTTTCGCCCTGAGGCTGACATGTCATCGGCGCCCGGCTGTTGTCTTGGGCAAGGCCGCACTGGAATTGGACTGGAGTGAGGTGCCGTGCCTTTTTCGCGCACTGTGGCAGTTCGGCGTCATCGGTCACGCAGGGCGATGCGGAACGGCCTCGCACGGGGCGGATACCGGACTGCTGGCGAAAGCCGCAAAACTTATCTGGCGCCTGTCGGCGTATGGCCGAAGCGGCGACGAAAGCAGCGGTTGAAGTACGATACGTCGCTGAATCCGTTTGTCAGGGCGATGTCACTGACCCGCATGTCGCTGTGTTTGTGCGAGAGCATTCTGTGGGCGCTCCGCAGACGCAGTTCGAGAACGCGTTCGGAGAAGCTCATTCCCGTCTCCTGAAGGAGGTCGTGGACGTAGCGCACCGACAGGCCGAGTTGTTGGGCAACACTTTGGGCGGAGATGCCGGGATCGATAAAATCCTCGGCGATCCTTGCCAGGACGGCCTCCAGTCTGGCAGCGCGCGGGCCGCGAAGTCCGGCCAGTTCGGCAGCCCGACCTTTTGCGCCGGTCGCCAGGCCGATCAGATCCACGATCGTGTCCGTCGCGTGCGTGATCAAATCCACCGAGGCAAGCGGGCTGCCGCTTTCAAGAAGCAGGCAATAGCGTTTGAGGAGGTCGAGGGCTTCGCTGTCGGCGCCGATCTTCAGCCCCAGCCTGTCATCGATCCGCGGGAAGGCGCGCAGGAGGATCGCGCGTGGGACCACCACATTCATCCAGACATTGCTGTCGGCACCGTTCATTTTCAGAGCTTCCGATGCGGTGACAAGCACGGCCTCTCCCTGACCGACGGCATATTCGCGGCCGACATGTACCCCTGACAACACGCTGTCGGCCTTGTTGATCAGCAGCAAATAGCCGTCCTTGTCGTCATTGGCGATGTTGCTCGCTTTGCTTGTGGCGTGCTTGACCGGTCCGGACATCTGGCCGAGAACCGCTGAACCGACAGCGGTGGCTTCGAAGTGCGGGTTTTCCGGACTGCCGTATTCGGCCGACCATGTTTCCGCGACATGGATGTCTTGCCACGGGGAAAATCGTTCTCGTTCGTCAAGATGCGGTGGCAACCGAGCCGATGAAAGCACCGTCTTTCGCGACAATGGAGAACCTCGACAACTGTCCCGGCTTAAAAAATATCGAACGCGATGCTTTCCATTGCGACAATAACCGGCAACAGTGGCGACCGGCGTTCAAGCGATCAAGTTCAACCTGTAGTCGAGAGCCGCCGCGACTTGCGTCATCCAAAAGTATGATGTCACAAATTCCTCCGAGGCGAGATCGGGGTGTGCCAGGAGGTGTGGTGGAAAGGCTGAGCAGCGAAGTCCTGAGTTCGATAATCGGCGATATCTATGATTGCGTATTGAACCCGGAAGGCTGGGCCGGAGTCATGACCCGCGTCACCAAAGCCGTCGACGCGGCCTATACCACCATCGCGCTTGCCGGCACCGCTCATAATAGCGGCCGTTTCGCGGCTCAGTCGCCTTGGGATCCGATGCGGATGCGGGCCCTCGAGGAAGACTATGACTTTGATGGAATTCCCGGACTGAAGGAAGCGGTCGTCGGCGATGTCGACCGGCCCGTTGCGACGCTGTCGCTCATGAGCGAAAGCGAACTCCAGCTGACGCCGTTTTTTCAGAACTGGGCCAAACCGCAGGGACTGCGCGAGGCTTGCATCACCAAATTCGTCCATACGCCGGACCGAATCGGGCTTCTGGGCTGCACCACGCGTGCCAGCCGGGGAGGCATTTCGACCGAAGAGCAGCAGTTCCTGGCATTGCTCTCGCCGCATCTGCGCCGTGCTTCGCTGATCGGCGATCTGCTCGACCAGAGCCGCGTCACCATCGATCTTTATCGTCAGGCGCTCGATCATTTGGCTGTGCCTGTCGTGCTCACCCACGCCAATGGAGCAATCCTCCATGCGAATGCGGCCGCCGAACAGATGTTTTCGGTGCAGGGGCCCATTCTCTCAAGGAACGGCCTGCTCCAGGCACAGAATAGGGTGGTGGCCCGCGCCCTGCTCGACGCGATCGCCAGTGCGGCCAGCGCGGATGCCTCGCTTGGCGCGCGCGGCATAGGGCTGCCGGTTTCGGCCCAAGGCCAGCCGCCCGCCGTCGCCTATGTGTTGCCGTTGACTGAAGGAACGGCGCGCGCGGTTTTCCGGCCGGCATGCGCGGCTGTGTTCATATCGACGACGACATCGGCTTCTCCTCTCCCGGAGGCCGTTCTGACCACGCTGTTCGATCTTACGCCCTCGGAGGCGCGGGTGCTGCTGCGGATCGGCAGCGGATTGTCAGCGTCGGAGAGCGCGTTGGCGCTCGGCATTGGCGAAAACACCTTGAAGACCCACCTCAATCGAATCTTCGCCAAAACCGGCACGAGACGCCAAGCCGACCTCGTCAAACTCGTGTCGGACATAGGCATGCCGCTGGCGGCCCATGGGCCCTGAAGCCGGAGCGCGCGGTCTCTACCGCCAGCGGGTCAGGGGCTTTACCGCCAGGGCGGCTCCGGCGCGAAGCGCTTGCCGATCCAGTCTGTGAAGGCGCGGGTCTTGGCGGCTTTTCCCTTGGCCGCCGCCGGCACGTCGCTAACCTCCGAGCCGCCGGTGCCGTCGCCGGAGTAGGAGAGGCCGTCTCTTCGGTCGTCGCCGATCTCCGACGTCGGCGCCTTCATGGACTTCGCAAGAATACAACCCATATTGAGTCCATGGAGCTTTGAGCGTGACCTTCGCGCGGGTGGCCCTTCTTGCCGCGGCCTTCGTCGTCGCGGCTGTGCTTTCTCTCTTCTCCTCAGCCGGGAGCGAAAGGGTTGCGCTGAGCGTCGCCATTGACGGCGCCATCGGGCCGGCAAGCAGCAGGCAGCTCAAGGAAGCGCTCGATGCCGCGGCCAGGCGGGACGCGGCGGTCCTCATCCTGCAGCTCGACACGCCGGGCGGGCTGGTCACGTCGATGCGCGAGATGATCGCCGACATCCTGGCGTCGCCGGTGCCTGTCATCGGCTATGTCGCGCCGGCCGGCGGCCATGCGGCAAGTGCCGGCACCTATATCCTCTATGCAACCCATGTCGCGGCGATGGCGCCCGGCACCAATCTTGGTGCGGCGACGCCGATGGAGATTGGCGGCATGCCGTCGCTTCCGGGCGGCGACAAGGGCGATCAGAAGGACGTGGGCGATCAGAAGGACGTGGGCGACCAGAAGGACGTGGGTGACCAGAAGGGCGGGGGCGACCAAGCCGGCGGGCGGCCTGCGGGCGACGCGATGATGGCCAAGGTGACCAATGACGCGGTCGCCCTGATCCGCTCTCTTGCCGAACTGCGCGGGCGCAACGGCGACTGGGGCGAGAAGGCCGTGCGCGAAGCGGCGAGCCTTTCGGCCAATGCGGCATTACAGGAACATGTGATCGATCTTGTCGCCCGCGACACCACCGAGCTGCTGCAACTGGCCGATGGGCGCACCGTCGATGTGGCGGGCAAGAAAGTGGTGCTGGCGACGAAGGGGCTGCCGGTCGAGACGCTGGAGCCGGGCTGGTTCATCCAGCTGCTTTCCGTCATCACCGATCCGAACACCGCCGTCATCCTGATGCTGGTCGGCGTCTATGGCATCGTCTTCGAGTTCACCAGCCCGGGCGCGGTCGCGCCTGGCGTCATCGGCACCACCTGTCTCGTGCTCGGCCTCTATGCGCTCGATCTCCTGCCGATCAACTATACCGGCCTTGCCCTGATGCTGCTCGGCGTCGTTTTCCTGATCATCGAGGCCTTCAATCCCACCGTCGTGCTCGGGCTCGGCGGCGTGGCCGCCTTTCTGTTCGGTGCCGCCATGCTGCTGCGGGTCGAGGGGCCGGGCTTTGCCCTGTCATGGGCCGTCATCGGTCCCGCCGCCGCGCTGACGCTTGGATTGGCGCTGCTGAGCGGCACCTATCTCTGGGCGGCGCGCCGGAAGCCGCCGCGCGTCGGCGGCGAAGCAATGCGCGGCCAGCCGGCCGAGATCCTCGACTGGCAGGGCGGCGAGGGCCATGTGCTGGCCTTGGGTGAGCGCTGGCGGGCCAGGGCCGATGAACCCGTCGCGGCCGGCGACAGCGTCGAGGTGACCGAGATCGCCGACCTCGTGCTGACCGTGCGACGGCGCGACGCGGGAAGGAATGGAGCAAGGCAATGAACATCGGTTATGTGGCCTACCTAGTGCTTGCGCTTCTTGTGGTCATGTTCCTGTCCGCGGCTATTCGCATCCTCAGGGAATATCAGCGCGGCGTGGTCTTCACGCTCGGCCGCTTCACCGGGGTCAGGGGACCCGGCCTCATCATTCTGATCCCCTTCGTCCAGCAGATGGTGAAGGTCGACCTGCGCGTGGTGGTGCAGGACGTGCCGCCGCAGGATGTGATTTCGCGCGACAACGTCTCGGTAAAGGTCAATGCCGTGCTTTATTTCCGCATCGTCGACGCCGAGCGGGCGGTCATCCAGGTCGAGGACTACATGGCCGCCACCAACCAGCTGGCGCAGACCACGCTGCGATCGGTGCTCGGCAAGCACGAGCTCGACGAGATGCTGGCCGAGCGCGACAAGCTCAACAGCGACATCCAGGAAATCCTCGACCAGCGCACCGATGCGTGGGGCATCAAGGTGTCCAATGTCGAGATCAAGCATGTCGACCTAAACGAGAACATGGTCCGCGCCATCGCCAAACAGGCCGAGGCCGAGCGGCTGCGGCGCGCCAAGGTGATCAATGCCGAAGGCGAGCAGCAGGCGGCGGCAAAACTGGTCGAGGCGGGCCGCATGCTGGCGGCCGAGCCGCAGGCCATGCAGCTGCGCTATTTCGAGGCCTTGCACGACATCGCCGGCGAGCGCTCGTCCACGGTGGTGTTCCCGCTGCCGGTAGACTTGCTCAGCCAATTCCTGAGGCACGGGAAGTGAGGAAAAGGGCATCGGCGGAACTGCCAATCTCCCCCACGTGGGGGAGATTGGCTGTATCTCCGTCTTCGCCAGTCCCGCCACTTCACTTCACCGCCGCCAGGGCGGCTCCGGCGCGAAGCGCTTGCCGATCCAGTCTGTGAAGGTGCGGGTCTTGGCGGCTTTTCCCTTGGCCGAGGGCGTGACGACGTAGACCGCGCCTTCGTCCGCCAGCGTCCACTCCTCCAGCACGGGCACCAGCCGCCCGTCGGCAAGCTCGCGGCCGACCAGCCAATCAGTGCTCATCATCAAGCCGACGCCTTGCACGGCGGCGTCGACCAGCACCTCGGCATCGTCGGTGACCAACGGCCCCGAAACCTCGATGCGTGCGCGCCGGCCCTCGCGGTCGGTCATCTCCCAGGCTGGAAAGGTCTGGAAGCCCGAGAAGCCCAGGCAGGCGTGGTCGAGCAGCGCCTGGGGTGTCTCCGGCCTGCCCTTGCGGGCGAGATAGGATGGAGCGGCGCAGAGCAACCGGCGTCGCGTCGCCACCTTGCGTGCCACCAGGCGCGAATCCTCCAGGCTGCCCAGTCGCACGGCCACATCGAAATTCTCGGCGACCAGATCGGTGAAGCGGTTGGAGAATTCGGCCTCGATGCGGACATCGGGAAATTCGCCGAGGAACCGAGGCAACAGCGGCCCGATCCACATGCGCCCGAACGTGCCGGGCAGCGCCAGCCTGAGCACGCCGCGCGGGCCGCCCCCGGCATGCGCGGACGCGACGGCCTCAGCCTCGTCGACGGATGCGAGGATAGCGCGCACACGCACCAGGAATTCGGCACCCGCTTCGGTCAGCGACACGCTGCGTGTCGTGCGCGAGAGCAACCTCACCCCAAGCCGCGCCTCCAGCGATTGCAGGCGCCGCGACAGGATGGTCGCGTCGCGCCCGACACGTGCCGCCGCCCGGGTGAAGGAGCGCGCCTCGGCGATAGCGGCGAAGGCGGCCATCTCGGCAAGGGCAGCGGGTTCGTGAGATTGCTGCATCGTTCACAGTTCTCAATTGCAAAAAACAAGGATTATCCAGAGATAGCGCAGCAAATAGGTTCACTCAATCGAACAAATCGTCCACCGGAGTGAAACCATGAAGGCCATCGAACTCAGCCAGCCCAGGCTGGACGCCTTCCGCGCCGCCACCGTTGCAACCCCCGAACCGCAGCGCGGCGAGGTGCTGATCCGCCAGCGTGCGGCGAGCCTCAATTTCGTCGATGTGGCGGTGGCGAGCGGCAATTATCCCGGACCGAGTTTCCCGCTCATCCCCGTCGCCGACAGCGCCGGCGAGATCGTCGCGCTGGGCGAGGGCGTTACGAGATCCGCCATCGGCGATCGCGTCGTCGCGCATGCCAAGCCGCGCTGGATCGGTGGGCCGCCCCGGCCTTACGAGATGACGCAGATGCGCGGCGTCTCGATGCCGGGGTCGCTGGCCGAATATGTGGCGCTGCCGGCCAATTCGCTGGTGGCGGTCCCGGCGCACCTCTCCTTCGAGGCGGCGTCGACCCTGCCGATCGCCGGCACCACCGCCTGGAACGCCATCCGCGCCGCCAATGTCGGGCCGGGCTCGGTCGTGGTGCTGCTTGGCACTGGCGGCGTCTCGATCTTCACCCTGCAGCTCGCGAAAGCCGCCGGCGCCACCGTCATCATCACCTCATCGTCGGACGAAAAGCTGGAGCGGGCGAAGGCGCTCGGTGCCGATCATCTCATCAATTACCGCGCGACATCAGACTGGGACGGCAAGGTGCTGGAGCTGACCGGCGGCCTCGGCGCCGACCTCATCGTCGAGACCGGCGGAACCGCCACCTTCGCCCGTGCCGTCAACGCCACCGCGCCCGGCGGCACGCTGTTCACCATCGGCTTCGTCACCGGTGCGGAAGCCACGATCAATCTGCTGCCGATCATCATCAAGGCGCTGAAGGTGGTCGGCAACAACACCGGATCCGTATCCGATCTTTTCGACGCCGCCCGTGCCATCGGCGCGGCCAGGATCGAACCGGTTGTCGACAAGGTGTTTTCGCCTGATCAAGCGAGCGAAGCCTACGCACACATGGCCGCCGGCGGCCTGCATTTCGGCAAGCTGGTGTTCGGGCTGGAGTGGTGAAGCAGCTGATCTCCCCCCTCAAGGGGGGGAGATTGGCAGTTCCACCCTCAGATCAGCTTCTCCAGCGTGATCGGCAGATCCCGCACGCGCTTGCCCGTGGCGTGGAACACCGCGTTGGCGATGGCCGGCGCCATGCCGACGATCGCCAGTTCGCCGACACCCTTGCCGCCGAGCACGGAGGAGTGCAGGTCGGGGATGCCGACCGAGATCACCTCGATGTCGGGGACGTCGGCGTTGGTCGGGACGAGATAGTCGGCGAGGTTGTTGTTGACGATGCGGCCGTGGCGGCGGTCGACGATGCCTTCTTCGAGCAGCGCCTGGCCGATACCCATGATGATGCCGCCTTTCCACTGGCTTTCGGCCAGCTTCGGATTGTAGAGCCGGCCCGAATCCAACGCCGACACCACGCGCGATACGCGCACCGTGCCGAAATCCTCGTCGACGCGCACCTCGACGAAATGCGCGCACCACGAGTGGCGGGAATAGTCGCCCTCGGTGTGCGGTAGCGCCATGGCGATGGTGGTGTAGTTCTTGTAGCGATCCTCTGCCGTCGAATTGGCCGGCATGGTGTCGCCGGTCGCCTCGATGCGGTCGCGGCCGATGCTTTTGAGCAGTTCGGCGATCGAGACATCGGGACCGTCGCCGCGAGGCGAGCCGATGCGGCCATTGGCGACGACCAAAGTGTTGGCCTGCAGCGTGTGGAAGGGCGAGCGCGGATCGCTGATGGCCAAGCCGATCAGCTGGTCGAGCGCCGAGGTCGCCGCCTTGTAGACCGCGCCCGTCATCACGCCGGCCAGCCGTGAGCCGCCAGTGACGCCGGCGCGGGGAAACCGGGAATCGCCGAGCTTCACCACGACGTCGTCTGCGCTCACGCCAACCGTTTCGGCGGCGGTCTGCGCCAGGATGGTGTAGGTGCCCTGGCCCATGTCGATCGAGGAGCTCTCGACCTCGACCGAGCCGTCGGCCAGAATGCGCACCATCGCTTCGCCATAGGCGCGCCGCACCGGATAGGTGCCGGCGGCGACGCCCCAGCCGATCAGCTGGTTGCCGTCGCGCATCGAGCGCGGCTCAAGTGCGCGCCTGGCCCATCCGAAGCGTTCGGCGCCTGCTGCAAAAGCTTCGCGCAACTGTCTGGTCGACCAGGCTTTTTTCGCGTGCGGGTCCTGCTCGGCGTAGTTCTTCAGCCGGATTTCCAGCGGATCGATGCCGACCTCGTAGGCGAGCTCGTCGATGGCGCTTTCGATGCCGAAGGCCGATGGGTTTTCACCCGGCGCGCGCATGGCGCCCGGCACCACCGAATTCACCCGCACGACATTCTGTTTCGAGGAGAAGTTCGGCGTCGCGTACATGATCGAGGTGACCGAACCCAGCGGCTCGACCCACATGCCGTCGATGGACGTTTCGTTCACGCCGCGATGCACGATCGACTGGATCATGCCGTCACGGTCGGCGCCGATCGTCACCGTCTGGCGGGTTGCGGCGCGGCCGCCATAGCTGGTGAAGGTCTGCGGCCGCGTCATCACCAGCCGCACCGGCCGGCCGAGCATTTTCGCGGCACTCGCGGCAATCGCGCCATGGCTGAGCGCCAGTGCCTTGGAACCGAAGCCGCCACCGACATAGGGCGACACCAGCCGCACATTCTCGAACGGCACGGCGAACCATTCGGCATAGGTGCGCGCCATGCCATCCAGCCATTGGCTCGGCTCCCATACGGTGAGATGGTCGCCCTCCCAGCGGGCGATCAGGCCATGCGGTTCCATCGGCGCCTGGTATTCGCGCGGCGTGTTATAGGCGGCGCAGATGCGCACCGGGGCGGAGGCGAAGGCGGCGGACGCGTCGCCCCATTCCTTGGTCATGGCATCGACCGGAATGCCGTCACCGGCCTTGCCGTCGCTGAGGTCGACGATTGCCGGCGTCTCGTCGTAGCTGACCTTGACCAGCGCCGCCGCGGCGACCGCCTGCTCGAAAGTCTTGGCAACGACGGCGGCGACGTGCTGGCCCGAGAAGGTGATGTCGCGCGCCAGCGGACAATAGGGTTTGTCGGGCGGCGGGGTGCCGAACCAGTCCGAGGCGGTTCTCAGGCTGATGATTGTGTCCGGGGTCAGCACCTTGAGTACGCCCGGTGCTGCCTCGGCCGCCTTGCTGTCGATGGCGCGCACCTTGCCGGACGCGATGGTACTTTCGACCAGTGCGGCGTAGGCCAGGCCTTTGAGCTGCTGCTCGACGGCGTATTTGGCGGCACCCGTGATCTTGGCCGGACCGTCGACGCGCGATAGCCGGCCGCCGACCGCGTCCGCGCCGCCGTCGAACGCATCGCCATGTCTGATGTCGTGAACGGTCATGCCGTTTCTCCCATCTTGAGAATAGCCCGTGCGACGACGCGCGGCGCGAGCTCGATCTTGTAGTGGTTGGCGCCTTGGTCGACGGCGCCTTCGACGGCGAGCAGGCTGGCGGCGCGAACAGCTTCGGGCTCCAGCACCTTGCCTTTCAGCGCGGCTTCCACGGCCCGCGCCCGCCAGGGCTTGGTGGCGACGCCACCGAGCGCCACGCGCAGGTCGCGGATGGTGCGTCCGTCGGATTCCAGTTCGAGCCCGACGGCGGCACTGGCCGCGGCGAACTCGTAGGACTGCCGGTCGCGGACCTTCAGGTAGGTCGAGCGGTGGGCAGCGGCGGAAGAGGGGATTTCGATGGCGGTGATCATCTCCCCCGGCTCGATCGCGTGTTCCCTGTCCGGCGTCGTGCCGGGCAACAGGAAAAAGTCATCGACCCGGATGCGCCGATCGCCGAGATGAACTGTTGCGTCGAAGGCGACGAGCGCAGTGGCGAGGTCGCCTGGGTACATGGCGATGCAGGCCTCGCTGGTGCCAAGCACGGCATGGCCCCTGGTGACGCCGCCGATCGCCGAACAGCCGCTGCCTGATACACGCTTGTTGCAGGCCGAAAAGTTCGAGGGATCGCGGAAATAGGGGCAGCGCGTGCGCTGCATCAAATTGCCGCCTATGGTCGCCATGTTGCGGATCTGCGCCGAGGCCGCTTGCCATAGCGCCTCCGAGATGGCGGGGAAGCGGCTCTTGATGTCGTCGTGGTCGGCGACATGGCCCATCCTGGCGAGCGCGCCGATGATGGCGCCGCGCTCGCCGATCTCGATCCGGTCCAGTCCCTTGAGATGGGTGATGTCGACCAGCGTGTCGGGTTCGGTGACGCCGCATTTGGCGAGGTCGATCAGCGTGGTGCCGCCGGCGAGCAGCATGGCGCCGGGGAGCGCGGCCGCCTGGCGGGCGGCGTCGACCGAAGTGGCGCGAAGATAGGAAAAATCCCTCATGACGCGGCCTCCAGCGTTGCCTGGCGCACGGCGGCGACGATGTGCGGATAGGCGCCGCAGCGGCAGAGATTGCCGGCCATGTATTCACGGATTTCGTCGTCCGAGCCGGCATGGCCCTCACGGATGCAGGCCACCGCCGACATGATCTGGCCTGGCGTGCAATAGCCGCACTGGAAGGCGTCCTGTTCGAGGAAGGCAGCCTGCACGGGATGCAGTTCGCCCTCCCGTGCAAGCCCCTCTATGGTGGTGATGGTGCGACCTGCGGCCTGTGCGGCCAATGTCAGGCAGGCCAGCACGCGCTCGCCGTCGACATGGACGGTGCAGGCGCCGCACTGGCCATGGTCGCAGCCCTTCTTGGTGCCGGTCAGGCCGAGCCTGTCACGCAAGGCGTCGAGCAGCGTGACACGCGGTTCGAGTTCCAGCGTGTGACGCTGGCCGTTGATATCGAGATGGACAGGAATTGTGGTCTTGCTCGTCATGGGCGTCTGGCTCCAGTTGCTTGACGCTTGGGGGAATGAATTGGAGTTAGGGTAGGGGGGTCCAACCGTTGCTTCGGACGGACCGCTCCTCACCCCAGCAGGTCCTCGATCCGGATCGGAAAGCGCCGCGGGCGCATGCCGGTCGCGTGCCAGACCGCATTGGCCACGGCGCCGGCCGTGCCGGTGATGCCGATTTCACCGACGCCCTTGATGCCGAGTGCGTTCACATGAGGGTCGTCCTCGTGAACCAGCAGCGCCTCGACCGACGGCACGTCGGCATTCACCGGGACATGATATTCGGCGAGGTTGGCATTCTGGATCCGGCCGGAGCGTCGGTCGGTGACGGCTTCCTCATGCAGTGCGAAGGAAACGCCCCAGATCATCCCGCCATAATACTGGCTGCGCACCAGCCGCGGATTGATGACCCGTCCGGCGGCGAATGCGCCGACCAGCCGGGTGACGCGGATCTGGCCTAAATCCGGGTCGATCTTCACCTCGGCGAACACGGCCCCATGCGCGTGCTTGGCGTAGATCTCCTGCGACGCCGGATCCGGTGCGCCTTTGCCATGGCCTTCGATCTCGGCAAGACCCGCGCGGGCGAGGATCTCGCTATAGTTTTCGCTGCGGCTTTCGTCATCGCGGCGGTAGAGGCGTCCGCCGCGCGCCAGGACACCTTCATTGCCGGCGCCGAACAGCGGCGAGGCTTCGTTGCCCGTGGCGAGATCGGCAAGCCTGGCGATGACGGCCGCACCCGCATTGTGGATGGCCATGCCGGCCGTCGCCGTGTGGCCCGAACCGCCGGCGATGCCCGCATTGGGCAGGTCGGAACTGCCGGCCCTGAAATCGACCTGGTCGATGTCGAGCCCCAGCCCGTCTGCCGCAATCTGGGCAAAGGCCGTCCAGGCGCCTTGGCCCATGTCCTGAGCGCCGGTCTCCATCAAGCCGCTGCCGTCGGCCCTCAGCACCGCGCGTGCCTCGGCCTGGAACATGAGCGCCGGGAACGTCGCCGTGCCCATCCCCCAGCCGGTAAGGAAACCGTCCGCGTCGCGCATCCGCCGCGGCTGCAGCGGGCGGCTCGCCCAGCCAAACGCTTCGGCCGCCTGTTGGTAACATTCGCGCAGGGCCTTTGAGGAGAACGGCTTGCCCGTCATAGGCTCGACTTCGGCATAGTTCCTGAGCCGGAATTCCAGCGGGTCCATGCCGCAGGCATGGGCTGCCTCGTCTATAGCGCTTTCCAGCGCGATCGATCCGGTGGCCTCGCCCGGCGCCCGCATGAACAGCGGCGTGCCGGTGTCGAGCCGCACAGCATCGTGCGAGGTGGCGATGGCCGGACTGGCATAGAGCGTGTGCGAGGCGTCCGCCGCCGGTTCGAAGAAATCGTCGAACGTGCTCGATGTGGTCCTGGCGTGATGGGAGAGCGCGGTCAGCCGCCCTTCGCCATCCATGCCCATGCGCAATGTCTGGCGGGTCGGGGCGCGATGGCCGACCGGGCCGTACATCTGCTCGCGCCGCAGCACCAGCTTGACCGGGCGGCCGACGAGACGCGCCGCCAGGATGCCGAGCACTTGCGGCCCGGAGATCATGCCCTTGGAGCCGAAACCGCCACCCAGGAATGGGCTTCGGATGTGGACGTTCCGCGGCGCGATGCCGAACAGGCCGGCGATGCGCCCTTGCGCCATGGCAAGGCCCTGGCTCGGCGTGTCGATCGACAGCTGGTCGCCATCCCAGGCAGCGACGATTGCGTGGGGCTCCATGGCGTTGTGATACTGTGCCGGCGTCTCGTAAGCCGCCTCGATCCGCGTTCTTGCCGATTCGAGGCCGGCCTCGACATCGCCCTTCTCCTGCACCGCCGGGTTGCCGACGCCAACGCCGCGCGGCACGAAGCTTTTGCCGCTATCGAGACCGACCCGCGCCGGCAGCGTTTCATAGCGCGGCGACAGCAGCGCCGCGCCTTCGGTCGCCGCTTCCAGCGTCTCCGCGATCACCACGGCGATGCTCTGGTTGGGATAGCGAACCCCATCGTTCTGCAGCAGGTCGAGCCGGAACATGAAGGGATGGTCCTTGGCATCCGGATCGACGGCGAGCGCCGGCCGGTTCAGTGGCGTCATCACTTCGATCACGCCCGAATGCGCCTTGGCCGCCTCGATATCCAGCGACACGACCCGGCCGCGCGCGATGCTCGAGACGGCGAGCACGGCATAGAGCATGCCGGGCGGGTGGTTATCGGCGGCGTAACGCGCCGCCCCCGTCACTTTCAAGAATCCGTCGCGGCGGGTCAGCGGCTGGCCGACGCTGGAGCCCTGCCGCGTATGGGCGGGTTGCTGGTTGAGGCTGAGTTCAAGCGTCATGGCGCACTCCGGGAATGGAGGAAAAGGGGGAGGCAGGAAGAGCCGGCATCCGCTCGGGTGTTCCGGCCTTTGCGGCCATCAGCGCCCTGACGACAATGCGGCGGGCAAGCTCGATCTTGAAGGCGTTGTCGCCGGAGGGGCTGGCGTCGACCAACGCGGCATCCGCGGCGCGAACGAAGCTCGCCTCGTCGGCATCGGCGCCAAGCAGCACCGCTTCCGCCGAACGCGCCCGCCACGGTTTGGCCGCCACACCGCCCAGCGCCAGCCTTGCACCGCGGATCTTGCCGCGATCGACGAAAAGTGCCGCGGCCGCCGAAACGACCGCGAAGGCATAGGAGGTGCGTTCGCGCACTTTCAGATAGCGGGCGTGAGCGGCGAAGGAAGCTGCTTCCGCCGGCAGGCGCACCGCAACGATCAGCTCGCCCGGCTCCAACACGGTCTCGCGCTGCGGGGTGTCGCCCGGAAGCCGGTGAAATTCCTCCAGCGTCACATGGCGCCGGCCTTCCTTGCCCTCGATCTCGACCACGGCGTCCAGCGCCACCAAGGGCACGCAGAAGTCGGAGGGATGGGTGGCGATGCAGGCATCGCTCCAGCCCAGGATGGCATGTAGGCGGTTCTCGCCGCCAAGGGCCGAGCAGCCGGAACCGGGTTCGCGCCTGTTGCAGGCGCTGGCGGTGTCATAGAAGTAACTGCACCGCGTGCGCTGCAACAGATTGCCGCCAACAGTGGCGGCGTTGCGAAGCTGCGCCGAGGCGCCCGACAGCAGCGCCTCGGCCACCGCCGGATAGGCCTTGGCGAAGGCCGGATCGTGTGCGAGATCGGCATTGCGGACCAGCGCGCCGATGCGCAGGCCGCCATCATCGAGCGTTTCGATGCGATTGAGTTCCGGCAGCCGGGTAATGTCGACGATCCGTTCGGGGCTGGTAATGCCGCCCTTCATCAGATCCAGCAGATTGGTGCCGCCGGCGAGATAGGCCGAGCCCGGTACGGCCGCCGCCGCTATGGCGTCGGAGATGGTGGCCGGCCTGACAAAATCGAAGTCTCTCATGCCGCGGTCCTCCGGTCGGTTCCGGCAAGTTGTTGCCGGGCCTCCAGAACGGCCTCGACGATGCCGCCATAGGCCGCGCAGCGGCAGATGTTGCCGCTCAGCCCCTCGCGGATACGCTCGGGATCGTCCCCAGCCTGTCCTTCGGCGATCAGGCCGAGCGTGCTCATGATCTGGCCGGGCGTGCAGAAGCCGCACTGGAAGCCGTCATGGGCGATGAAGGCGGCCTGCACCGGATGCAGTTCTTCACCGTGGGCGACGCCTTCGATGGTCAGCACCTCGGCGCCGTCATGGCTGACCGCCAGCGCGAGGCAGGAGTTTATGCGCTTGCCGTCGACCAGCACCGTGCAGGCGCCGCACTGGCCGCGGTCGCAGCCCTTCTTGGTGCCGGAGAGCTCAAGCCGCTCGCGCAGCAGGTCGAGCAAGGTGACGCGGGTGTCGACCTCGAGTTCGTGGCGGTATCCATTGACGGTAAGCGAGATGGGAAGGGTGGTCATGGGCGTCTGGCTCCAGTTGCTTGACGCTGAGGGGGATGATCTGGCGCTTGGGAGGGGAAGGACAAGGTCAGGCGGCAGCCAATCCGCCGCGGGTAGGGAAGCTGACACCTTGGAGCTTCGAAAGACGTGACATACCGGGCTCCCTGATTATATGATAAAGGTGCTCCACTAAAACGGAGGCGCCTCCGTTTATTTACGTGGGGACTGGCCGGGCATGGTTCAAGCCCCCATATCCCTGGTGGAGAAAAAAATTGGCTTTTGAGCCCGTCACAACTGTCGACCAAAAACCCGCCGCCGCCGACAAACCGCTGCGCGCGGATGCCCAGCGCAACCGCGACCGGCTGGCCGAGGTCGCGGCGGCCGTGTTTGCCGAGCGCGGCATCGATGCCTCGCTGGAGGAGATCGCGCGTCGCGCCGGCGTCGGTATCGGCACGCTCTACCGGCATTTCCCGACGCGCGAACATCTGGTCGAGGTGGTCTACCGCCGCGAGGCGGAGGCGCTATGCGCGGCGGCCGGCGAGCTTGCGGCAAAACATCCCTCCGATGTCGCTCTGGAAGAGTGGATGCGCCGCTTCGTCGACTATATCGCCACCAAGCGCGGCCTGGCGACCAGCCTGCGCATCCTGTTCACCACCAATTCGAGGCTGTTCTCCGACACGTCGGGCAGGGTTTCGCAGGCCTTGCGGCAACTGGTCGAGGCGGCGGTGGCCGACGGCACGATCCGCGGCGACGTCGATGCCTCCGATGTGCTGCATGCGCTCGGCGGCATCTACTCGGCACCCGACACGCCTGAGTGGCGCGACCGCTCGCGCCGGCTAGTCAAGCTGTTGATGGACGGCTTGCGGTTCGGGGCGGGGAAGGCTGGGTGACGGGGATAATGGCCGCGCAACCGTGCGCGACAGAATGATTTGAGGGGCATTCAATGTATGTAGGCCGTTCCTACAAGGTGGTCGATTTCGCGCTGTGGTCGCGGCGCAGCGTGCTCTACATGGTGGTGGTGAGCGGCCTGGCCGTGGCGGCCTACCGCTTTCCGGGCATTGCCGGGTTCTCCGTGCCATGGTCGGTGGTGCTGGTGCTCGGCACCACGGTATCGCTCGTCGCCGGCTTCAAGAATTCGCAGGTGCTCACCCGCAGCGGTGAGGCGCTGCAGGCTTTCACGCAGATCACGGCCAGCAGCCGGATGTGGTCCAATTTCTGCCGGGACTTCCTCGATGCGCCGACGGCTCGGAAGCTCATCTACCGCCACATCGCATGGATGACGGCGCTGCGATACGCGCTGCGGCGGCCGATGCCGTGGGAATCGATGGGGAAGGCCGCCAATACCGAATACCGGCGGCGTTACCACATCCAGGAGGACGGGGGCTCGATCGCCGACGAATTGCGCCCGCTGCTGGGCGACCAGACCGTTGATGTCCTGAAATCGCCTCGTCCGGCGATTGCCTTGCTCGAATTGCAGTCGGTCCAGGTCAACGGGCTGCTCAAGGACGCCAAGGTTCCGGCGCAAGTCTATGTCGAACTGACCAAGCTGATCCGCGACTTCCACGATCAGCAGGCGCGCTGCGACCGTATCAAGAACAATCCCTATCCCCGGCAATACGCCATCGTCAGTTCCATGTTCGTGATGATCTTCTGCACGCTGCTGCCGTTCGGCGTGGTTCCGGTGTTCGCCGACATGGGCAAACTGGACGGCATGCTCGGCTCGATCGCCATCTGGCTGACGATCCCGTTCAGCACGCTGCTGGGCTGGGCCTACATGTCCCTCGACCAGGTCGGCGAGAGCAGCGCCAACCCTTTCGAGGGCAACGCCAACGATGTGCCGATCTCGCAAATCTGCCGCGACATCGAGATCGAGATGCGCGCCGGGCTCGGCGAGAGCGACCTTCCCAAGCCCTTGCTGCCGGTCAACGACATCGCCATGTGAGGCGGAAGCGGGCGCCTACCGGCGGGAGATCACCCGCAGCCAGGGAGCCAGGTGGAAAGCGCTCATCAGCAGATACATGGCGGGCATTCCGGTCAGGATTGGTCCGGCCAGCGGCGAGGCGCCCATGCATAGCATGGCGGTATCGCCGCCTTGAAGGCGGGAAAGCAGCGCCATCAGTGCGAAGGTGGGCGCTGCTGCCAGGCACAGCCAGTCGGCGATGCCACGAGGGGCGGCATTTTCGGCGCTGCCGATGCCGGATTGGATATCGCTCATGGTCGTTGTCCTTGATGGTTGCGACCCGTCAGGACCTGGGTTCCTCGGCCCTGCCGGAGGCGGGAGAGGAACCCAGGCTGGACAGGCCTGCGCCGGTTACTGGTTGGCCTTGTCGCGGAACGCGGCTTCGCCGGCGGCGGACACTTCGGCCCATTTCTTGTCGGCTCCGGCTTCGTAGTTGTCGTGCCAGTTCCACCAGCTGTAGAGCGGGGTCTGCGGGTAGCCTTCGGGCGAGTCTTCCCAGACCTCCTGGCGGCCGAGCGGTGTGACGTCGAGATAGCTCCAGACGGTGCCCAACGCCTCGTCGCCGCGGTTGTTGATGAAATAGGTGCGGAAGATGCGGTCGCCATCATGAATGAATACGTTGTGGCCGTGCCATTCGTCGACGCCGAAATCCTTGTCGAAGCTGTCGGTGATCGTGTACCAGGGCATCTCCCAGCCCATCCGTTGCTTCAGCCGCGCAATGTCGGCCTGCGGGGCGCGCGAGGCATAGGCAAGCGTGGTGTTGCGGGCGTTGAGATGGGCGAGGTGGCCGACCTGGTCGGCGCCGAGCGAGCAGCCACGGCAGGCGTGCTCCGGCCAGCCATAGACGCCAGGCTCGAAGAAGGCGCGGTAGACGATCAGCTGGCGGCGGCCTTCGAAAAGGTCGAGCAGGCTCACCTTGCCGTCGGGACCCTCAAAGACATAAGCCTTGTCCACTTCCGTCCATGGCATGCGCCGGCGTTCGGCCGACAGCGCGTCCCTGGCGCGCATCGTCGCCTTCTCCTTCACCAGCATCTTTTGGTGCGCGGCTTCCCAATCTTGCCGTGAAACGATCGGCGGGGTCTTCATCGTCATGGTCATTGGTCTTCTCCTTTGCCAGTCGTGGCGTCGTTGCGGTGTGGTGTTGCCTGGGCAGGTCGGGGTGCTGCGGGCGCGGCGGAATCCAAGAGATCCGGTCCGGCGCAGCAGGGGTGGCGTGCTGCGTGCTTGGCCGTATCATTGGCCGTGTCGAGGTCGAGGTCGGTGGAAGCAGGCATCTTTTGTATCTCCTATGCGTGCCGTCATTGCCGACTTGCTGGGCCGACTTGCTGGGCCGACTTGCTGGGCCGACTTGCTGGTTGACGGTACTGACGTAAGTTAGGGCGGCTCGGTGCCGAGGTGGGAGTTACAAGTGTGACGGGATTTGAATGGACTCGCTGATCACCTCGGCAGCGCTGGCGCTGGCGGCCGGCGATCCGCTTGGGGCGCTCGACCGCGTCGCCCTGCGCGAGGATGCGCCGGCGCTGGCGCTGCGCGGCATCGCCATGGCGCAGCTCGGCGACTTCGATCGCGCCAAGCTCTTGTTGCGGCGGGCCGTGCGCGCCTTCAGCCCGAAAGAGGCGGTCGCGCGCGCCAGATGCGTCGTCGCCGAGGCCGAGATCGCGCTGGTCTCGCGTGATCTCGGTTGGCCGGCCAAGGCGCTCGACGCGGCCCGCACGGCGCTGGAAAAGCACGGCGACCGGTTGAACGCGGCGCATGCCGGCCACCTCAAGGTGCGCCGCCTGCTCCTGATCGGCCGCCTCGACGAGGCCGAGCATGTGCTGGCCGGGCTCGACCCGGCGCCGCTTCCGCCGGCGGCCAGGGCCGCGCACGAGCTCGCCGTCGCCGGCATCGCCATGCGGCGCCTGCGGACCCGGCCGGCACGCGCGGCGCTGGAGTGGGCGCGCCATGCCGCCCGCAAGGCCGGCATTCCCGGCCTCATCGCGGAGGTCGACAGCGCATGGCAGGCACTGGAGACACCCGCGGCGCGATTGATCGCACAGGGCAGGGAGCAGCCGCTGCTGCTCGAAGAGGTCGAGGCGCTGCAGGGATCGCCGGCGCTGGTCGTCGATGCCTTCCGCTACGCCGTGCGGGTTGGGCGGACCACGGTTTCGCTGGCAAGCCGGCCTGTGCTGTTCGCCTTGGCGCGGACGCTCGCCGAAGCCTGGCCGGGGGATGTGTCGCGGGGCGACCTCGTGGCGCGGGCCTTCGGCGGCAGGCATGCCGATGAATCGCATCGCGCGCGCCTGCGCGTCGAGATCGGGCGGCTGCGCGCAGAGCTTCGCGCACTGGCCGGCATCAGCGCCACCAAGCATGGCTTCACGCTGGCGCCGCGCCAGGCGCGCGCGGTGATGGTGCTGGCGCGGCCGATCGAGGAGCGGCACGCGGCCGTGCTGGCCTTGCTGGCCGACGGCGAGGCCTGGTCGAGTTCGGCCCTGGCGCTGGCACTTGGAACCGGCCAGCGCAGCGTGCAACGGGCGCTCGATCCGCTTGCCGAGGCCGGTAAGGTCCAGTCCTTCGGCCAAGGCCGGGCGCGCCGCTGGATGACGCCGCCGGTGGCGGGTTTCACGACCACCTTGTTACTCCCGGCGCCGCTGCCAAACGGCTAAGTGTGTTGATGTTCAGGTGATGCCGGCCTGCAAAGGTCAGCGGGATGACGACCACACTAAAGGATCACGAAATGAAACATTCAGCGGCCGAAATTTTGAGGGAATATGGACCCTTTCCCGGTGCCAAGACGGTGGCCGGGGTGAGCTTTGACGGCAAGAACGTCTGGTTCGCCTCGGGCGACAGGCTTAACGCCTTCGATCCGGAGAGCGGGCAGGCATTGCGTTCGATCGATGTCGCGGCTCACGCCGGCACCGCCTATGACGGCCGGCATTTCTTCCAGCTCGCCAAGGACCGCATTCAGAAGATCGATCCCGACACGGGCGAGGTGCTTTCCACCATTCCGGCACCCGGCAACGGCGGCGATTCCGGTTTGACCTGGGCTGAAGGCACGCTGTGGGTCGGGCAGCACCGGGAGCGCAAGATCCACCAGATTGATCCCGAGACCGGGGCGATCCTGCGCACCATCGAATCCAACCGTTTCGTCACCGGGGTGACCTGGGTCGAGGGCGAATTGTGGCACGCCACCTGGGAGGGCGACGAAAGCGATCTGCGCCGCGTCGACCCACGGACGGGCAAGGTCCTGGAGAAGCTCGACATGCCTGCCGGCATGGGCGTCTCGGGGCTGGAGTCCGATGGCGGCGACCGCCTCTTCTGCGGCAGCGGAAACGCCGGCGTGGTGCGGGCGGTGCGCCGGCCGAAATAGGGACCGCGAATTTTCCCTTGGCGACTGGCCGTTGCGCGATGTCGGGCCTAGATAGGCTGGACCATCCCCCCGCAAAAGGACCAGATCATGCCCGAACAGATCACGTTGAACGACGGCGCCGCCATTCCCCAGCTTGGCCTTGGCGTGTGGCAGGTCGATCACGACATCACCGCGCAGGTAGTGGGCTGGGCGATCGCGGCCGGTTACCGGCTGATCGACACTGCCGAGGGCTATCAGAACGAGGAAGGCGTCGGCGAGGCGATCCGCGCCGCTGGCGTGCCGGCAAGTGAGTTGTTCATCACCTCGAAGCTGCGCAACGGCGCCCACCAGCGCGATGCGGCGCTTCGTGCCTTCGACGACACGATGCAGAAGCTCGGCGTCGAGCAGCTCGACCTGTTCCTGATCCATTGGCCGGTGCCCAGCCAGGACAAATATGTCGAGGCGTGGAAGACGCTTGTCGAACTGAAGCAGGCCGGCCGCATCAAGTCGATCGGCGTCTCGAATTTCAATCCTGATCATCTGGAACGCATCATCGGCGAGACGGGCGTGACACCAGTCGTCAACCAGGTCGAGTTGCATCCGCGCTTCCAGCAGCGCGCGCTCAGGGAGTTTCACGCCCGGCACGACATTCATACGGAAAGCTGGAGTCCGTTGGGCAGCGGCCGCCTGCTGAGCGATCCGACCATATCAGGCATTGCCCGCAAACACGGCAAGTCCGCCGCGCAGACGATGATCCGCTGGCATCTCCAGCAAGGGCTGATCGTCATCCCGAAATCGGTCCGCCAGGACCGTATCGCGGCCAATTTCGACGTCTTCGATTTCGAACTGGACGCGCAGGACCTGGAGACGATCGGCGGCATGGATGCGGCCGACGGCCGCAACGGGCCGAATCCGGCGACGGCTTCCTTTTTGTTCTGAGCGTTAAATCCCCGAGCCGTCCAGCTGTTGCGCGTCGTCGCCTTCCCATGGCGCCGGCATCGAGGCGCCCCGGCTGAGATTGGCCGAGGGCATCGGCATCCAGCACTTCAGCTCCGGCTCGGCGTATTCGACGACGCGGCCGGGCGAGGAATCGGAGGCGCGCCAGCCTTCCTCGCCGAACTGATCGGCGCGTGACCAGTAGGCGAGGTCGACTTCCGCTGGCCCCTGTTCGGACGGGCGGACCGTAACGAGTATCCGGCTGCCGTCTTTTGGCGCGCTGGACATGTGGCGCCAGCGGTCGGGCTCATCCATCGTTTTCCTCCTGCCTTGCTGTGGGATGAAGTGTCGCCTCGCCGTCGGAGGCGGTCAACCCAAACTTTGCACGACCCTTCCTGTTTCGATGGGCTGCTCGTTCCGCCCGGTCCGCGGGAAATGTAAGATTTGTAGGATTGCACCAGCCGCATCCGTCCTTGATCTGGCGATGGTCGCCGGAACAAGGAGAGGCATTCATGAGGGACAAGGTCGAGCCGACGCCGGCTGGGGTGGAAACAAAACTGTACTTCAGCCGCAACCCCAATCCGCGCCTGGGGGTCGCGGTGGCGCGTCATCTCGGGGCGAAAGTGACCTTCGAATTCGCGTCGCCGTTCGCGCCGGGGCAAGCGGAGCGGTTCCGGCCGCTCAATCCCAACCTTTCCCTCCCCATACTGGCGTGGCCGGGCGGCAGCCTTTGGGAGGCCGACGCCATAGCCTGCCGGTTGTCGCGCGACATGGGTTCGGATTTTTGGCGCACCGGCGAGGATGAGCCCGACATGATCCGCTGGCTGAGCTGGGGCAAGGAGAATTTCGTGCGGGCCTGCGACATGGTGCATTTCGAGCGCGGCACCAAGCAGCGCTATCACATCGGGCCGATCGATCGGGAAAAAGTCGCGGAGGGACTTGCAGAATTCCCCAAGGCCGCCGCGATCCTGGAGGCGGTGCTTGTCGACCAGCCATGGCTGGTCGGCAATTCAGTCTCCTATGCCGACTTCCGCATGGCGACGTTCTTGCCGTTCAACGACGTCGCTGGGCTGCCGCTTGGTGATTATCCCGCGCTCACCCGCTGGTACGGGCGGCTTGAAGCCATCGACGCTTGGCGTGATCCCTTCGAGGGTCTGGAAGCGCCGCGATTGCCGCCAGTCCCAGGACAGATCGAGCCGCATGAGGCGGCACCGAGGCTGTAACCGAAAGGGGTGGCGACCGGCGTATACATTTGGAGAGAAACTTGAAGACGCCGGCCGCCATTGGGGGCGTTGGGTGCATCACGTTGGGGCACGATGCAGGGTCAGGTTAGGCGGATGCCTGGTGTCCGCAATCGGAACACCGGCCCATGGTGAACAAGTGGTTACTATCCACAGGTCAGGGCTGTAAACGGCAGGCTGGCCGCCGGTCTCGGCCGTCCATCGCGGCCACGTCGTCGTTCTCTCGGCTGTGCGCAACGCGAATCGCCGGCCATCCCACGCTCGACGGGCCGCGATCGGGTTGATAAGCCCGTCTGCGAAGGAGCTGATGAGTCTGGCATGACCGTTGCGATCGAGATGGGACACACCACGGCGGGCGACCCGGCGAAGCTCGATCTCGAGGAATTGCTGGCGACCCGCCTTCTGGTGCAGGGCAATTCGGGCTCCGGCAAGTCGCATTTGTTGCGGCGGCTCCTGGAGCAGAGCGCGCCTTGGGTGCAGCAGACCATCATCGACCCCGAAGGCGACTTCGTTTCGCTGGGCGAACGCTACGGCCATCTGGTCATAGATGCCGAGGAGCATACCGAGCGCGGGCTGCAGGCGGCCGGCGAGCGGGCGCGTATCCATCGCGTCTCGACCGTGCTCAACCTGGAAGGGCTCGATGCCGAGAACCAGATGCGGCGGGCCGCCGCCTTTCTCGGCGGGCTGTTCGAGGTCGCGCGCGACCACTGGTACCCGATGCTGGTGGTGGTCGACGAGGCGCAGCTTTTCGCGCCGGCGGTGGCCGGCGAGGTGTCGGACGAGGCGCGCAAACTCTCGCTCGGCGCCATGACCAATCTGATGTGCCGTGGCCGCAAGCGGGGGCTGGCTGGCATCATCGCCACGCAGCGGCTGGCCAAGCTCGCCAAGAACGTCGCGGCGGAAGCCTCCAACTTCCTCATGGGCCGCACCTTCCTCGATATCGACATGGCGCGCGCCGCCGATCTCCTGGGCATGGAGCGGCGGCAGGCGGAAGCCTTTCGCGATCTGGAGCGCGGGCAGTTCATGGCGCTGGGGCCGGCGCTGTCGCGGCGGCCGCTCGGCCTGCGCATCGGCCCGACCGACACCAGCCCGCGCAACGGCACGCCCAGGCTGATGCCGCTGCCGGAGGCGGGGCTCGAGGATGCCCGCGCCATCATCCTGGCCGCCCCGCCGCCGGAGACGATGCGCGCGCCACGCCGGGTGGCGTCGCCGGACCTGCTGGAGCAGCTGATGGCGGCGAAATCGGCGCCGCGCGACATCCGCCCCGAACCGGCGGAGCCGCAAATCAGCGCCGAGGATCTGGCGGAGCGGCGCGAGCGCGTGGACCGGGTGCTGCGCGCTATTCTTGCACAACCTGACGCAGGCTTCCGCGTGATCGGCGTGCTCTACCAGGAGTTCGTCGTACGCTGCCGCATCGAGGGTCTCGCCTCGGTCGTGCCTGATCTGCCCGCATTCCGCCGGATGTTGACGCGCGCCCGTGCCGGGCTGGGGTCTGAAACTAGCGAGGACGATGTGTGGCGCGACGTCTCGGTGCGCGCCTCTCTGCTGCCGGAGGACATGCAGGGCGTGTTCATGATGATCGCGCGCGCGGCGAAGGAGGGCTGGCCGTGCCCGAGCGATGGCGCGATCGCCCGCGCCTATGGCTCGCACTCCATGCGCCGGGCCCGGCGGCTGCTCACCTATATCGAGGAGCAGGGTCTCATCGTCTGCCAGTTCGACGGCGCCGGCCGGCGCACCGTGACGCTGGTCGAACTCGCCTGGGCAACGGCGCCGGGCGACCCCAACGCCGAGGAGGCGGAGCAGGGGAGCCTGGCCCTGTGAGAGAGCTATGGAGCTTTCAACCTCGGCTGTCAGGCAGGCATCCTGGCAAGACCGGCCGGTCGCTTATCTGTTTCCGGTGAGGGTCAGCCGTGCGAGGACGCTTTACTGGATGGTGATGACGCCCTCGATGGCTCGCCATTCCGATGGGGTGATCAGCCGGTGGTGGGCGACGCGGACGGAGTGAAGCGGTCCCTCGAGTTCGCGCTCCCAATAGGAGAGGAACCCCTTGAGTTCGGGGAACTCCGGCGCCAGGTCGTAGTCCTGCCAGACATAAAGCTGCAGCAGGCTCGGATGGTCGGGCAGATGATAATGAATCTGAGCCGTGGTCAGGCCATAGCCTTCCATCTGGAGGCGGAACTCCTTGCTGACATTTTCAACCATTCATGTCTCCTTTCGGCGGCCGTCTTCAACCAACTCCCTGAGCGGGCGAGCGGTTCCGGCGCCCGCGATTGCGCCGGCCGCGGATATTTTGTTGGACCGCGGCGGAACTTCAAGCGGCAGCTCCCGGCGCGAGGCAGAATAACCACGCGATAACAGCCGGTTGGCACTCTCTCAGGGTGAGTGCTAAAATTTTTTGGCCGACCTCTTGAAACCCAAAAATGGCAAGACTAGCTCGATATGCGCGCGCGATGCCTGACAAAGGGTCGCCGCACCCCGCACCGGTCCAATTGCCGGTCCGGTGCGGAGGAACCTCAAACCTGTTTGTCCCAAGAGGAGAACGACATGGCGTTCCGTCCATTGCATGACCGTATCCTGGTCCGCCGCATCGAGGCCGAGGAAAAGACCTCTGGCGGCATCATCATTCCCGATACCGCCAAGGAGAAACCGCAGGAAGGCGAAGTCATCGCCGTCGGTCCCGGCGCGCGTGACGACAGCGGCAAGCTGACCGAACTGGATGTCAGGGTCGGTGACCGTATCCTGTTCGGCAAATGGTCCGGCACCGAGATCAAGCTCAATGGCGAGGACCTGCTCATCATGAAGGAAAGCGACGTGATGGGCGTGATCGAACAGACCGCGCAAGTGAAGAAGGCCGCCTGACGGGTTCTTCGAAAATCCACCAGTCAACGAATGCTGCCTAAATAGAGGAGTGATCCAATGGCTGCCAAAGAGGTAAAATTCCATACCGAAGCGCGCGAGAAGATGTTGCGCGGCGTCGATATCCTGGCCAATGCGGTGAAGGTGACGCTCGGGCCCAAGGGGCGCAATGTCGTCATCGACAAATCGTTCGGCGCGCCGCGCATTACCAAGGACGGCGTCACCGTCGCCAAGGAAATCGAGCTCGAGGACAAATTCGAGAACATGGGCGCGCAGATGGTGCGCGAAGTCGCCTCCAAGACCAGTGACATTGCCGGCGACGGCACCACGACCGCGACCGTTCTGGCTCAGGCGATCGTCAAGGAAGGCGCCAAGGCCGTTGCCTCGGGCATGAACCCGATGGACCTGAAGCGCGGCATCGACAAGGCGGTGGAGGCTGTCGTGGCCGAGTTGAAGGCCAACGCCCGCAAGGTGACCCACAACGACGAGATCGCACAGGTCGGCACCATCTCCGCCAATGGCGACGCCGAGATCGGCCGCTTCCTCGCCGAGGCGATGGAGAAGGTCGGCAATGAAGGTGTCATCACCGTGGAGGAAGCCAAGACCGCCGAGACCGAACTCGAAGTCGTCGAGGGCATGCAGTTCGACCGCGGCTATCTCTCGCCCTATTTCGTCACCAACCAGGACAAGATGCGCGTCGAACTCGAAGAGCCCTACGTGCTGATCCATGAAAAGAAGCTCTCCAACCTGCAGGCGTTGCTTCCGGTGCTGGAAGCGGTGGTGCAGTCGGGCAAGCCGCTGCTGATCATCGCCGAGGATGTCGAGGGCGAGGCGCTGGCGACGCTGGTCGTCAACAAGCTGCGCGGCGGCCTCAAGGTCGCGGCCGTCAAGGCGCCGGGCTTCGGCGATCGCCGCAAGGCCATGCTGGAGGATATCGCCATCCTCACCGGCGGCACGGCGATTTCGGAAGATCTCGGCATCAAGCTCGAGAATGTGACGCTGGAGATGCTGGGCCGCGCCAAGAAGGTGGTGATCGAAAAGGAAAACACCACCATTGTCGACGGTGTCGGGCGCAAGGAAGAGATCCAGAGCCGCGTCGCGCAAATCAAGGCCCAGATCGAGGAGACCACCTCGGACTATGACCGCGAGAAGCTGCAGGAGCGGCTGGCCAAGCTCGCCGGCGGTGTCGCGGTGATCCGCGTCGGCGGCTCGACCGAGGTCGAGGTCAAGGAGCGCAAGGACCGCGTCGACGATGCCCTGCACGCGACCCGCGCGGCCGTCGAAGAAGGCGTGCTGCCCGGTGGCGGCGTCGCGCTGCTTCGGGCCAGCAAGGCGCTCGATGCTGTCCAGACGGACAATGCCGACCAGAAGACCGGCGTCGAGATCGTGCGCCGCGCCATCGAGACGCCCGTTCGCCAGATTGCCGAAAATGCTGGCGCGGAAGGCTCGATCATCGTCGGCAAGCTGCGCGAGAAGAGCGAATTCGGCTGGGGCTGGAACGCCCAGACCAATGAGTTCGGCGATCTCTATGGCCAGGGTGTGATCGATCCGGCCAAGGTGGTGCGCACGGCGCTGCAGGATGCCGCGTCGGTTGCCGGCCTGTTGGTGACCACCGAGGCGATGGTGGCCGAGAAGCCGAAGAAGGAAGCCGCCGCTCCGGCGATGCCGGCCGGCGCCGGGATGGACTTCTAAGGTCCCGGTCAGTCCGCCCGCTCCCTCGACAGGGAGCGGGCATCAGTTGAGGGAGAGAGACATGGATGCAATGGCTGGCCTTGGGCCCGTGCCCGCGCCGACACATCAGGCAAAGGAGTTCCTGGCCTATGAAACCGAATGCCGCAGCGTGCTGAAGCCGCTGCTGGCGGGACTGCTCGACATGGCTGAAGCCGCCGGCTGGAAGCGGCGCACCGCTGCCGCGACCCTGATGTTCCTGGCGGCGAAACAGGTGTCGGAGGAGTCCGAGACATCGGCTAGCGGCTGAACGCCAAAAGGCGGCCAATCACCCTGTCCGCGGCGGCGCTTTCCGGTATTCGGTCCGCCGCAGGGCCTGCACAATCGAAAGGAGGCATAAGCCATGAATCGCGGGCAGTTTGAAGAACCGGTCACCCTTCTGGTCGGAATGGGCTTTCCGAGGAAGATCGAAAGCGTGATGGAAGCCTACGTGCTGTTGCAGGACTGGCCCGCCGTCAGCCGCAACGGCGCCCATGCCATCGCTCTCAATGCCTGCAAGGCGGGCATCGCCGGTGAGATCGACCCGGAGACGGTGCGGGCGACGCTGGTCACCTTCGCACGCCGCAACGACATATTGCTGCCGGATGCGGTTTCGCCGGCCGCCGCGATGGGCAATGAGATGCATGCGGGGTGAGGCGGCAGGTCCGTCCGATGTGCGGCGATCGGTTCCCGGCTTCGCGGGCGCCGGGAACCAAGCGACGGCCACGCAGGTTGATCAGCGTTGGGTTCCCCGAGGCGAGGCGACGTCATGAGCATCCTGCAAAGCATCAAGAAAGCAGCCGAACAGGTGACCGGTGCCGCAAGACCGGACAGGCAACACGCGGCCGATCTTGTCAGGCCACGAAAATCGAACGAGTTCAGGTTTGGGGATGATGGCCTGGTGCCCAACCATCCGTCCTGGCCGCTGGTGGTTTATCGCGGTGCCGTCACGCTACCGGAGGACTTCGATCCCGCGGCCGTCATGGAGGAGCTTTTCTCGGCCAATGGCTGGGGGGAAAGCTGGCGCAACGGCATCTACGACTATGTCCACTACCATTCGCGCATCCACGAAGTGCTGGGCGTGGCGCGCGGTACGGCGAAAGTCCGGTTCGGCGGCAAGAAGGGACGAACGCTGGCGCTGAAGGCCGGCGATGTCGCGGTTCTGCCAGCCGGCACCGGGCATCAGCGCATCTCCGCCTCAGACGACTTTCTCGTGGTTGGCGCCTATCCGCCATCCGGCACCTATGACGAATGCACGACCGCCGCCGAGCACGCCAAGGCAGTGGCGATGATCCCCAGGGTCGGCCGGCCGCGCAAGGACCCGGTCTACGGAAGCAAAGGCCCGCTGCTGGGGGCGTGGAAGAAAGACTGAATTCGCAGGAGCCCAGGAGAGCAAAACTCATTGGCGCAAGCCCTGCCTCGGCACGAGCGCCCGAGCAGATCGACGCAACAGCATCACGTCGGTGGAACGCTCTCGGCCATTGGAGGTCGGTAGGCGTCGATTGCTTCATTGGACTGATAAACGGAGAGCGCCCGTCTTCGGTTAACGCCGGGCGGGTTCTTTTTTCAGTCCAGGCCTCTCCGGGTTGACCACGGCGTGCGGAAAACATGTCCGGCAGCCAGGCGCAAATATTGGGAGCAAAGCATGGATACAGCAGGTGGTGAAGAGATTGCGCCTGCCTCGAAAGGCGGAAGACGCCGGATTATCTGGTCTATATTCCGTAGGTCAGGGCAACATAGATCACGGGGATAAGGGCCAGGCAGATCGCCATTCCCACGACAACCGCAATGGCCAAGCGCTCGGTTCGCCTGACAAGATCGGCAATATTGGCGTCGTCACTCAAAGAGACGTGCGGGACCGGAGGCATTTCCGGAACCTGAGCATCATTGTCATTTGCGGGGTGATTGTCGTCGCGGGTAGTCGGTCTCTGGGCTGATGTCACTGCTTGCCTCGCTCTCAAAATATCCGGCAGTCCAACTCCATCCGTGAGGGTGGGCGACCGGCAATCGTAACGTGTGGGCAAGACATTGGGTTGCGCCATAAGACTTCAGTCGGATCATTTCCTGGACCTAAGCCTTGCCGGGGAACGCAATGCAGCGGAAGTCGTTGCTCATCGGTGACAACTCAAGAATAGGAGAGGATAAAGCCATGGCTGACGGCCCAACTGTTGTTAATTCTGGAGGTGGCGGCGGCACTGCGGTCGCTATTGTTCTTGCAATCATCGCCATCGTGGTCCTGCTGATATTTACCGGTGTTATCAACATCCATGGCGGTGGAAAGGACATCAACGTGAAGGTTGAAGCGCCAAAGGTGGAAGCCCCGGCCACTTCAGCGCCGGCGAAGCCCGCAGCACCGGCCAATGGCGGCTGATGCGGCGGCAGTAGAGGCCAGAATAGTTCTGGCATTCGCTTCTCAATTCACAACAAAGAAGGACTTGTCATGAAAAGATATCTTGCCGGCGCAGTCGCCGCAGTCGCATTTGTGGGTGGAATTGGCGCTTCCTACGCGGGAGACGTCGTAGTTCTCAAGCCTGAGCAGCAGACGGTCGTTCGCGAATACATCCACAAACAAAAGCTCGCATCGGTCAGCCTGCTCGGTGTCGAACTCAACGTCGGCTCCGCTCTCCCCGACACTGTCGAGCTTCACACAATCGACGTCCCCGACGTCAGGTACAAATATACCGTCGTCGGAGATCATGCGGTCCTGGTGGACCCCGATACACGCAGAGTCGTGCAGATCATCGAGTGATGCCGGTAGTTAGCCCCTCATCGGCAGGGGACGGCCCGCCGTCGCCGCAAATGGCACGGCGGGTTTACTGTTGGGGAGCCACTTCATCCCTATGAATATCGCGGGGGGCTGCGTGTCACCCGCCCAGGTCTGCGGGCAACGCGAGGCGTCATGCCTTGCTTTTGGTCAGGCGCTCGAGCGCATCGACGATCAGGTCGCAGAATTTCGGATGGTCGAGCTTCATCGCCACGGTATGGCGGAAGTCGACCTGCTCGCTTGCCGTGCCGCCGAAATGGTGCATGCCGCCCATCTTCTCGAAATTGCAGACCGTCATGCCCTTGGTCCACCGGCCGGCAATCTCGACGCGGATATCGGCCTTCTCGGTGGTGAAGACGGTCGGGTCGATCATGGCCGCGACGCAGCATGCATCATGGATGGCGGGATACTCGATCTGCAGGAGGCCTCCATGCGTGGTCGCTATGAACTCCCAGATATCGAGGATGAACCTGGCAATCGGGCCGCCGACCGCGCGCACCCTGTTTTGCAGGTCCGGAGTGGCCAGCGCCTGGTGCGTGAGGTCGAGCCCGACCATGGTGACGTCCCAATCGGCGCGGAACACGACGTCGGGGGCCTCCGCGTCGGCATAGACGTTGAACTCCGCCGCTGGCGTGATGTTGCCGCGCGTGTAGGCTCCGCCCATCGCGACGACGCCCTTCACCCGCCCGACGATGCGCGGTTCCTTGCGGATGGCGAGCGCGATGTTGGTGTAGGGACCGACCGGCACCAGCGTGATGGTTTTCGGCTCGTGCGCCATGACCGTGTCGATGATGAAGTCGGCGGCATGCCGCTTGTCGAGTTCGAACGAGGCGGGCGGCAGGACGGGGCCGTCGAGCCCAGTATCGCCATGGATTTCGACGGCCAGCACCTGGTCGCCGATGAGCCGGCCGGGTGAGCCCTTCGCCACCGGCACCTTGATGCCGTAGGCAGTGCATACGGCCAAGGCATTGCGCGTGGTGTTCTCGACATTGTGGTTTCCCGAAACCGTCGTGATGCCGAGGAGGTCGATATTCGGGTTGCCGGCCGCGAGCAGGATAGCGATGGCGTCGTCGTGCCCGGGATCGCAGTCCAGGATGATCTTGTCCATGATGGCATCTCCCTTGTCGCCTGCGGCGATTGTTGTCGAGCGGCCCGGATATGCCCGCTACCGCTCCTCGATAATCCGCAAATACGCCGCCGTTACGAACAGGACGATCAGCCCGAACAATATCCGCCTCGCACCTTCCGGCATTTGCAAGATGGTGAGCAGCGTGGTCAGCACGGTGAGGATCAGCGCGCCGATGATGGTGCCGGTGTAACCGCCGCGGCCGCCGAAGATCGAGGTGCCGCCGATGACGGCCGCCGCCACCGAAGGCAGCACCAGCGGCTCGGCGAGCGAGAGCGAAGGGGCCTTGATCAGGCCGATATAGAGCAGGCCGGTGATGCCGGCGAGCATGCTGGAGGAGATGTAGAGCGCTGTTATGACCTGCCAGTACTGGACGCCGGAGAGGCGGGTCGCGCGCTCATTGTCGCCGACGGCGTAGAGCAGGCGGCCGAAACCGGTGCGGGCGAGCGTGAAGACGATGAGGGCGGCCAGCGGCACGAACAGCAGCAGGGCGTTGGGGAAGGCAAAGCCGAGTACGGGGGTGACGCCGGTACCCAGCCAGGCGAGAAAGTCGGGGATCTTGGCGCCGGACGCGATCACCGTGCGCTGATAGACCTGCAGGCAGCCGGTGCCGATCAGGCTGGTGCCCAGCGTCATGATCAGCGGGTGGACGCGGAACACGCCGACGCCGATGCCGTTGACGAGGCCGATCAGCACCGCCGGCAGCATCGCCAGCAGGAAAGCCACCGCCGGGTCCTGGTTGATGACTTGCGTCGCCATGATGAAGGCGCTCATCGTCGCCACCGTGCCGACCGAAAGGTCGATGCCGCCGGTCAGCATGGTCATGGTCTGGCAGCCGGCGAGGATCGCCAGCGGTATGGCGAATTTGATGGTGTTGGCGATCCAGCGCTCGTTGACGATGCCGGGGCGCAGGATCTGCAGGATCACCACCAGGATGACCAGCAGGATGATCAGCGGGATGAGGGGCCGGTCGGCCATGAAACGCTTCAGGCGGCGGCCGAAGGGAACGGGCGTGATCGCGGTGGTGCTCATGGCGCGGCTCCTGCTCGCGATGGGGTGGTGTTCTGCGAGGGTAGTGCCCTACGGCGCCCCCATCTGGCCTGCCGGCCATCTCCCCCTCTAGCGGGGAGATTGGATGTCATGACGGCTTTCGCCAATAGTCGGCGTTGCAAGAATGAGCGAGGCGCCAAAGCTGCCAATCTCCCCCCGTGAGTGGGAGATGTCCGGCAGGACAGAGGGGGGCGCCGTAGAGCGCTGCGCGTCAAATCATGTCCACTCATCATTGCCGCCCCCTCATCGTTATAAACGCGCCGAACATCACCACGGCGACCATGATCAGGCCTTCGATGATGGCGGTGACGTTGGGGTCGATGGCGAGCAAGGTGAGATCGGTGCGCACCAGGCGCAGCACGAAGACGGCAACGATGGGGCCGAGCAGGCCGCCCTTGCCGCCGCCGAGCGCCACGCCGCCCAGCACGACCGCGGCGACGCTGGCGAGCAGATAGGGGCCGGGGATGGGCGCGCCGATGCCGGTGCTCATGGTCAGCGCCAGCCCGCCCATGGCCGCGAACAGGCCCGACAATGCGTAGGCGATGACCCTGGTGCGGGCGACAGGCACGCCGCTGCGGAACGCCGCAAGTTCGCTCGAGCCGATGGCATAGATGGAAAGGCCGAGGCGCGAGCGCCGGAGCGGGATCCAGATCACGCAGAGGCAGACGACCAGCACCAGCAGCGCCTTGGGCAGCCAGGCATCGATGGTATCAGGCAGGCCCGGTATCGGCACGGTGCCCGAGATCAGCGCCTTCAGCCATTCGGCGGCCGCGCCGCCCGGCGCGCCGAGCACCAGAAGGGCGGCGCCCTGCAGCACGAACAGCATGGCGAGCGTAACGACAATGTCGGGCACGCGAGTGACGACGATGAGCAGGCCGTTGAGCGCGCCCAGCACAAAACCCATGGCGAGCACGAAGGGCACCACGAACAGGGCGTATTCCTCCGAGGCGCCGTTCATCATCGAGGCGGCGGTGACGCTGGTCAGCGCCATCATGGCGGCGACCGAGAGGTCGATGCCGCCGGCGATGACGACAACGGTCTGCGCGGCGACGGCAAAGGCGTAGGGTAGCACGGCCCGCGCCAGCGAGCCGAAATCGCCGCTGCCATAGCCGGGCTGGATCAGTTTTGTCGCGATGAACAGAACGATCAGCAGGGCAAACAGGCCTGTTACCCAGCCCTGGCGGCGCAGGAAATGGCTCATGGCGTCGCTTCCGGCGCATCGGAGGTGTTGGCGGTGGGATCGGCCAAAATGCCGATATCGGCCTTGGCGCCGCGCGGCAGGCCGTAGGCGGCGCGCATCAGTGCCGGTTCATCCGCTTCCTCGACAGGGAAAATGTCGACGAGGCGGCCGCCGAAGATGACGATGACGCGGTCGCAGACGCGCTGCACCTCTTCGAGTTCGGAGGTGTAGAACAGCACCGACTTGCCATTGCCGGCGAGCTCGCGCAGCAGTTTATAGATCTCCTGCTTGGTGCCGACATCGATGCCGCGTGTCGGGTCGAAGCACAGGATGGTGCGGGCATCCGCCGCGATCCAGCGGGCGATGGTCACCTTCTGCTGGTTGCCGCCGGAGAGGCGTTGCACCTCGCCCTGAGCGCGAGTATCGATCTGCAGGCGCTGGATGGCGCTCGCCACCGTGGCGCGCTCCTTGCGCATGGCAATCGGTCCCCAGTTGCGCAGGGCGGCGCTGAAGGGGAGCGCAATGTTCTCGCGCACCGAGCGCTGCATGGCGAGCGCCTCGGACCGGTCGCCCGGTACATAGGCGATCCCCGATCGGATGGCGTCGATCGGGTGGGCGAATTTCACTGGGCTGCCGTCGACCTCGATCGTGCCGCCCGACGGCTTGATCGAACCGGCAAGAGCGGCGAACAGCTCGTCCTGGCCCTGGCCTTCCAGCGCCACCACGCCGGCGACCTCGCCATCCCCGAGGTCGAAGGAGACGTCGCTGAGCTTGGTGCCGACGCGCAGGTTGCGTATGGCGATGCGCGGGCGGGCAGGGGGGCTGGCCTTCTCGCTGGCGCTGCGGCCGACGACATGGGTCTTGACGATGCGGCTGCCGAGCATCAGCTCGACAATCTTTTCTTCCACGCCCGGTTCAATGTCGACGACGCCGACGGTTGCGCCGTCGCGCAGCACCGTGGCGCGGTCGCATAGTGCGGCGATTTCGACGAAGCGGTGCGAAATGAAGATCACGGCGCGGCCGGCGTCGCCCTGGCGGCGCACCACCTCCAGCACTTTTTCGGCAAGGTTGGCGGGCAGTGCCGCCGTCATCTCGTCGAGCAGCAGCACGTCGGGCTCGACGGCCAGCGCACGGGCAAGGTCGAGCACGCGCAGTACGGCCAGCGGAATGTCACGCGCGGTGTCGCGCAGGTCGAGGTCAGGAATGCCGAGCTCGCGCACCCAGGCGCGGAACGGCTCGACCGGCGTGCCGGTCAGCCGCAGATTGGACAGCACGTCGAGATCGGGGATCAGCGACGGCTCCTGGTAGACAGGCAAAAGCCCGGCGCGCCGCGCGGCGGCGGGCGAGCGTATGTCGCGCGCCTCGCCACGGATCAGGATGCGGCCCGCATTGGCTGATATGGCGCCGGTCAGGATCTTCACCAGCGTCGACTTGCCGGCGCCATTGGCGCCCATCAAGGCGTGCACCTCGCCCGGCAGGACGGAGAGCGACGCGTTACGCAAGGCGGCAACCGCGCCGTAATTCTTGGCGACGCCCGTGGCGTCGAGGAGGAGATTGGACAAATCGTGTGGTTCTCGGTGAAGCTGTTCAGATGTTTGAAGGAGCTCAATTGCTTTTGACAGGTTGGCACTCTACGAGGCCCCCCTCTGTCCTGCAGGACAGAGGGGGGCGACGTAGAACGCCGACCTTCGCATGACGAGGAGGCGACCCGCCGTCCTCGTCACGTAATTCAAACCGCCGCTTACTCCCCCGGGCCCTTGCAGGCCACGATCTGGTCCTTGGTGTAAGTCGTCCAGTCCGGGATCGAGATCGAGACCGGCCATTCCGGGCTGAGCGACGGGTCGGCGGCGGCCTTCAGCTTGGCCTTGCCTTCGTCGGTGGCGTTGTCCCACAGCTGCGGGTCGACCAGCACGGTCTGCTGGGCTGGCTTCTTGCCGTCGAGGATCTGCAGGGCGAGCGTTACACCCGCACCGCCGATCGAGCCGGGGTTGGTGACGGCAGCGCCGACGAGGCCCTTGACCGAGCTCAGCTGGCCGACGAAGCCGGCATTGTCGGCGCCGACGACGGGCACCAGCGGCGCCTGCGATTCGACCAGCGCGTCGACGATGACGTTGTCGATGCCCGACGTCCACACGCCGTTGAACGGCGTGCCGGTGGCCAGGAACGACAGCATCTGCTGCTTGGCCTGGTCCTGCTGCCAGCCGGTGAAGACTTCCTGCGCGACCTTCACGTCGGGGAATTCGGCCAGCGCCTTCTTGAACCCTTTGTCGCGATCGCTATCGGCGGACGCACCGGCTGCACCGCGCATATAAAACACCTCGCCCTTGCCGCCCATCTGTCCGAACAGCCATTTGGCGCCGAGATAGGCATATTGTTCCTGGTTGTTGGAAATGATGTAGGCCGACGGTTCGGTGACCGCCTGGTCGACGGCGACGACGACGATGCCGGCCTTGGTGGCTTCTTCCAGGCCGGCCTTGATGCCGGCCGGATCGGCGGGGTTGACGACGATGGCGTCGACCTTGGCGCTGATCAGGTTGCGGATGTCCTCGAGCTGGCCGGCGGCATCGGTGTTGCGGTGGGCGATGTTGAGCTTGGTCACTTCGCCGGAGGCGAGCGCCTGCGCCTTCATGGCGCACACCATCTCTTCGCGCCAGCCATTGCCCTGCACGGTGTTGGAAATGCCGATCGTGTATTTGCCGGCGGCGGACGACACACCCACCGAGGCCAGCAGGGCCGCGCTGGCAAGCAGCGGGACCATGGTCAGATATTTCTTCATTTCAGTCTTCCTCCACATTTGTTTTTCAGTTCAGTTTTAATCCGTTAAGCCGCGCCACTCACAAACAGAGTCAAGTGGCCCGCCATGGCATCACTTGACGAAGGGACGCAGCACGTCGCGGGCGAGCAGAAAGCCCCGCTTCACCTGATCGTCGCTGCCTTCAAATCGCCTGTCCTCGTGTTCGATGATGACCGATCCGTCATAGCCGGCGCGATAGAGGCCGGAGAAGAAGCCGCTCCAGTCGACATCGCCCAGCCCCGGCATGCGCGGCACCTGCCAGCCTATGCCGGCTGACAAAATTCCGCGCTCGTACAAACCATCATGATCAATCATCAGGTCCTTGGCGTGGACATGCAGCATGTAGGGGCCGAATTCCCTGATGAAGCGGGCCTGGTCGATCATCTGCCAGACCAGGTGCGACGGATCGAAATTCATGCCGACATCGCCGCCCCAGCTCTCCAGGATGCGGCGCCAGACCTGCGGCGAGTAGGCGATGTTGTGCCCGCCCGGCCATTCGTCATAGCTGAAGATCATCGGGCAGTTCTCGAAGGCGAGTTTTACCCCGTGGTCGCGCGCATGGGCGACGATTTCAGGCCAGACTTTCAGCGCGTCCTGCCAGTTGACGTCGACGGTCTTGGACGCATCGCCGCCGCAGAAGGTGTTGACCACTGAGACACCCATGTTTGCGGCCAGCACGATGACCTTTTTGAGGTGGCCGATGACCGCCTCGCGGTGCGCGGTATCGGGATGCAGCGGGTTGGGATAATAGCCGAGGCCGGAGATGGACATGTTCTTTTCCGCCAGCGCGGCGGCAATCTCTTTTGCCTGCGAGGCCGACGTGCCGGCAGCGTCGATGTGGCTGGTGCCGGCATAGCGGCGGGTCGCGCCGGAGGTTTTCGGCCAGCAGGCGATTTCCAAGGCCTCGAAGCCGACCGAGCTTGCCCAGCCGGCGACCTCGCCAAGCGGCGTCTCCGCGAACGGTGCGGTGAGCAGTCCAAGTTTCATCATGCCTCCCCTGACCGCGAACCCGCGATCGATGCCTATAATGCCGATTGTTTGGATCGCTTCAACCTCGCGACCCCGTCTTGTTCGAGACTGTGACGGACTGCCGCCATCGGATCGTCCGACAGCAGTTCGCCAAGCGCCGAAGCCGCGGCCTGCCGGAACGTCTCGTTTGCGGCAAGGTCGGGATCGAAAATCGTGTCGATGGCCAGGATGGCGGAAGCCAGAGCCGGCGCATCGTTGCCCGTCGCGTCGGCTATTGCCGCGACCTTGCCGGCATAGGGATCCGACACCGGCCAGCGTTTGCCGAAGCGGGCCGAGGCTAGGATCAGATAGGCCATCCAGCCGGCGACCGGCACCGACAAAAGGCCGATGCTGGCCCCCTGGTTCAGCCGGTCGCGGATCGGGTTGAGCAGGCGCTGGATGATCTTCTGCGAGCCATCGGTGGCGATCTGGTGGTTGCGGTGGCGGATGGCGGTGTTGCGCAAGCGGCCGAGGCTCTGGTCGACATAAGCCAGCGGCTCCATGCCAGGCACTGGCATCAGCGTCGGCAGCGTTTCCTCGACCAGCATGCGCCTGACGAAGACCGACAGCAGCGGGTCGGCGATGGCATCGAATGTGTGTTCCAGCCCTGCCAGTATGCCGAGCGTGGCGAGCGTCGTCTGCGCGCCGTTCAGCACCCGCATCTTGAGATGCTCGAAGGGCGTGACATCGTCGACGAAAGTCGCGCCGGCCAGATCCCAGCGGGGCACGCGGCCGGCGAACTTTTTCTCGATCACCCATTGCCGGAACGGTTCGCCGACGGCGACGGCGGCATCGCGGTAGCCGAACCACTGTTCGACGCTATCGAGGTCGTCCTGCGTCACCGCCGGCGCTATGCGGTCGACCATGGCTGAAGGGAAGGTGGCGTTGGCGGCGACCCAGTCGGTCAGACCATTGCGGCGCCGCTCGGCAAAGCTCCGCACCACATTTTCCAGGATGACGCCGTTGGTCGGAATGTTGTCGCAGGAGAGCAGTGTCAGCTTCCGGCCATGCGTGGCCCGGCGCATCTCCAGCGCCCGTGTGAGGATGCCGGGCACGCTGCGCGGTGTGTCCGGGTTGGCGAGGTCATGGACGATGTCGGGATGGCCGAGGTCGAGTTCACCGCTCGACGGGATGTGGCAATAGCCTTTTTCCGTCACCGTCATCGTCACCAGTTCGATGTCGGGCGAGGCGAGCGCGGTGAGCGCCGGTGCGGCGCTGTCCTGGCTGTCGATCACCTTCACGATGCTGCCGATGATACGCGCCTCGACATGGTCGTTCTCGCGTATCAGCCTGGTGTAGAGGCCGCGTTGCCGGCCGAGCGTGTCGGCGAGGGTGGGCGGGCGGATGTTGATGCCGACAATGCCCCAGCGGTCGAATTGCAACGACAAGAGGTCGTCGGTGTATTCGGCTTGATGGCAGCGGTGGAAGGCGCCGACGCCAAGATGCGCCATGCCGGGTGACAGCGACGCCCGGTCATAGGCCGGTGTCTGGACAATGGCCGGAAGCCGGCCAAGCAAGGCCGGTCCGAGCGTTTCCAGCGATGCCGAAGCGGCGTTCACCGGTTCGCCCCGATCACCGACTGCTCCTGGTCGATCACCGCACCGGTCATCGGCCCGGCCGCGTCGGAAAGCAGGAATACGGCGAGGTTGGCGATATCGTCCGGCTTGAGTAGCCGGCCAAAGGGCTGCGCGGCATTGGCGGCGTCGAGCCAGCCCGGGCTGTTGCCCAGCGTCTCGGCCTGCATGATGCGTTCGGCCGGGGTGTCGGTCCAGCCGACATTGATGCCGTTGACGCGGATGCGGTCGAAGCGGTGGGCGTTGGCGACATTCTTAGTCAGCGTCGCCAGCGCGCCCTTGGTGGCGGAATAGACGGCAAGCTCCGGCGAGCCGCAATGGGCGTTGATCGACAGGATGTTGACGATCGCCCCGCTTTGGCCGCGCTTCTTCATGTCGGCGATCGCCGCCTGCATCAGGAAGAAGGGTGCGCGCGCATTGACCGCGAACAGCGCCGCCCAGTCGTCCAACGACGCGTCGAGAAAGGAGGCGCGGTCGGTCAGACCGGCGGCGTTGACCAGGCCGTCGATGCGGCCGAAGTGGTCGATGCAGGCCTGCGCCAGAGCGGCGGGGGTTGCCGGATCCTCCAGGTCGGCGGCGACGAAGAGCGTCGGCGTACCCAATCGCGAAAGCTCCGCCGCCACGGCATTGCCGCGCTTGCTGTCGCGCCCCGTGATCAGCAGGCCAGCAGCGCCGGAACGCGCCAGCGTCTCGGCAATGGCGCGGCCGATGCCTTGCGTCGACCCGGTGACCAATATCACCTTGCCGTCGAGCCTGGTCTCCATTCCTCCTCCCGGAACAAAGTTTCTATTTTTTGAAATATGGAACGATAATTCCCGGTAGTCAATTGTGCCAGCAGCGCCTCATGTGCCGCGGCGCGCGGCGACGCCTTGGACCAGCGCCATGCCGACCGCCAGCGATGCCGCCAGCGAGCGGAAACCGGCGAAGTCGGATTCCACCACCTCCAGCCAGCTGTCCGAGAGCCGGATCAGCGGCGAGAAGGTGCTGTCGGTGATGGTGACGATGCGGGCGCCGCGTTCGTGCGCCACCGCCACCAGGTCCGGCGTGATCGAATTGTAGGGGCTGAAGGACACCGCCAGCACCGCATCCTGCCTGCCGATGCAGCCGACCTGGTCGAGCGCGGTGGAGCCGACATTGTCGACCAGCACATTGCGTACGCCTTGCTGCGAAAGCGTCAACGACAGGTAGGTGGTGACGGAGAAGGCGCGCTTGGAGCCGATGACGTAGATCAGGTCCGCTTGTGCCAGCGTTCCCACCATCTTCTCGAAGCTTTCGACATCGAAGCCGCTTTCGATGCGGCCGAGCGAGGCCTGCGAGGCGCCGACCATGCCGTGCAGGAAATGCAGGGCAGCGTTTGGCTCGGTCTCGGCGCGCTGCTCGCCGCGTCCTTCCGGCCAGGATCCCTTGATGTGGTCCTTGAACAGACCCTGGAAATCGGAAAAGCCGGAATAACCGAAGATCTGGGCAAAGCGCACAAGCGTCGAGGGCTGCACGCCGGCCTGCGCCGCCACCTGGGCGATGGTGCCGAACGCCACCTCGCTCGGATGCTGCCACAGGAAGATCGCCACCTGGCGCAGGCGCTTGGGAAAATGCACCGTGCCGGAAGACAGCACGGCGCGCAGCTCCTCATAGTTTCGCGGCTGTATATAGCCAAGCGCCGCCAGGGAACGCCCGCGCTTGCGCGTCGCGGCTTCCTCGGCACTCGATCGTCCGGATGGTTTTCTCGCCCCGCTCATGAATTCAGGCTAGCGCGATACGATCGTTTTACAATATGGAAATTGGAAATCCTGTTCGAAGCGATGTCTTGGAGAGGGATGTAAACGGTTCAAAGTGGGCGCTCTACGAGGCCCCCCTCTGTCCTGCCGGACATCTCCCCTCAAGGGGTCCTCAAGGGGGGAGATCGGACGTCGCCTATGCTTTCGCCAACCATGAGCGTTGCAGGAAGGGCGCCGCGATCAACGCTGCAAATCTCGGGGAGATGTCCGGCGGGACAGAGGGGGGGCGCCGTAGAACTCGACGGATAGCCAGGAGGAGAAAACATGGTCTACGCAACATCGGATGGATCGACGCGCCAGCGTCTGCGGGTCGGCATGGTCGGCGGCGGCCGCAATGCCTTTATCGGCGCGGTGCACCGGCTGGCCATGCGCCTCGACGACCAGATCGCGCTGGTTGCCGGAGCGCTGTCGTCCGACCCGGACAATGCCGCCGCCTCGGCCGCCGAGATCGGCATCGCGCCGGAGCGCAGCTATGCCGATTACCGCGCCATGGCCAAGGCAGAGGCCGCCCGGCCGGACGGCATCGAGGCGGTCGTCATCGTCACGCCCAACCATCTGCACGCGCCGATCGCCACCGCCTTTCTCGAAGCCGGCATCGACGTGATCTGCGACAAGCCGCTGTCGACGACGCTCGGTGACGCCGAAGCCCTGGTGGCGCTGGCGCGCGCGAAAAAGCGCCGCTTCGTCGTCACGCTCAACAACACCGGCTACGCCATGGTGCGCCAGGCGCGCGAAATGGTGATGGCGGGCGAGCTTGGCCGGATCGTATCGGTGCATGGCGCCTATATCCAGGACTGGCTGACCAAGCCGATCGACGCCGACGGCCAGAAGCAGGCGGAGTGGCGCACCGATCCGGCAAGGGCAGGGCAGTCGGCGGTGCTCGCCGATATCGGCGTGCACGCCTTCAACCTGGCAAGCTTCATTTCCGGCCGCGAGGCCGAGACGGTGTCGGCCGACCTGTTCACCGCGGTGCCCGGACGCCGGCTCGACGACAATGCCCATGTGCTGGTGCACTGGACCGACGGCGCGCGCGGCACGATTCTCGCCAGCCAGACATCGCCCGGCCATTACAACGACCTCTCCGTGCGCATCTATGGCGACAAAGCCGGGCTCGAATGGTCGGGCGCGCGGCCGGAGGAACTGCGCTTTTCCGTCCATGGCGAGGAAACCCGCACGCTGGTGCGCGGCGGCCATGGCTCGACGGCTGAATCCCGCCGCGTGTCGCGCATGCCGGCGGCACACCCGGAGGGCTATATCGAGGCCTTCGCCAATTTCTACCGCGACGCCGCCGACATCATCCGCGCCCACCGCTCGGGAGGCGCGGTCGATCCGGCGCGCGCGGCGCAGGTGCCCGACGTGATCGATGGCGCGCGCGGCGTGAAGTTCGTCGCCGCCGCGGTGGAGTCGAACGCGGCCGGCGGGGCGTGGACGGCGGCACGGTTCGGGTGAGGTCACTCCAAGCCTAGGACTTGGAACGGAATTAGCCGGCGACGGACAACCGACGAGATCGAACGAATCTTCTCAGTCCGTCGGAATCCAAGGGCTGCCCGAAGGCATAGCCTTGCAGAATGTCGCAGCCAAGCGCTTTAAGCAGACGGGCGTGCTCCATCGTCTCCACACCCTCCGCTATGATCTCGATGCCGAGAGATTTGCCGATTTCGATGATCGAAGACACGACTTGCCTCTGCTGGGGCGAATTCACAATTGGATCGACCAACTGGCGGTCTATCTTCAGGCGGCGAGGTTGCAGTTTGAGCAGACTGACGATTGAGGCGTAGCCGGTGCCGAAATCGTCGATTTCGATGTCGATGCCGAGTTGCTTGATCTGCTCGACGTTCCATGTGACCAGGTCATCGTTGTCGTCGAGGAAGATGGATTCGACGAGCTCAAAGGAGAACGTTCCCTTCCTGATGTTGAGATCTCGCAAACCCGCTATGAGTTGCTCATCGTGAAGGCGCCGTGCCGAAACGTTGACTGACATGCGCGGAACGCCAATCTTCTGCGCGGACCATGCTTCGAAATCCAAAAGCGATTGCTGGAGGATTTTCTGGTCTATTATCGAGACGACGTTCAGTTCTTCAGCGGTCTTCAGGAAAACGTCGGGTGTTAGAATGCCCTTCTCAGGGTGATTCCATCGCGCCAGCGCTTCAACTCCCACGATCTCCCGCGTCCTGGCGCTAAATTGAGGCTGGTAGAATACGATAAATTGATTTCGTTCGAGGCCGGCGAGAATTTCGTCGGCAATTCTCTTCGTGTTGACGATTTCGCTTTGCAATTCGCCGCTGAAGAATTCATGCCGGTTGCGGCCACGTCTCTTGGCCCGGTAGAGGGCGATATCGGCATTTACCAGCAGCTGTCTGGTATCGGCGCTCGTACCATCGTCGATTGCAATTCCGACGCTGACGCCAAAACGGCACTGGTGACCGTGGTAATAAACGGGCCTGCGCATCTCTTCGATAATGCGGTCCGCGAGCGCGGCCGCCTGGGCATCGTCATCGTCTATCGTGCAGAGCACGATGAATTCGTCTCCTCCAACCCGAGCGACGAAACCTCGATCGCCGACGTTGGACTTGAGAACGGATGCCGCATGCACCAGCATCGCGTCGCCCGCTGCGTGACCGAGCGTATCGTTGATGTGCTTGAAGCGGTCCAAATCGACGTGAAGCAGTGCGGCATGGCCGCCATTCAGCCTGGCCTTTGCCGCGTAATCATACAGTACCTGGTCCAGGTAGCGCCGATTGGGCAAATCCGTCAGCGCATCGTGCATGGCGACATGTTCCGTGCGCGCCTTGGCAACTTCGAGTTCCCCATTTTTCGACTCGGCCAGCTGTTTTGCGCGAACCAGATCGGTGTTCAGCATTACATCGGATGTCACGTCCCATTCGGCCCCCACCATTCGTGGCGAATTGTTCGCGGTCTCGTAAAACATCGCCCTGGACCGGACATGGCGAATTTCGCCGTCTGGACGAACAACCCGGTATTCCGATGAATATATGCCTCGCCCGGTCACGGCACTTTCGAAGTCTGTAAGCGCCTGAGGCAGATCGTCGGGATGAATGGCCCCGGCCCAGTCGGAATATCCGCGCGGTCCGCCATCAGCCTCCCTGCCATATATCTCGTTGACGCGGTCGTCCCAAGCAAGATGGTTGGTTTGGAGGTCGTGTTCCCAAACGCCAATGGCCGAGGCCTCCAGGGCAAGTTCCAGCCGTCGCGACAGCCGATTCAGTTCCCAGTAGTTTCGCTGCCTTTCATTGATCAAGCGGCCCGCCGCCAGGAAGGGAATCAAAATCAGCGCCGCTGCTGCCGCCATGAGCGCCCGGAGCCGCCAGGCGTTGGCGGGCGTGGCGGGCCAACCGCCCTTGGGAATCGCAGCGATCTGCCAGGAGCCCGATGGAAAAAGAACGTCGGCGGTCACAGGATCGCTTTTGACAACCTGTTCGTCACCAAAGAACCGCATCCCTTTAGTGCCAAGGGCGTCATTGCCGATGAGGGCTATGTCGATCCCGAGCTCCTTGTCGAGAAGACCGCTTGCCTGGTAGAGGCGCTGCACGTCGACGACTGCGGAAACGATGCCCCAGAACCGTTCGGTGTTGCCCGCGCTTTTAACGAACACCGGAAATCGGCCGATGAAGGCCTGCCCTCCCTGCGCCAGATCGACCGGGCCGGCAAGAATGAGCTTGCGCTCGTCACGCGCACGCAACGCCGCCGCACGCTGCTGGTCGTTATTGCGGTAATCGAGGCCGATAGCCTTCTCGTTGCCGGCCATCGGGTACATCAAGGAAATGACCAGGTCGGGCGCGCCGGCAATGTTGCGAAGCTGGGACTCTTCGTTGAACAGTCTGCTGGCAAGCTCAGTGAAACGTTGCTGTCCCATGTAGGGTTCGGTCGTGACTGCCGCGACCAGTCCTCGCGCCAGCTGAAGGTTGCCGTTGATGTTCCCTTCGAGCTTGGCGCGAACGACATTAACCTTGGCCAGGACGTCCGCGCGGGCGACCTGATCCGAAACGATCTTGTTTTGGTGGTCGGCGAGCGCCGCGCAAACGGCGATAACCACAACCGCGATCGCCACCGGAATCCTTGCCGGTGAAAAGACGCCCGCCTTAACGCGGGCGATCATACTGGCGAAAAAAGCCAATAAAGCGATGTTCCCTGTGCTTCTCAGGCCCTCTGGTCGAGCCTCATCAAGGGAATATTAGTTCGCAACAACTTAATTTTGACCTTCACAATCTTTAAAAATTTTCCGCCTTCGGAAGCTGCTGCGTGGAGAACGCACACCAGAACCTGCCAAATACGAAACTAGTGGCTGTCGAGCTTCTTCTTGACGATCCGATACGTCCCGACGCCGCGCTTGGTTGCCCCGATTGAATAGGCCATCGGAATCTTGGGAGCGTTTTCGGGAAGGCCGTACATATCCTTGCCGGCCCTTACCGCGAATGAAAAGTGCTGCCAGGAAACAGTGTCGTGCTCATTGAGGAAATCAAGCGTCAGGCCCGCAGCGATCAAGGCGTTCACCACGTCGCTGATCGGATGAATCCATTCATAATAGCTGGGATGCTTCAAGGTGCGCTCATCGCCGGTGTAGGTTCGCTTCTCGTTCCAGGCGAGCGGTCGCGCTACAGGCGTTCGCCAATCGTCCGTCAATTCGAGCGCAGCAGCCTTGCGATTGCACTGGAACATCAAGGGATGGCCTTCGGCCATATAGAGCCGGCCGCCGGGACGCAGAAGATCGGCAACCACCCGGGCCCAACGGAAGACATCATCAAGCCAGTTCACCGATCCCCAGGTAACGTAGACGATGTCATAGGTCCGGTCGAGCGCTTCGACAGCCTCGTATAGTGGCGCTTCCACGAAGCGAACGTCGCTGCCCGCCTTGGAGGCGAAAACTCGCGCCGCGGCTATCGCCCTTGGTGAAAAGTCCAGGCCGGTCACACTGCCCGCGCCGAGATTCCTGAGGCTGATCGTGTCGAGCCCGATGTGGCACTGCAGATGGACGATGTCCTTGCCGAAGAAGTCACCGATCTCGCGCGTTTCCAGCTCATAGAGGTTGGATCCACCAGCCAGCACATTCTCGATACGATAGCTGCCGGTTCTGTCGGTCGCGTGCAGTTCGGCCCGATCGTCCCAATTCAGGAGGTTCGTATCCATGAACGGTTCCAAACTGTCCCCCGATCTCAGCCGCGGCATGGTAAACAGCTGGTTAACGCAGATTGCAGTGGGCGGGCGTGCACGTCAATCCCAGCGCCTTGCGATGTGTCGCAACTGGCAGGGTAGCTGGCGCGGTCATCGCAGATGCGGTGCCCGGTGCCACTTCCGCCGGTACGTATCGCGCATGCCGATGGCGCACGGGGACGGGCGACGAAGTTTGAGGACGACAGCCAATCTCCCGCTCCTAGGGGTGGTTGACAGCTTATCGCGACCGCATCAGGCCGCCCCTAACTGCCCTGCCAGATCCGTCAGCATCGGGCGCTGGCCCTTCAGGATCTTCACCTCGGCTTCGGCCAACGTGAACCAACCGGCTCTGTCGACCTCCGGGAATTCCTTCATCCTTCCGGATCGGGGCGGCCATTCCATGGTGAAGGTGTTGCTCTTCATAGTGGCCACATCGATGTCGGCCTCGACGGACCAGGCCATGACGATCTTGCCACCCGGTTGCCGGTAGTCGCCAAGGCGCGCGAAGAGGCCTTCGACCTTTATACCGAGCTCTTCCTCGGCCTCGCGTCGTGCCGCCGCCAGTTCGTCCTCACCCTCGTCGACAAGGCCCTTCGGGATCGACCAGGCGCCATCGTCCTTCTTCGCCCAGAACGGGCCGCCGGGATGGACCAGCAGCACCTGGATGTCACCACCACCGCGGCGATGGATCAGCAGGCCCGCGCTGCGTTTTGCCATGTTTGCACGTCCGTTTGCGGCACTGGTGCGAAGCCGGACGATCCTGCGTTGATCATTGCCGACCTTGCACCGGGAAATTGCGACGCTATGTCAGGCGCATCTGCATTGCACCTCATGCGCGAGTCCGGCAATCTGATAACATCGTTTTTGGGGCGGCGTCGAAAGTCAGGTGAGGCGTCTGAATGCAGCTGGGTCTGATCGGCTACTACAGCGACTTCGTGGTCTATCCCCTGGTGATCGCCATATTGGGCGTGGCCGGGCTGATCGAGGCCGGAGAGGAAAGCGCGCCGGATTGGATCGGCACGGCGCTGATCTGCCTTGGCCTTTGGACGCTGATCGAATACGTCCTGCACCGGTTCGTGCTGCATCACGTCCCCTGGATCCGGGACCTGCACGACCGCCACCATGTCGAGGAGCGCAGCCCGGTGGGCACGCCCACCTGGCTCAGCCTTGGCGTCCATGCGCTGGTGGCGTTCCTGCCTGTCTGGATGGTCTCGGATTTCGCGACCGCCAGCGCGGTGAGCTGCGGGTTGATGCTGGGCTACCTCTGGTATATCAGCGTCCACCACATGATCCATCACTGGCATCCGGCCCATGCGAGCTATCTCTATACGCTCAAGCGCCGCCACGCGGTGCACCACCATATCGACGATAACGCCAATTTCGGCGTGACGTCGATATTCTGGGACCGGATTTTCGGCACCGCGCGGCTTTGACGTGGGTCTTTCGACAGGCCACCAACATCATTTGTGGTCCGGGCGGTCGAGCGATGAAATCTAGGCCGAGCGATCCGGCCAGAATAACCAGATGAGCGCGGCGGCCATCAGAATCCAAATTCCGACAATGAATGCGAGACCGCCGCGGCTGGTCGGCCTGGATCGGCGAATGGCCTCCGCGCGAAACTCCGCCATCAGATCGGCGGGGATCAACTTCACCGCAAGCAGGATCCCAAGTGGTACGATGATCAGGTCGTCCAAATATCCGAGTACGGGAATGAAATCGGGTATCAGATCGATAGGACTGAGCGCGTAGGCGGCGACCGCGCCGGCGGCAACTTTGGCGTACCAGGGAACGCGAGGATCGCGGGCGGCCAGCCACAGGGCTACCACATCGCGCTTGACGGCCCTCGCCCATTGCTTTGCCTTATCAAGGATAGTCACACGGCAACTCTCTTTTTGTAGGACCCCAAACCGTAAGGCGTCTCCGCTCCTTACAGCATGTCGCGGCGAATAGGATTCGCCCGACCTGCCACAAGATTCTGATTTTATGCTTGTCGTTATCCCGGAACCGAGGACACTTCCGGGTGACATGCATTGCTTCGATCATTGCAAGGATGTCCGCGATCCGCAAACTGAGCCGCCACCCAATTTCGGGTAGTGGGTCAGTTTGAAAATTCAGACGCTCGCGGAGCCTCAGACTTCAGTCCCATGGAATTGACTCGTTTCTGACTTTTTTCTGGGTGTATCTTTTCCATGTCGTCCGCCCGAGTAGAGCCAAGCGGACGGGTGGGGGCGGCTATCGTGCTTTCGCCCTATGAGGGAGGCAGGCATGTTGCCATACGGAGTGGCGGATTCCGCCGATCTGGAAGCTCTTGCGAACGTTTTCAACGACTACTGCGCCAAGCATCGAATTGTCAGAGAGGACGAGCGCGAACAGGTCGCGATCAAGATCATGTGCCTTTTCAAGCGTGGCATCATTGACCCTGACCGGTTATCGGCGGGACTTGAAAGGGTAGGCTAGACTAGGCAGCACTCGCCTTACTGGGCGTCCGGCCGGCAAATCCTGTGTCACCTCGCTGACCCACTACCCAATTTCGCGTCTTCTTGACAGGCCGTCCCTGCCGGATGTTACGCTGCTTGGGCTTGGGGAGTTGCCGTGAAGAAGACATATCAAAGCCGGTGCTGGTGAAGCGCGAATTGCTGTCGGCCGTGACCGCCGCCGCGCCAGCTGGTTCCGGACCCGGAAGGTAGCGGCGAGGGGCTGAGGCTCCTTCGCTCACAGTTCCTTTTCAGCCAACTCCCTGAATTCGTCGGGCACCAAGCGAGCCGCTTCCAGTGCCACCGTGCCGTAGCCGACCGCCTGTTTGCCGAAGCGCTCGCGGATCTTGTCGATGGCGCGGTCGGCGCCGAAGCGCGCCAGGCCTTTTTGGCTGCCCGGGCGGCGCTTCTCGTCGGCGAGGCCGAGCGGCAGGTCGAGCTGCAGTTCGGTGCTTTCCTCCAGGTGTGACACCGAGATCGCCAGCAGCGAGATGGTCTCCCGTGGATGATCGGCGAGCACGCCGCGCACCAGGTCGCCGGCGATCTCGGACAGCATGGCGGTCGCCGAGATCGGCTGCTCCAGCGTGATCGAGCGGGTGACAGCGCTGAGATCGGCGAAGCGCACGCGCACCGTCACCGTGCGGCCGGGGCGGTTCCTGGCGCGCAGCCGGCTGGCGACGCGGTCGGCCAGATGCAGCAGTGTCGGCACGATCACCCGCGCCACGGCCGGTTTTTGCCCGAGCGCCGACTGCGCGCCGGCCGAGTGCGCCCGGCGCTTCGTCTCCAGCTTGCGGGGATCGCGGTTCCAGGACAGGGCCGCGAGCTTTTCGCCGGCGGCGGGGCCGAGCAGCCGCGTCAGTGCGCCGCTGTGCGTCCGGGCCAGCTCGCCGATGGTCTCGACGCCAATCTCGGCCAGCCGCGCCCTGGTTGCCGGCCCGACGCCCCACATCAGCGCGACCGGCAAATCGTGCAGGAAGGCAAGTTCGGTGCCGGGATCGACCACCACCAGCCCGTCGGGCTTGGCAACCTGCGAGGCGATCTTGGCCAAATGCTTGGTGCGCGCCACGCCGATCGAGATCGGCAGGCCGAGTTCGGCGCGCACCCGGCGGCGGATCACGGTCGCGATCTCCCTGGGAGAGCCGAACAGGTGTGTGCAGCCGGCGACATCGGCGAAGGCCTCGTCGATGGAGATGCGCTCGACCACCGGCGTGAAATCGTCGAGCACCTTGATCGCCGCGTCGCCCAGCCGCTGGTAGTGGCTGAAATTGCCGCCGACGAAGATCAATTGCGGGCAAAGCTCGCGCGCCTTGCGCCCCGGCATGCCGCCGCGCACGCCAAAAGCGCGCGCTTCGTAAGAGGCGGCGAGCACAACACCACCACCGACCGCGATCGGCTTGCCACGCAATGTCGGGTCGAGCAACTGCTCGACCGAGGCATAGAAGGCGTCGAGATCGGCATGCAGGATGGTGGCCGTTGTTTCCATCCTGTTCCGCTCATCCGCGATTGCTGATAGATAGGAACCTATAGTGAACAAACAGAGATCGTTGTCAATTGGGTCTTTGGTGCATGGTGCCCTTTGAGGGTAACCGAGGCGCGTAAAGCTCCTCCTTTTTCCACAGGGGAGAAGGGAGGCAGCGCCACTTCCTAGACAATATGCTCCGCCCGCAGCGCTGCCTTCATCCGTTCCAGCGCCGGCTCGCCCCCGGCCGCCAGTTCTTCTGCGATACGGGCGAGCTTGTCGTCGGCCTTGCGGTGCCTGCTGCCCCACGCGCCAAGCGTGGCCAGCACCGGCAAGAGGTCGATGCCGGCCTCGGTCAGCCGGTAGATCGCCTTCAGCCCGTGGCTGGGATCGTCGCTGCGGGTGAGGATGCCTTCATCCTGCAGCGTCTGCAGCCGCTCGGCCAACGTGCGCGAGGAGATGCCTTCATCGGATTGCAGGAACTCGCGAAAATGCTTTTTGCCGGCGAAGACCAGGTCGCGGATGATGAGCAGCGTCCAGCGGTCGCCGAGCAGTTCCAGAGACAGGTTGATCGGGCAGCCGGATCTTTCACGCGTCGACATCTCTATGGTTCCATTTTTAAATCACTTTACTATTGACATCGTTCTTTCCGTCAGTCAAATGCTTTCAAAAGTAAATCGTTAGATCGCAACTTGGCCAGCAGGAGGACGTCATGAGCCAGGCCGTCGGGAAAATCAGCACGCCAAGAACCGTCGTGGTCATCGGGGCCACCAACGAGGTTGGCAAGGCGGTCGCCCAGGTCCTGACCGGGCGGGGACATATTGTGCGCGGCGTGGCGCGCGGCCTGGGTGTCGCGCTTGACGATAGCGACGCGCTCGCCTCCGCCTTTTCCGGTGCCGACAGCGCCTATGTAATGATTCCGTTCGACGTCACGGCGCCGGATCTTCATCGCTTCGAAGATGAAGTCGGCGCGCGGCTGGCGGCGGCGATCGCGAAGTCAGGCGTGCGCCGCGTCGTGCTGCTCAGCGGCCTCAACGCCCATCTCAGGATGGGAACTTCGCTCGGCGCCGTCTTGATGGAGGAACGGCTGGCGGCGCTCGGCCTCGACGAACTGGTGTTTTTGCGCGCTTCGTTCTTCATGGAGAACTTCGCCAAGGGCATGGGCTTTGTCCAGCAGGCCGCTTCCGGCATCTTCATGACGCCGTTTCGGGGCGATCTGCCGATCCCTTTGATTGCCGCCAGCGATGTCGGCCAGCGCGCCGCCGCCCTGCTGGACGCCACGCGTTTTCCAAGCGAGCGGATCATCGAATTGCATGGCGGCGGCTATTATACGTTCGAGCAGGCCACCGCGATCCTGGGCAGCGCGATGGGGAGGCAGGTCACTTACAAGGCGGCTCCATTCACCGAGGCGCGCGCCGGGATGATCGCCAACGGCCTGTCACCGAGCTTTGCCGATGCGCTCGGCGAAACTGCGGCGAGTTTCAACAAGGGCGAACGATGGGCGCTTGAAGCACCGTCAATCCGCAACGCCACGCCGACCACTTTCGAGAGTTGGGCACAAGCCTTTGCCCGTTCGCAAAGCGCGGCGTGATCCTTCCTGCCTGGAATCCGGAAACGAGGAGAACCCGATGAAAAAGCTGATTCTTCAGATGCAAATGTCGGTCGACGGTTTCGTCGGCGGCGATGCCGACCATCCCTGGCAACTCTGGGGATGGGGCGACGTCATCGGCTGGGACGAGGAGTTGAAGCGTGACTTCAACGCCGTGTTTGCCGGCATCGACACCATCCTGCTCAGCCGCAAGATGGCCGAGGAAGGTTACCTCACCCATTGGGGCCGTGCGGCGAGGAAATATCCGGCCGATCCGTTCCATGCCTTCGCCCAGCGCATCGTCGACGCGCGCAAGGTGGTGCCGAGCGACAGGCTCGAAGCCTCGCGTTGGGAGCGCACGACAGTGGTGAGCGGCGACCTGCCGCGAGAGGTCAACGCGCTGAAGGCGGGCGACGGCGGCGACATGGCCGTCTTCGGCGGCGCCGGCTTTGCGGCGGCGCTGATCGCGGCCGGGCTGGTCGACGAGTTCCAGCTGTTCGTCAATCCTGCCGTGCTGGGCGCCGGCCGTCGCATCTTCGACCAAGGTGGGTTCCGGAACCTGCGGCTGCTCGGCTCGAAGGCCTATGCCTGCGGCATGGTGGTCAGCCGCTACGCGCCGGCAGGCTGATCGGCGCACAGGCCTCGCGCCGACAAAAAGGACGTTTGGCCGGAATCCTTTGCCCGCTTCTCTTCGTCTTCAAGGTGCGGTCGTCGCAAGGGCGGCCCCATCAATCTGAATGGAGAGACAGACCATGATCCTGGTGACAGGCGCCACCGGCCTGAACGGCAAGGCAATCGTGCGCGAATTCGCGCGGCAGAAGCATCAAGTGAGGGCGCTGGTTCGCGATCTGGACCGGGCATCGGCGGCGGGGCTCGGCGGACTTGCCGGCATCGACCTGATCGAGGGCGATATGCGCCGGGCGGACACGCTTGGTGCCGCACTTAATGGCATCGATCGCGTGCTGATGATTTCGACCGCGGCCGACGACATGGTCGAGACGCAGTGTCGTTTCATCGACGCCTGCGGGCAGGCCGGCGTCGCGCATGTGGTGAAGTTTTCCGGCGCCGAATCCAACATCGGCTACGACGCGACGAAGTTCCGTTTCACGCGCATGCATGAGGAAATCGAGCGCTATCTCGAAGCGGCCGGGATGGCGTGGACCCACCTTCGCCCCAGCCAGTTCATGCAGGTCTATTTGCGCGACGCGCCGACCATCGCCACCGAAGGCACCTTCTATCTGGCGCTTGGCGACACCGAACTGTCGCCGGTCGATGTCGAGGATATCGCCAAGGTCGCCGTCCGGCTGCTGTGCGACGGTGGCCACGAAGGAGAGAGCCTCGACATGACCGGACCCGAGGCGCTGACGATGAGCGACATCGCGGCGCGGATATCGCAGGCGATCGGCAAGCCGGTCCGCTACGTCGATATCAGCCCGCGGGAGCGCCGGCGCAATCTGCTGGCCGCCGGTGTCCCCGCCGACTTCGCCGACGCACTGGACGAGCAATTGGCGGAGCGGCTTCGCCGGCCGAAATCGCGTGTGCATCTGGCGACGCATGAGATGTTCGGCGTGCGGCCGACGCCGTTCGTCGAATTCGCCCGGCGGTATGCCGCAATGTTTGGAGGCTGAGTGCGTCCGCAAAAAAGCACCCACCGTCACGTATCCTTTTTGTCTGCCCGTACGTCTCTGCCTTCCGAAGGTCGCGTCTTCCGCGATCCGCAACCCGAGGAGAATATCATGGCGAGCATCGAGAGCGAGGCAAACAGGAACCATTACGCTGTTATGGCGGCCAATGCGGGCAAGCTGACCAGCCCGCAGGCGATCATCGACCACAACGATATCCACTGGACGGCGCTGACCGGCGAGCCGCGCGGCGTCGACTATATCGAGATCGATGCCGGCGGCGTGCCGGCGATGTGGATCGTGCCGAAAGGCGCCGACGAGCAGCGGGTGCTGCTTCATGCGCATGGCGGCGGCTTCATCGGCGGCTCGATCTACACCCACCGCAAGCTGGTCGGCCATCTCGCCAAGGCCGTCGGCTGCCGGGCGCTGCTCTACGACTATCCGCTGGCGCATCAAGCCAAGCATCCGGCCCAGCTCGAGGCCGCGATATCGGCCTGGAACTGGCTCGTCGACCAGGGCTTCGACCCCGGGCGGATCGTGATCGCCGGCGACTCCTGCGGCGCGGTGCTGACCTATGGCGTCCTGCAGCGGCTGCGTGCGCAGGGGCGGCCGCTGCCCGTCGCCACGCTGATCATCTCCGGCTGGTTCGACATGGCGCTGACCGCCGCCAGCTATCAGACCAACCGCGAAAAAGATCCGGCCTTCGCCAAGGAAGCCGTCGACTGGCTGGCGGCCAATTTCATCAGCGATGCCGATCGGCGCGATCCCGAGGTCAGCCCGCTCTACGCCGATCTCTCCGGCTTTCCACCCGTCTTCCTGCAGGCCGGCGCCGACGAGACGCTGGTCGACGAAAGCCGCATGTTCGCCGAGCGGGCAAGGCAGGCGGGGGTCGAGACTCGGCTCGACGTGTTCGACGGCATGCTGCACTCCTTCCAGATGATGGCCGGGCGGGCGCCGGAGGCCAACGAGGCCATTGCCCGCTTCGCCGCCTGGGTACGGCCGAGACTGGGGCTGCCGGCTGCCGGTGAGAAGACCCGCGAAAAGGCGGCGTGAGCATGCGACGGCTGATCGTGTCGAGTTTCGTCTCGCTGGACGGCGTCATCGAGGGGCCCATGACATGGGCCTCGCCGTTCTTCGTCGGAGAGAATGTGGACCACGCCTTGCAGGCGCTTTCGAACGTCGAGTTCTTCCTGCTTGGCCGCGCCACCTACGAGATGTTCTTCGCGCGCTGGCCCGGGATCAAGGGTCCCTACATGGACCGCATCAACGGCCTGAAGAAGCTGGTCGCCTCGACGACGCTGAAGACGGTGTCGTGGAATGCCACGCTCATCAACGGCGACGTCGCCGAGGCGCTCGCGGCGCTGAAACGCCAGCCGGGCGGCGACATCCTGAAATATGGCGTGTCGCAGCTCGACCGCACCTTGCTTTCCGCGGGGCTGGTGGACGAGTATCATCTGTCGATCGTGCCGACATGGGTGGGGCACGGCAAGCGCGCCTTCGACGATGTTGGTTCCATCAACCTCGATCTTGTCGGCACGCATCGTTTCGACAATGGTGTGGTGACCCTGATCTATGTGCCGCGATGAACCAGCAAATCCGCAAATCCCTCGACACGACGCAAGGCATGCGGGCCTGGCCTGAGCCCGACCGCGTGTTCGACCTGCGATATGCCGCGTTCCTGGACACGGTTTCGCATCTGCGCGCCAGGCTGCATCGCTATTGCGCGCGCATGACCGGCTCGGCGCTGGATGGCGAGGACATCATGCAGGAGGCGCTGTTCGAGGCCTATCGCAAGATCGAGCTGCTCGACGACGCGCAGGCGCTGCGGCCGTGGCTTTTCCGCATCGCGCACAACCGCTGCATCGACTTCATCCGCAATCGCCGCACGCGGCACGCGGCCGAAGCCTTCTATGCCGGCGACGACATCGTGCTGCCGGTCGAGCCGGCCGGTCCGGGGGCCGGCCGCGCCATCGAGCGGCTGGTCGTGCATCTGCCACCGAAGGAGCGCGCCTGCGTGCTGCTCAAGGATGTCTTCGACCATTCGCTGGAGGAGATCGCCGACCTCGTCGGTTCGACATCGGGCGGCGTCAAGTCGGCGCTCAATCGCGGCCGCGCCAAGCTCGCCGCCCTGCCAGCGCAACCGGTCGCGGCGCCGCCACACGATCCTGAACTGGAGCGGCTGCTCGACCGCTATGTCGCGCTCTTCAATGCCAGGGACTGGGACGGCGTGCGCGCGCTGACCAGCGCCGACGCACGCCTCCAGGTGTCGGACTGCTACAGCGGCTTGCTCTCGGCTTCGCCCTATTTCGTCGAATATGAGCGCAGCGAACTGCCCTGGCGCATGCGGCCAGGCGCGTTCGAAGGGGAGATCGTGCTGGTCGTCGACAGGCAATATGGCGAGGTCTGGCGGCAGGGATATCTGGTGCGGATCGGCGCCACGGGCGGGGTAATCGACAGCATCAGCGACTACTATGCCTGCCCGTGGATCCTGGAGATGGCAAACGCGGAGGGGTAATGGATCTATCCTGGTCTCCTCGCCGGTATCGTTTCCCTGCCTACTTCACCGAGTTCGGTGGTCGCTGAAGCCGTGCTGTTACTTGGCGAGGAAATCCGTGATCAGCTTGACCGTGGCGTCGGGGTTTTCTTCCATGATCCAGTGGCCGGAGGCCGGCACAATCCCGCCCGTCACATTGGTCGCCACAAGCCGGAGAACATCGCCTGAGTCGTACCGGCCGACTTTTCCCCGCCAACCGCGAGGACCGGCATGGTCAGCTTGCCGCCCGTGGTGAGCATCGCCTGATTGTCGATCGCATCCTGGTCGAATGCCTTGAACTGCTCGAAGGCGTCGTGCATGGCATGCGGCCGGGCGTAGAGCTTGGCGTAGTGGGCGCGCGTCGCCTCGTCGATCTTCTTGGGATCGGCCGACAGCTCATTGTAGAAGCGGTCGAGATAGATGCGCTCGCGGCCCGCGACCAGCCGTTCCATGTCGGGGCCGCGGAAGTTGAAGTGCCACAGAAGTGGGCTTTGCTTGATCTTCTCCCAGTCGCCAATACCGGGCAACGGCGCGTCGATCACCACCCATTTGGTGATGCGCTTCGGATACTGGGCGACAAGCGCGTAGCCGACCATATTGCCGATGTCGTGCGTCACCAGATCGGCCTTGTCGATCTTCAGCGCGTCCATCACGCCGGCGATGTCGACGGCCTGGTTCTTCTTGGTGTAGCCATCGTCGGGGTGCGCCGAAAGGCCCATGCCGCGCAGGTCCGGCACGATCACCGTGTGGTCTTTCATCAACTTTATCGCTGCCGCTCCCCACATGTCTCCCGTATCCGCAAAACCGTGCAGTAGCACGACCGCAGGGCCCTTTCCGCCGACGCGGACATGCAGGCTGGTGCCGTTGGTCTCTATCGTCCGCGCCTTGAAACCGGCAGGAAAGGGGACCACGCGAGCCGATGCTGGAACACTCATTGCCAACAGACCAAGGACGATGACCAAACGACGAAACATACTGTACTCCCGACGAGATTTTGTTTGTGGCCGCCATATCGCGGCTTCGCCAACTATGACACCATGTCCTTGATTTCGTTAGGCGACGGTCGCCTGATTGTGAATTCGGGAAAGCCGAACAATGCTGAAGCTCGAATCCGCCGCCGCCTTCGTCGCCGTCGCGGAATCCGGTTCGATCACCGAAGCGGCCCGGCGCATGGCGCTGTCGAAATCGGTCGTCAGCGAGCGGCTGTCGGAACTTGAGCGCAGCCTCGGCACGAAGCTGCTCGACCGCACGACGCGCAAATTGTCCATCACCGAGGCGGGGCGCGGTTTTTACGAACGCGCCAAGCGCATCATGCAGGAAGTGGCCGATGCCAGCGCTGAAATCGCCGAGCGCCGGGGCGAACTTGCCGGTCCGCTCAGGATAGCGGCGCCGACCAGTTTCGGCGTCCTGCATCTCGGCCCGGCGCTGTATGGCTTCCTGGCCAAGCATCCGGGGATCGAACTGACGCTCGATCTCGACGACCGCTTCGTCAGCATAGTGGCCAATGGCTATGACGCCATCCTGCGTCACGGGCCGGTCGTCGATGACGGGCCTGTCATCGTCAAGAAACTGGCTTCCAGCCGCCGCTCTCTGGTGGCTTCGCCGGACTATCTCGAGCGGTTCGGACGGCCCGGGACGATCGAAGACCTGAAACGGCACAAGGGCATCATCTATTCCATCCGAGGTGCCGCCGACTGGCAGTTCAAGATTTCGCGGCGGCTGGTGACGATCCGCCCGGAAACCGCGCTGCGCGTCAACAATGGGATTTTGATGCGCGACGCGGCGCTTGCCGGCCTGGGCCTGGCGCTGCTCCCCGCCTACTTCACCCGCACCGAGATCGCCGACAAGCGATTGACGGTCGTCGATGTGGGCGCGGAGCCTGAAGGAGCCACCATCTATATCGCCTGGCCCGAGGATCGGCGCGGATCCGCCAAACTGCGCGCGCTTACCGCATGGCTGCGCGACGCTTTCGGCGATCCGCCCTATTGGGAGCATGAGCCGGCGCTCATTTCGCATCGTGAAAAATGATGCCGACGGTATGGCGCATGCCTGAGCGCAGGCGGCTGACGCCGTGGCGCAGGTTGACGCGGTAATTGCCTTTCGTGCCCTGCACCGGCCGGTTGTGGACCGCGAAAGCCACGGCATCGCCCTGGCGCAGGGGCACCACCTCGACCCGGCTCTGCATGCGCGGCCGCTGTTCGGTCAGCGCGAATTCGCCGCCGGTGAAATCCTCGCCCGGTTCGGAAAGCAGGATCGCCACCTGCAGCGGGAAGGCGAGGTCGCCGTAGAGGTCCTGGTGCAGGCAGTTGAAGTCGCCGGGCACATATTGCAGCAAGAGCGGCGTCGGCCTGACCTGACCGGCGGCATGGCACTGTTCGAGAAACGCTGCATGCGTGCTGGGGTAGCGCATGGCGATCCCCATGCGCTCGTTCCACCGGTTGGCGACCTCGGCCAGCCTTGGATAGAGCGCGCCGCGCAGGCCGCCGATGAGATCGGGCAAGGGATAGCGGAAATAACGGTATTCGCCCTTGCCGAAGCCATGCCTGGCCATGTGAATGTGGCTGCGGAAATGCTGCTCCTGGGGGTAGAGGCCGGCGAGCTGCCGGCACTCTTGCGGGGACAGCAGCTTTTCCATCACCGCGCAGCCGAAGCCGTCGAGCTCGGCCGTGAGTGCCGGCCAGTCATAGGCGGTCATGCGTGTCTCGGCGGCTTCGACCAGCGATGGTGCAACCCTGGCGTCGGCGTTCATATCGCGGCCTCCCTTTCCAGCAAGGCGCGCTTGCGTTCGATCCCCCAGCGGTAGCCGGACAGCGAGCCGTCGGCGCGCAGCACGCGGTGGCAGGGAATGCCGAGCGCTATGGCGTTGGCGGCACAGGCCGTCGCCACGGCGCGGGCGCCGTCCGGCATGCCAAGGCGCCGGGCAAGGGCGGTGTAGGTGGTGGTGGCGCCGCACGGGATCGTGCGCAGCACCGCCCACACGCGCTGCTGGAAGGGCGTGCCGTGACGCATGTCGAGCGGCAGATCGAGACCGGCTCCGGGCGTTTCGATAAAGCGAATTGTCGCCGCGAGATCGTCGCGCAGGCCGGCCGCGTCTTCGAGCAGCACCCTGGCGGGGAAGCGGTTGGCGAGATCCTGCCGCAACGTGCCGGCGTCGGCGCCGATGAGGATGGCGCGGACGCCTACGGGGCTGCGCGCCACGAGGATGTTTCCAAGCGCGCACTGGCCGATGGCATAGGTGATGGTGTCGAGGGCTACGCCGGCGGCTGTCGCCGGCATATGGGTTTGCATGTGGTTCATTGCCTTCACTCCTTGTTGTGCCTGCACCCTAGCGATCTGGCCGCTGCCGCTCACTCCGATGCTTGCTTTCAAATTGAAGTCTCAGCTCACGAGCGCTCACCACGACCGCCGAGTAGAGCGCTAAGTGTATCTAAGCGACACGCGTGACGGACACTTCGCCGAGCACGAACACTTCGCCTGATATCAACCGCAGCTCGAACTCACCGCTCGCCGTGCGGCCCCACTCGGCCTTGCCATCCTCGACCAGCTCTCCCATGGCGGCCATCACCAGCGTCTTCGCGTCCTCTCTACTGACGGCAGCGCCGTTAGCGATCTGGCTGTTCGCACCGGTGGTGGCAGACCTGGCCATCGCGCGCATTGCCGAATCCTCGTCAAGCCCGCGAAGGCCGGCCGGCTTCGCGGTCGAGCAGCGCGCGTTTGCGCTCCGCGCCCCAGGCATAGCCCGACAGGGTGCCGTTCTTCCTGATCACGCGGTGGCAGGGAATAGCGACCGCAAGGGTGTTGGCCGCACAAGCGGCGGCGATTGCGCGGGTCGCCTTCGGCGCGCCGATACGCCGCGCGATCTCGGCGTAGGAGACGGTGCGGCCGGCCGGGATGTCCCGCAAGGCTTGCCAGACGCGCTGCTGGAACGCGGTGCCGCGCACGTCGAGCGGCAGGTCGAGACCGAGCGCCGGCGCCTCGACGAAGCCGACGACGCGGGCGACGAGCGCCTCGTAGTCGCTGTCGCCGCCGACCAGCCGTGCCTTGGGGAAACGGTCCTGCAGGTCGCGCACCAGCGCGTCGGGATCCTGGCCAAGCAGGATCGAGGCGACGCCGTTGCGGCTCGAGGCGACCAGGATGGTGCCCAGTGACGTTTCGCCGACTGCGAAACGGATCTCCTCAGTGGCGCCGCCGGCACGGTAGCGCGTCGGCGTCATGCCGAGCATGCCGGTCGATTTTTCGTAGAAACGCCCGGACGAATTGAAGCCGGCATCGTAGATCGCCGATGTCACGCTGGCGCCATCTTCCAGGCCCTGGCGGACCCGGGCGGCACGCTGGGCCGCTGCATAGTCTTTCGGCGTCAGCCCGGTGACTGCCTTGAAAACGCGGTGGAAATAGCCGGGGCTGCGGCCGGCGGCATCAGCCAGTTCGGCGAGCGACGGTTCCGCCTCGCTCGCCTCGATCCTGCGGCAGGCATCGGCGACCATCGCGGCGTTGGCGGCCTCGAGCGAAGGGCCGTCCGGATTGCAGCGCCGGCATGGGCGAAAGCCTGTCGCCTTCGCCGCCTGTAAAGTGTCGTGCAATTGGATATTGGCGGGGTTGGCGCGCCGCGACGGACAGGACGGCCGGCAATAGACGCCGGTCGTCGCCACCGAATACCAGAATGCGCCGTCGGCCGACTTGTCGCGTGCCGCGATGCGCGCCCAGCGCGGATCGTGGGCCACCGGCAGCGGCGCGGGTTGCAGATGTTTGGCCAGGGTGATGAACATAGTCCATTGAAGCCGCCAAAAGCCGGCCTCGCCACCCGTTTCCTGACAACTGCCGGAGGGGCAGCGTGATTGAGGTCAAAATGTCGTATCTAGGCGCAGCTCTTCCCAAATTGGGAATTTCCCTTGTTCCCGATTTGGGAATTCGCTATATTGGGAGCCGTGCAAATCATCGCCAAGAAAGCGCTGAAGGACTTTTGGGCCAAGCACCATCAGGCCGAAGCGCCTTTGACAGCCTGGTATATTGCTGTCGGAAGTGCCGATTGGAAGACTCCGGCCGACATCAAGGATGCATTCGGAACGACCGTCGATTTCGTGGGGGACAACCGCGTCATTTTTGACATTGGCGGCAACAAGTACCGGTTGATCGTCCACGTCGCCTACAAATTTCACCGGGTCCTGATCAAATTCGTCGGGACACATAAAGAGTATGACAAAATTGATCCGGAGAAGGTGTGATGGAGAACATCCGACCTGTTAAGACCGAAGCCGATTACGATTGGGCGATCGCCGAAATCACCAAATACTTCGAGAATGAGCCGGAGATCGGCTCACCCGACGGTGATCGCTTCGACGTTCTCGCAACTCTGATCGAGGCTTATGAGGATAAGCACTATCCAATTCAAGCACCCGATCCCGTGGAAGCCATTCATTCGCACATGCAATTGTTCAACCTGCCGCGAAAGGCTTTGGCCGAGGTGATCGGATCGTCGCCTCGGGCGACCGAGGTGCTGAACAGAAGGCGCGCCCTTACCCTCGACATGATCTTCAAACTGAACAAGGAATGGAACATTCCCGCCGAAATCCTCGTGCAACCCTATCACCTCGCGAATGAAAAGGGCGGCAAGCGCGCCTAAGCTCTCCATGCGCTTGCCGACAGGACCGGCTCCTACGCCGCGCGTTTGGGCTCCACCGCGAACGGGCTGAGCCCGAGCCAGGTCTGCATCTTCCTGCCGATGGCCTGGTCGCCGGTCAGGACGACCTTCGCGCCGGCCTTTTCGACGGTGAGCACTCCCATCCAGATCGCCGTCATCGTGTGCAGGTCGGTCGAGACATAGAGGTCTACGTCGAAGCCCGGATCGTACCAGCACAGGTCGACTTCACCGTGCTTTTCGACGATCAGCCACCAGGAGCGTTTGGAGGCGGGGAGTTCCTGATACAGAAATTGTATCACCGTGCGTCCCTCGGGCAGCGGCGAGGGGTTCAGGTTGCGCCGCATGTCCCACATCAGCAGCGACGGATCGAGGTTCTTCAGGGACAGCCTGGATTCGACCCATTTCTGGCCCCAGAAGCCCATCGCCTCGACGACCGGACGCAGATCGCGGCCGGCCTCGGTCAGCCGGTAATCGAAAATCCCTTTTTCTCCCTGGACCTCCTTGCGCTCGACGATCCCCGCCAGCTCAAGCTCCTTCAGCCGTTGCGACAGAAGGGTCGGCGACATTTTCGGCACGCCGCGGCGCAGGTCGTTGAAGCGGGTCGACCCCGCCACGAGCTCGCGCATCAGCACCATCGTCCAGCGGGTGCACAGCACCTCGGCGGCCATCGATAGCGGGCAGAACTGTTTGTATCCGTGCTGGGTCATGGCTGTGCCTCTCCCTCGAACCTTGGGAGAACATTAGCCCTTCGCGATTGAGGCGGCGAGTACAGAAACTGTACCGGCCCAGTACAGATCGCGGACTGGCTGGCGCGGGCCTTGCCATGCGAGCCCTTTGGCCGGTGCACGGGATACCCCTGTGCGCCGCAACCAGGAGACCACAATGACTGCTTACGTTATCGCCGACATCAAGATGAGAGATCCGAAATGGGTCCCGGCCTATGCCGCCTCGGTGCACGACCTCGTCCACAAGCATGGCGGCAAATATCTGTCGCGCAGCGGCAATGTGAAGACGCTCGAAGGCAAGCCGCTCGACACCACGCTGATCGCCCTAATGGCGTTCCCGTCGGAAGCGGCGGCGCGCGCCTTCACCAACGATCCGGCCTACGCGCCCTTCGTTTCGGCCCGCCAGGACGGCAGCGACAGCCGTTTCCAGCTGATCGACGACACCGATCTGGCAGGAACGATCCCGTATCTGCCGAAAGGATGACCGGCATTCGCCGCGTCGTTTTCGGGATCTCCAAGCAGCAACAGACACGGCGCTTGCCCGTCGCGCCGCCGTATTGCCGGCGGCCGGCCAGCCGTGCTTTTTCAACAGGAATGGAATGGATATGAAATCAAACTTTCGCAACGGGCTTCTCATGGCGGGGGCCATGCTGGCCGTCTGCACGACCTTTGCCCAGGCGCATCAGGAAGCGGCGGCGGGCGCGCCGGATGCCAGTCCGCTGGCCGAGAAGGTGCGAGCCGCCAACAGCCGGTTTCTCGACGTCAACGCCGCGACGGCGGAAGGCTATGCGCCTATTCCCTGCGCCAGCGGCATCACCGGCGGCGCCATGGGCATCCACTATGTCAATGGCGGGTATCTGAAGGACGACAAGATCGACATCGCCCGTCCCGAAGCGGTGATGTACGAGCCGATGGCCGACGGCACGCTGAGGCTGGTGGCGGTTGAATACATCGCCTCCAAGGGGCCGGCTTCGCTCGAGGGACAGCTGTTCAACTTCAACAGCGCGCCCAACCGCTATGGCCTGGGTGAATTCTACGAGCTGCATGTCTGGGCCTGGAAAGGCAACCCGACCGGCACGTTCGCCGACATGAACCCGAAAGTGTCATGCGAGCACGCGATGGCGCCGAGCCAGTAACCGGCACGGCCAGGCGGCGCCAATGCCGCCTGGCCGTTGTCCGAAAGTTCCTGTCGACCCCATGAAATCAGCGATGCGGGCGTAGCAGACGGCTCTTGCTGCCTTGGACGAAGCCAGACAGGCTGATCATCGCGATGCCGTTTCGGGCAGCGGCAGTTCCATCCCGGCGCTGTCCCGGCTCGCCCGCGGCAGAACGAAACGTCCGGCCAGGTACCACAGCACGGACACGACAAGGACGGAAAGGTAGCCGTCCACGGCATAGTGCCAGCCGGTATAGACCGAACCGAACAGGATAAACGCCGCGAAGGACCAGCCGGCAAACGCCCACCGGCGACCGAAACCGCTCAGAAAGAACGCGTTGAGCGTGGCGAAGGCGACATGCATGCTTGGCATGGCGGAAATGCCGCCGCCAAGTTCCGGCCGTTTGCTTTCGAAGGCGGCAAGCAGATAGTTGGCATAGGTATGAACCGGCGCGGCATAGCTGTTGTGCGCCAGAGCATCCCGCAATGCGCCAAATCGGTCGCCGCCATAGAACTGGTCGTGGAATATCGGACCCGTGAACGACAACAACGTGGCCAGGACCGTGCCGCACACGATCGTGGTCAGCGCCAGCGCCCAGAGATAACGCAGACGCCCTGCCGGGTTGTTCCAGAAGGCGACGAACAGCAAAGTGCCGAACCATTGCACGTGCCAACCGTATCCGTAGCCCAAGAAAACGACGGCCGAGACGGATTCGGGAACGACGCTGTGCGCCCATGCCCAGGGGTCGGCGCCATGCAACCCAAGATCAAGTTCCGCCAGCATGCCGTCGGCGTAGAATGGCACGAAGTCCGGGATGGAGATCTTGAAGGTGGTGAAGGCTGTAATACCGAGAAAGGACAGCAGGATCACCGGTGCGGCGCCCAGCCAGCGCTGCCTGATCGTGTCGAGCATGAACCTGGTTGGGTTTTGCCTGGAGAATGTCAGCGCCACCAGGCCGAGGCCAGCAGCAAACAGCGCGGGCAGGAAGAAAGCGAACGGCTGGACGTAGGATTGGGCCAGGTGCAGGTACCGGTCCGGCGCGACGCAAAGCGCGGCCAGGGCGTAGGCCAGGCACATGGCCGTCAGCAGCCAGCCGCTCCTGGTGGTCGCGATGTCCAGGTCAGGAACGGCAAGGGTGCGGCCATCGCCGTCCCTGTGCCCGGTGTACGCACTCATCGAAGACATCCCGCCAGTTGCCCAGGTTTTCCGAATCTTGTCTATAACGCGAAGTATTACCGCCCGGTTACACCTTGGAGGAAGGCTCTTTCAAGCATCTGACGGATATAATTCTTCCATTTTCCTCAAGGAATTGTTCACGAAGACGTCGATGAAATGCGGCAGTGTCGATGATTGCCTGTTCCGCCGGAAACGCTGCCGCGCCTCCGCCGCGGTCGAAGAGGGCATCGTTTGTCTGACATTCCGACCCCTCCGCTGCCCGGTAACTGTTTCTTCTCTGGTTTTGCCGCAGATTGCGGGTGGGGTGGAGCAGGCGAAACGGACGATGGCGGGTCACGGCAAGAAAAGTCGCAACGGAGCGTTCTGGGCCAAGGCCCTGGAGAGCGCCGATCTTGGCGTCTGGGATTGGAATCTTCGCACCGGCGACTGCTTCTATTCGGCGACCTGGGCGCGGATGCTGGGGTACGAGGAGGGCGAACTCGCCAATACCAGCGACCTGTGGCTGCAACTGACCCATCCCGACGACCGGGAACGGGCGCAGGCCAGCGGCGACCGCCACATTGCCGGGCTGACCGACGCTATCGAGACCGAACTCAGGCTCAAGCACAAGCAGGGCCATTGGATATGGGTGCTCGACCGCGGCGGCATCGTCGAGCGCGACGCCGACGGCAAGCCGCTCAGGCTGATGGGCGTGCAGACCGACATCTCGAAGCAGAAGGCGGCCGAAGCCGCGCTCGAACAGGTCAATATCCGCTTTCGCCTGGCGCTCGCCGCCAGCGGCAGCGGCATCTGGCACTACGACATCGCCACCAACAAGAGCTATTGGGACGCGCGCACAAGGGAGATATTCGGCCTCGTCGCCGTGACCGATGAGGTGACGGCCGATCTCTGGCACAGCTACCTGCATCCCGACGACAAGGACGCCGCCGAACGCGCGCACAGGGTGCCGTTGGAAACCGACGGCGTCATCGCCGCGCAATACCGCATTATCAAGCGCGACGGCCAGATCCGCCATGTCGAATCGCTGCTGCGCTTCGTCGCCGCGGCGGGCGCGGCCGGCCTGGTTCTCGGCACGGTGCGCGACATCACCGAGGACAAGGTGCGCGAACAGGAACTGGCCTTCGCCGCCCGTCACGACGCATTGACCGGACTGTGGAATCGCACCGCTTTCGACAGGCTGCTCGCCGGCCAAATCGCCACCGGCGCGTCTCTGGCGGTGTTCTACATCGATCTCGACTACTTCAAGGCGCTCAACGATTTCGCCGGCCATGCCGCGGGCGATCTGGCGCTGAAGAGCGTCGCGGCGGGTATTGGCCGTTGCTTGCCGCCGTCGGCGCACGCGGCGCGGCTCGGCGGCGACGAGTTCGCGCTGATGGTGCCCGATTGCGATGCCGTGCAAGCCGAACAGCTGGCCGGCGCCATCCTGGCGGCCGTGCGCGACGCCGATCTCGGCCTTGCCGCGACGTCACGCCAGCTGGCGGCCAGCATCGGCATCGCCATCGTCCGCGACCGTGTCACCACGGTTGCCGACGCCCTGGCCTGCGCCGACGATGCCTGCTACGCGGCCAAGGCCGCCGGGCGCGATCGCTTCGCGCTGTTTTCGACCGATGCCGTCTCCGGTTCGGGCGGCCTCAATGCCGCACGGCTCGCCGCCGACACGGTCGACGCCATGGACGACGGCAGGCTGAAACTGTTCGGCCAGGAGATCCACCAGCTAGGCAGGCCCTGGGAAGAGAGCCGCCATGTCGAGGTGCTGGCGCGGCTTGACGGAAAGACCGGCCGGCTGATCCCGCCCGGCGAATTCATACCGGCGGCGGAGCGCTTCGGCGTTGCCGCCCGGCTCGACCGCTGGATCATCCGCACCGCGCTGTCGCGGCACGGCGCGGCGATGAAATCCGGCGCGATCACGCTCGGCTTCAACCTGTCGGCGCAGACGCTGAGCGATCCCGGGCTGTGGGACTTCGTCGACAGCATCATCGAGGAAACCGGGGCGCCGCATTCGGGCATCGGCTTCGAGATCACCGAAACCGCCGCCGTCACCAATTTCGATGCCGCCGAAACCTTCGTGCGCAAGGCGCGCGAGCGGCGCTGCAAGGTCAGCCTCGACGATTTCGGCGCCGGCATGAGCTCGTTCGAATATCTCAGGCGCTTTCCGGTCGATGCCATCAAGATCGACGGCTCGTTCATCGAGCACGTCACGGAAAGCCGCTTCGACCGCGAGATCGTGCTGGCCATCGCCAGCATTGCCCGCAGCCTCGGTTGCGCCGTCGTGGCCGAGAAGATCGAGCGGCAGGACACAGTGGCCATGCTGGGCGATATGGGCGTCGAGTTCGGCCAGGGCTTCCTGCTGCACCGGCCCGAACCGCTGGAGCGGATCGTGGCGCGCGCGGGGCAAATGGCGGGCGGCGCATCGAGTCGCAAGGCGTCCTGACGGACAACTCGCATGTCGCCGAAAGCGGCCTGGATAACGACATTCGTGAAGACTTGATGCGCGTAGCCCGAATCCGCTCAGCGCGGCGGGTTTTGTTCAGCCGTGTCGGCGCGCCGCCGCTCGGGGAAATTCCAGCACCCCGGGTTCCGGCTTCCTATGCTGTGCTTCCGCCACCGTCTCGATCAACAGATCGAGGGCCTCGCATGTCGAACGGCTCGTCTCGTCATTGCCGCGCAGATAGTGGTAGGCGCGTTCGAGATGAAGACGGGCGGCTGAAAAATCACTGGTCAATGGTCCCTCCATGATACCGCCCTAATGTATCTTGGCCGGCCTGGCGCAATTTGAGGTAAATATCCACAAGCGCCTTTTATTCAAATGCCGGCGGATGCCTCGCGGCTGGCGGCGGCACGTCGTGTCAGGAGTGGCGGCGCCGCGGCCTTGCGCGGTCTGGCGGCGCGCCTACAACTTCTGATTTTATGCAAGTCATTGTCCCATGCATTAGACTGCGCTCTTTTGTCCGAGGTGAAATCGATGATCGTCCAGGCCTGCATCAACGGCGCGCGCCCGCGCGATTTCCATCCCAGGCTGCCGCTGACGGCGCAAGCGATGGCCGGCGATGCGGCTTCCTGCGTCGCCGCGGGTGCCGCCGAACTGCACATTCATCCGCGCGGCGCCGACGGGCGCGAAAGCCTGGCGGCGGTGGATATGACGGTGCTTGCCGTGCGCCAGGCCTGTCCGGGTACATTGATCGGTGTGTCGACCGGCGCATGGATCGAGAACGATGTGGCGCGGACCCGCGCGGCGATCGCGGCCTGGCGCGAGCTGCCCGACTATGCCTCGGTCAATCTCTCGGAGCCCGACGCACCCGAGGTGATGGAACTGTTGCGTAAACAGGGCATCGGCATCGAGGCGGGGCTTGCCACGACGGATGATGCGGAGCGCTTCGTGGCGCTTGCCGATCATAGCAGGGTGCTGCGCATCCTGATCGAGATCGACATACCGGACCTGCCTACAGCCCTCGACGAGGCGCGCGGCATCGCCTCCGTGCTCGAACGCGCGGGCGTGCGGCGGCAGATCCTGCTGCACGGCGTCGACGGCACAGTCTGGCCGTTCGTGGATCTTGCCCGGCAAAAGCGCTGGTCGACACGGGTCGGGCTGGAGGACGGCAATACGCTGAGCGATGGAACGGTGGCGAGGGACAATGCCGAGATCGTGGCCGCGGCCGCCGCGAACTTCCGCTCCACGAGTATGAGCTGAACCTTGTCAGGCCGCGCCGCCGGCGAACTCGGTGATGCCCGCCATTCGCGCAGCAAACCCATGTCGCCTGACGAACAGCTGAAATAAGGCCACATTCGAGGGCGAGGGGAGATGTCCAACTGTTTCGGAGCTCTCGCATGTCGCTGTCCGGCACGACAACCCGCTATGGACGCCTCGCCCAGGCATTTCATTGGCTGACGGCACTGCTGGTGCTCATTGCATTCCTGGTCTCGGCGGGTGGCCCTCCGGAGCGGGTCTATTCAGCGGCCAGGGCGCCCACGCTGCTGCTGCACGAGTCGCTCGGCTTTACCGTTTTCTGCTTGCTGGTCATTCGCCTGGTCTGGCGCCGGTTCGATCGCATTCCCGAGGCGCCGGCCATGCCTGCCTGGATGGAGGTCGCCTCGAAGGCAACGCATTGGGCGCTCTATGCGCTGCTGTTCGCGGTTCCGGCGACAGCCATGGTCGGCGCCTTGTTCGGCGGCCACCCGGTCACCGTCTATGGGTTGGGCGCGATCGGTCCGTTTTCCGGCACCTGGGGCGCGCCGCTGGCGGAGATCCACGGCACGCTCGGCGATATCATGATGTGGCTCGCTGGCCTGCACGCGGCCGCTGCCATTTTCCATCACGTCTTCCTTCGCGACCGGGTGCTGAGCCAGATGCTGCCGGGCCTGCCCGATCCATCGTCCGGGCAGGGCGGCTGAACGCGGTCAGTCGAGGATGATGCGGATCGCCTGGTCGACCACCGGGTGCAGGCCACTGGCCTGGAAGGAGAGGCGGTTGCCGGAACCGACATTGCTGGTCATGGCGATGGTGAGGTCCGTCTCGGGATCGTGCAGCATGACGGCGACATAACCCGGAATGCTGCCCTGGTGGCCGTAGAAGGCGCGGTCGGCATAGGCGCTCTGGAACATGCCCGCGCCGGCCTCGCGCATGCGGGTGCCTGGAAAGCTCGCCGGCACGCGGTGTTCGAACATCTCGGCGAAGAACGGCGGTGACAACAGCTGCCCAGAAAACAGGCCGCGCATGAAACCCACCATGTCGGATGGCGTCGATACCATGTCGCCGCAGCCATAGGCGGCGCCGAACGGGAAGGAGTCGGACGAGTCCTGCAGCTCGTCGGAATAGGGCAGCACGCCGTCCATGCGCCACATCTCGCCGCCCGAGGCGATGTCGGTGGGCGCGTTCGGCGCCGGCGGCGGCCGGTGGTAATAGCCGCGCACCATCGACTTTTCCGGAAACGCTTCGGTCGCCGGCGACCAGGTGTTCTTCAGGCCGAGCCGCTCGAGGATCGCGCTTCTGACATAGGCGCCCAGCGGCTGGCCGGTGAGGGCCTCGATCACCATGCCGGCCAGGACATAGCCGGTGTTGTTGTAGACGGCTGGCCCGCCCGGCGCCTTCTGCTCGTCGGAGGCAAAGGCGATGTCGACCAGCTGCCGCGGCGTCCACTGCCGGCCCGGGTCCATCGGAATGTAGTATTCGAACTCCGGCAGGCCGCTGCGGTGGTTGATCAACTGGCGCACTGAAATATCGCCGGCGCCCGGCAGGTCCGGGAACCAGGATGAGATCGGCGCGCCGAGATCGAGCTTGCCGGTCTCGGCGAGCTTGACCAGGGCGGCGGCGACGAAGGTCTTGGTGCAGCTGCCGATCTTGAACAGCTGGTCTGGCGTGACCGATGTGCCATGCGCGCGGTCGGCGAGGCCGGCGGTAAGGGCGGTCGGCGTTGAGTCACCCTTGGCGTAGGCCAGCGAGGCACCCACCGCGCCGTCGGCAAGGTAGCTGTTTAGGAGGGAGGTCAGGTTTTTTGGCATGATGGTCTCGCTTTCCTTTTTCCTTCTCCCCTTGTGGGGCCCGAAGGGCGGGCGAGGCCCGTGACTCGCCCAGGGCGGTGGATCGGCGCGCAGCGCCGAGACGGTTGAGGGGTGTTCCAGCGGAGTGGGGCGTTGGCGTTCCCTGGAACACCCCTCATCCGACCGAGATCGTTTCTTCTCCACAAGCGAAAGGGAGTTTCTTTCATCCTCACGGCCCTTCGCTATGGCTCCGGGCGTTCCAGCCCTTTGAAAGGTCCACTGGACCTTTCAATTTGCCTCCGGCAAACCGGGCTCTCACCCCGCAAGGGGAGAAGAGAAGAGAAGGGAAGGGCAGCCCAGCCCTACTCCGCCATATCGACGGCGGCGAAATTCTGCCGGCCGAAGGGGTCGAGCACGTAGTTGAGCACGCTTTTGCGGATCGGGATCGCCACCATCGAATGGGCGATCGGCGCCACCGGCACCTCGGCCTTCAGGATCGCTTGCGCCTTCCCATAGATCGCCGCGCGCTCCTTGGGGTCGGCGGCGACGCGGCCATCGTCAAGCAGTTTCTCGAAATCCCTATCGCACCAGCGCGAGCGGTTGGAGCCGCCTTTCACGCCATCGCAGGAGAGGAGATAGCTCAGCATGTTGTCGGGGTCGCCATTGTCGCTGCTGCCGCCGAGCAGGAAGGTGTCCTGTTCGCCCGCCGCGGTGCGCTTGAGATATTCGCCCCATTCGAAGCTGACGATCTCCGAGCGCACGCCGACCTTGGCCCAGTCCGCCTGGATCATCTCGGCCATGCGCTTGGCGTTGGGGTTATAGGGGCGCGACACCGGCATCGCCCACAGGCTGACCTTGAGGCCGCTTTCGTGGCCGGCTTCCTTCAGCAGTTTCTTCGCCCCATCGGGATCATAGTCGATGCCGGCATCGGTGACGGCGCCGAGCTGCGCCGGCGGCACGACGCTGCCGGCCACCGTGCCGGCGCCGGCGTAGACGGCATCGACGATCGCCTTGCGGTCGATGGCCTTGGCCAGTGCCGTGCGCACGCGCACGTCGCCCAGCGGCTGGTGCTCGACATTGAAGCCGAGGATGCCGATGTTCTGGCCCTTGAGGTCGAGAACCGTGATGTCGGGATCGCCGCGCAGGTCGGCGACAGCACTTGGCGGCGGCGGTGCGGCGACCTGGCATTCATTGGCCTTGATGCGCTCGACGCGAGTGGTCGGCTCGGGCGTGACGGCGAAGACCAGCGTGTCGATCTTCGGCGCACCGCGCCAGTAATCCTTGTTGGCGGCGTAGCGGACCTGGCTGTCGGGCACGTAGGCCTGAAGCACGAAAGGCCCGGTGCCGACCGGCATGCTGTCGATCAGCTCCGGCGTGCCGGCCGCGACCATCCTTTGCGTCTGCTCCAGCGACAGGATCGAGAGATAGTCGAGCGCCAGCCCGGCCAGGAAGGTGACATTGGCTGCCGTCAGCGTGAAGCGCACCGTGTAGTCGTCGACCTTGTCTATTCTGTCGATCAGCGTGCCCATGCCCAACGCGTTGAAGTACTCGTAAGAGCCGCCGCCGAGCTTGTGGTAGGGATTGTTGGCGTCGCGCTGGCGGTTGAAAGTGTAGAGCACGTCGTCGGCATCGAAGTCGCGCGAGGGCGAAAAATGTTCGTTCGACTGAAACTTCACGCCGTGCCTGAGATGGAAGGTGTAGGTCTTGCCATCCGACGAGACATCCCAGCTTTCGGCGAGCGCCGGCCCGACCTCAGTCGTGCCCGGCTTGAACTCAACCAGCCGGTTGAAGATCGTCTTGGCGGCGGCGTCCATGGTGGAATCGGCGATGCCGATCGCCGGGTTGAAGGTCTCGGGGTTGGCTTCCGAGCAATAGACCAGTGTCTTGGCAAAGGCCTGTCCGCCGAGAAGGACGGATGAGGCCAGCAGGGACGTGGCCAGAAGAGACGTGGCCAGAAGGGACGGGGCAAGCACTGTGCGCAGAACGGTGGATTTCATCGCAAACGCTCCTGATGACACTTTACGGGTTGAGGGAAGGGCTGAAATTCATGGGGTCGCCGCCGGGACAAGAAAGCGATCAGGCGCCAGCGCCCCGGCGGTGACGCCGAGCGCCGTGACATCCCCCGGGATGGACTGCCCGCGCAGCAGCGCCGCGCTCAGCCTGGCCAAGGTCAGCGAAACCTGGAAACCGTAGCCGCCCTGGCCGCCGAGCCAGAAGAAGCCGGGCAGGCGCGGGTCGAAGCCGGCGACCGGCGTGCGGTCGGGCGCGAAGGTGCGCAGGCCCGCCCATGGTGTCGACGGACGGCCTATGCGCATCGACGTCGCCTGTTCGATGCGGTCGACGGCGATGGCGACGTCGAGGTCTTCCGGCCAGGCGTCGCAAGGTTCGGAATCCGTCTCGTCGGCGAGGGAACCGATCAGCCTGCCGGCATCGGGCTTGAAGTAGAACTGCTCGTGCAGGTCGACCACCAGCGGCCAGCCGGCGATATCCATCCCGGCGGGCGGATCGAACAGGAAGGCGGTGCGCCGTTTGGGCTGGAAGCCGAGGCCCGGCAGCCCCGCCATCCCGGCGACGACATCGACCCAGGCGCCGGCGGCGTTGACCACGATGTCGGCCGAGTAGACGCCGGCGCTCGTTTCAACCCGAAAAGCGCGGCCGTCGCGTGATATGGCGCGGACCTCCTCGCCGGTGCGGATGATGCCGCCGCGGGCCTTGAGCGACGAGGCGCTGGACCCCAGCATCTTGCCGGTGTCGACATCCACCGCGTCCGGCTCATAGACGCCGCCGCAGGTGGTTTGCCTGGCAATGACCGGAACCAGCCCGTGGAGCTCGGCCGCCGACAGACGGCGTACGCTCGGCACCAGCGCCTGCAATTCATGAGCCAGCCGGTCGATGGCGGCATCGTCGCCGACCCAGCCGACGTGCAGCGCGCCACGCCGATGGGCGACGAAACCGCCCTCGACAATCGCCTGCCGGCTGGCCAGCGTCAGCCCGCGCACCAGCCGGTTGCCATAGGTCTCGGTGAACAGAGCGGCGGAGCGGCCGCTGGCGTGGTAGCCGAGATGCGGTTCGCGCTCGATGACGGTGACATCGGCCCAGTCCGCCACCTCGGCGGCAAGGGAGAGACCGGCGATGCCGCCGCCGATGACGATGATCTTGGTGGGAGAATCCGACTGCATCCATCAGTCGTAAAAATAATTTCGTATCCAGTCAATATTTAGCGTATAAGAAAATCATTGATGTTGTTGATGGCCCGCTCGAGTTCGACTACCTAGGGTGAACCCCGCGGTAGTGACGTGCCGCCGCTTCATGGAGCTGACAATGTCGGAGCAACCGAATCTCGGTGATTGTCTGCGTGCCCTGAGAAAAAGACATGGCTGGACCTTGCAGGAGGTCAGCTCTCTCACCGGCGTCGCGGTGTCGACGTTGTCCAAGGTCGAGAACGACCAGATGTCGCTGAGCTACGACAAGCTTTTACAGATCTGCGAAGGGCTCGGCATCCATGTGACGGAGCTGCTCAGCGGCGACCGCAAGCAGCCGGCGGCGCGCACCCGCCGTTCGGTGACCTCGCAGTCCAACACACTGCGCCAGCTGACCCGCAACTACGACTACCGGTATCTCGCCACCGATCTCGTGCGCAAGCGCATGGTGCCGATCCACGCCTATGCACGCGCCCGCACGCCGGAAGAGTTCGGTCCGCTGACCCGGCATGCCGGCGAGGAGTTCCTGATCGTGCTCAAGGGCGAGATCGAATTGCACACCGACCAATACGCGCCGGTGCGGCTGAAAGCGGGCGAGAGCGTCTACATCGATTCCACCATGGACCATGCCTATCTCTCGGTGGGCGAGGGCGACGCCGAAATGCTGTGCGTCTGCTCCGGCGACGAGCCCGACATGGAAGGCACGCTGCTCTCCGTGCTGGAGACGGTGGAGGGGTAGGGCGCGGCTCACCGCGCAAGTTTTCTGCAGCTCGATTCAGGCTTTCTCGTTCGAACCGCGCGGCGAAACCGGCTATAGGGACCGCTGAAACCGTGGCTCTCGCCAATCTGAAAAGGAAATCCGATGAGTGTAGAAAAGACAGCCGTCATCGTGGCCGGCGGCAGCGGCATGGGCGCGGCGGCGGCAAAGCGCCTGGCGGCGGATGGGTTCAAGGTGGCGATCCTGTCTTCGTCCGGCAAGGGCGAGGCGCTGGCCAAGGAGCTTGGCGGGCTCGGCGTCACCGGCTCCAACCAGTCGAACGACGACCTGCAGCGTCTCGCCGACCTCACGTTGGAGCGCTATGGCCGCATCGACGTGCTGGTCAACAGCGGCGGCCATGGGCCGCGCGCGCCGATCCTGGAGATCACGGACGAGCAGTGGCACACCGGCATGGATGTCTACCTGATGAATGTCATCCGGCCGGTGCGCATCATGGCGCCGCAGATGGTCAAGCAGAAGGGCGGCGCCATCATCAACATCTCGACGGCCTGGGTGGCCGAGCCGAGCGCGATGTTCCCGACCTCGGCCGTGTTCCGGGCCGGCCTTGCCGCCTACGCCAAGATTTTCGCCAACACCTATGCGGCCGACAATGTGCGCATGAACAATGTGCTGCCCGGCTGGATCGACAGCCTGCCCGCCACCGAAGAGCGCCGCGACAACGTGCCGATGCAACGCTACGGGACGAGCGAGGAGATCGCCGCGACCATTGCTTTTTTGGCTTCGGAAGGGGCCGGGTACATCACCGGGCAGAATATCCGGGTGGATGGGGGCGTCATCCGGGCGCTGTGAGAGGCGGCTGGCTTCAGTCCGATACCTCTCGGATTAGTCTAGCCGAAGCCCTCCCTCCCTTCGTCATCCTAGGGCGTAGCAAGGAGCGAAGCGACGCGGCGCAGACCCTAGGATCCATGCCGCGACGTGGGCCGAAAAAATACGGCGAACGAGGATAGTCCCCGGATGGGTTGGCGGTTACCGTCAACGCATGACCGGCTATGTTTACATGACCGCGAGCCAGAAGGGCGGCACCATCTACATCGGTGTCACCAACGATCTCGGTCGCCGCATGCCGGAGCACAAATCCGGCGAAGGTTCGCGCTTCACCAGGCGCTACGGTGTGCAGCGGTTGGTCTGGTACGAGGAATATTTCGACATTCGTGACGCCATTCAACGCGAGAAATCGCTGAAGCGCTGGTCGCGACAATGGAAGATCGAACTAATCGAGAAGACCAATCCGGAATGGTTCGAGCTGTTTCGCGGAACAGGTTGGTAGCGGTTTGATGGCGTTTCGTCGGAGTTTGGAGCCAGGTTCGGCACCGTTTTTATCCGTCGCAAGCGTCGCGGCATGGATCCTAGGGTCTGCGCCGCGTCGCTTCGCTCCTTGCTCCGCCCTAGGATGCCGAAGCGAGGGAGGGATTCGGCTAGTCGCCAGTCAACCAGCGACCCACTATGGCGGGGCTTCCCAGTTCACCGCGACCGCTTCGCCGTCTGATCCGCATCCGTCAGCGTCTGCAGAAACGCCACGATGTCGTCGATCTCGGTGTCGTTGAGCGCCGGCTTGTCGCCGGGTTTCTTGCCGTTGAAGGGTGGGTCTTGGTTGAGATTTCCCCAGTAAGCCTTTGGCAAATCGTCGTATTGCCTCACCATGCCGTCTGCATTCCTGGGATACCAGTGGCCGGGGTCGGTGTCGCGGCTGGCGTAGAAGGCGACGGCGTCGCGCAGCGTGTGGAAGTAGCCGTTGTGGAAGAAACTCTTGCGCAGCGCGACGTTGCGCAGCGTCGGTGTCTTGAACAGGCCGCAATAGCCGGTGCGGCCGTGAAAATCGGTGCGCAGCGGGCCGCACAGGCCGAGATCGGCATAGGCGGGGTCGGCGTTGGCCGGGATGGCCGGATTGCGCGGCACGGCGATGGCGATTAGGCCGAAGTCGGTGAACTGCGGCGGCTCGCCGTCATTGGCGGGTTCGCTGAGGTGGCAGGAGGCGCAATTGCCTTTCGCCTCGTCCTCGAACAGGGCGCGGCCGCGCCGTTCCTGCGCCGACAATGTCGCCTTGCCGGCGAGGAAGGCGTCGTAGCGGCTGGAATAGGGGTAGAAATCGGCGGCGCTCTGCTCGAACGTGCCGAGCGCCTCGGCGGCGGCGTCGAAGGCGTCGCCCGGGCGGTCGAAGACATCGTTGCCGAAGTTTGCCTTGAACTCGTCGGCATAGGCCGATTTACGCAGGGCGGCGGTGACAGCCCCCGCATCCTTGTTGGCCATCTCGAAGGGCGAGAGCAGGGGGATTTTCGCCTGATCCTTGCCGTGGTCGGCGCGGCCGTCCCAGGTCAGGCCGCCGGTCGGACCGTTGTCGACGCTCTCGTCGCCTTCGTCGTCGGAATCGTAAAAATGCTCGGTGAAGGCGGGAGCGGCCTGGAGATAGCGCAGAGAGGGCACCGCGCGCACACCGGGCTGGTCGAGGTTCGGGCCGCCCATCTCGACCGGCGTGGCCGAGGCCGGTCCGAAAGCATGGCGCGGATCATGGCAGGACGAGCAGGCCTGCCTGCCCGAGGCCGACAGCGCCGGGTCGAAGAACATTTTTCGCCCCAAGGCGGTCAGCGCCTCGGCGCGCGCGAAAGCTTGCGCGCGCGATAGCGGACCGGGATGGACGCCATCCGCCGTATTCGCGGGCGCGGCAAAGCCAAAGGTCGAGATCGCGGCAATCGCGATCATCAGGCTTTTCCATCGTCTCGTCGTCTTTTTCATCGTCCCGTCGTCATGGGAATGGTCCGCTTTGGCCCGGAAATAGGAATGGAGTGCAACGGATTGATGACCGGCTCCAGTGCTCACGAAACCGTGTTCGCCGCGGCGGCGGATGTCACAAAGGTGACAAGGCATCCACGTTAGCTGCCCCTATGGTTCCCGCGCCCCTCCAGCCACAGTCAAGCCACGAGGTCTTCCGATGACGAGGCTCAAACTCCTCACTTCCTTCTGCCTGGCCGGCTCGGCCCTGCTTCCCCTCGCGGTCAATGCCGCCCCTCCCGGCTTCGACAAGATCGACACTGTCGTCGTCATCTATGCCGAGAACCGCAGCTTCGATAATCTCTATGGCGGCTTCCCCGGCGCCAACGGGCTGGCCAATGTCTCGGCCGACCAGGCGCGCCAGCTCGACCGCGACGGCAAGCCGCTGGCCGAACTGCCGCCGGCCTGGGGCGGGCTGACCGGAAAGGGCGTCACGCCCGTGGTGACGGAGGCTGAGACCGCGCACCTCGCCAACGCTGCCTTCGCCATTGACGATCCCAAGGGCTTCAACGAAGGCACCAACGTCATCACCCATGATCTGTGGCACCGCTTCTACCAGGAGCAGATGCAGATCGACGGCGGCAAGAACGACAAATTCGTTGCCTGGGCCGATTCCGGCGGCCTGGTCATGGGGCACTATGATGGCTCCATCCTGCCGATGTGGCAGGTCGCGAAGAAGTATGTGCTGGCCGACAATTTCTTCCAGGGCGCCTTCGGCGGCTCCTTCCTCAACCATTTCCAGCTCGCCTGCGCCTGTACACCGGTCTACCCCCACGCCGACACCAGCCCGATTAAGGGCCAGATCGCCGTGGTCGAGGCCGATGGCACAACCTTGAAGGTCGCTGACAATTCGCCGGCCTCGGCACTCGGCGGCGTACCGAAATTCGTCAATGACGGCGCCATCACGCCCGACTTCCATGCCGTCAACACCATGCAGCCGCCCTATCAACCGAGCGCCAACAAGCCGGCCGAGGGCAGCGACAAGGCGCTGGCCGACCCGGCCGCGCCCACCACGCTGCCGCCGCAGCACGACATCACCATCGGCGATCTGCTGTCGCTGAAGGGGGTGAGCTGGGCCTGGTATGCCGGCGCCTGGCAGGCAACGCTGGACGGCAAGAACGCGACGCCGGTGCCGAACTTCCAGTTCCACCACCAGCCGTTCAACTATTTTGCCGCCTACGCGCCCGGCACCCCCGCGCGCACCGAGCATCTGAGGGACGGCGGCCTGAATGGCGCCGAGTTCATCAAGGCGATCGACGACGGCAAGCTGCCGGCGGTGAGTTTCTACAAGCCGCAGGGCAATCTCAACGAACATGGCGGCTATGCCGACGTGGCCAGCGGCGACCAGCATCTGGCCGACCTCATTTCGCATCTGGAGAAGAGCCCGCAATGGGGCCACATGCTGGTGGTCGTCACCTATGACGAGAATGGCGGCTTCTGGGATCATGTCGCGCCGCCCAAGGCCGACCGCTGGGGCCCGGGCAACCGCATCCCGGCCTTCATCGTCTCGCCCTATGCCAGGATGGGCACGGTCGACCACACGCAATACGACACGACATCGATCCTGCGCTTCATCACCGCGCGCTACGACCTGCCGGTACTGACCGGCATCGTTGCCCGCGACAAGGCGCTGGCCGCCAATGGCGAGCCGCCGATGGGGGATCTGAGCGCGGCGCTGGACCTCAGCCGGTAGGCCGAGCGAACCACGGATATGCCGCCGCGCCGCAGGGCGCGGTGGCCTTCTCAGCCGCCATTCACAAGCGCAAGAATGAGCTTCTGCAGATTGCCGCCCTGGCCGAGTTCGACGCGGTCGAAATCGCGGCTTGCCTGGCGCTGCGCCTGCGAGAGTGCGGACAGGCGCTTGGTCATCTCGACCCGGATCTTGCTGCATTTTGGGTCGTCGGGAACGGTCAGGCCCACTGTCGCCGCCTCGATCTTGCGCGCCATGTCGACAATGCTCGCGCCGTGCACCTTTTCGTGGGCGCTGACACCGGCGAGGAAAACCTCCCAGTTCTTCTGGATGGCGGAGGGCAGCGGCGATGAGGGGCTGGGCAAGGTATAGGTGATGATGAGCTTGGGCTTCGCCGAAACCAGCACGCAGGCTCCGGCATGCGCCTGATAATCCCTGGTCCAGGTCAGCTTGAAATTGGTGTGGGCGATGGCGCGGGCAATGCCGGCATTCGGCCCGTTCTCGCCGATCGACCGGTAGAGCTCCAGCCCGGACTGGCCTGAAATGGCATAGGTCTCGACCTTCTCGACCGGCTTCCATTCGGCCTGCGCGGCGAGCGGCGAGGCCACCAGGGCGGCTGTCACAAGACACAGGCGAATACAAGCTCTCGACACCAAGGCGCCCCGCACATGCAATGCCATTCAACGCCTTTTCCTATATGCTGCCGGCGGGTGCTGCAAATGCCCGAAGGGGGAAGTCATGAAAAGATATGTCGTTGCCGCCGGAGCCTTGGCGGCATTGCTTGGCGCGCAGCCAGCCTTTGCCGCGTCCTGCGGCTGGAGCGCGAAGATGGAAGAAGACGAGGGCGGCAGCGTGCTGACGGCTTCCGTCTGCGGCGGGCCGAAAGGCGACGCGCATCTGATGCTGACCTGCTTCGACAATCCGGTTCTGAGCTACGACCTGGGTGCCAGCGGCCAGCAACTGGAACCGGGCATCAGCGGTTCGTTCGACTTCAAGGCCGATGGCAAGACGGTGACGAAGACGCTGCAACTGGAGGCCATGTACAATGATTTCGTGGTCGATCTCGCCAAGGCCGATCCGCTGCTCGACCTGCTGCGCTCGAATGGGGACGTGTCGGTCAGCGCGGCCAAATATGGCGCTATCAACTTTCCGCTGAAGGGATCGAGCGCGGCCATCGGCAAGGTGCTGGCGCAGTGCGGCAAGGCCAGGCCTGCAGGGGACGGGGATTGATCGGTGGTGCTGTGCGGCAGCGGTGGCGGCTATAGTTGCTAGCCCATTGTCACATCCAATTTCGCGAGCGGTGACGCCCCTTCCTTCTCCCCTTGTGGGAGCAGGTGGATCGGCGCGTAGCGCCGAGACGGATGAGGGGTGCCGAAAGAAATAATCCGTTGATAATTCAGTGTAATGTGGTGTCGCGAGAAGCATGTTGCCAAGCTGGAATACCCCTCATCCGACCTCCCTTCGCGAGGCCACCTTCCCCCACACAAGGGGGAAGGGGGAGCTGAACCTTGCCGCTGGGGACGGCCGTATCTCATCCGCTATGGCCAACATCCAATTATGAAGGCTTGGGCTTCACCGCCAGCTACAAGAAGAGCCTTTAGCGGACGCCAGCACGCTGTCGCCGGTTCCGGCTGTAACGGCGACTGGCGTATAGCGGAAGCCTTTCAGGCACTATTCAAATCGCCCGGCAAACCGGATATAGGTCAGTCAGGTTGACCTATAAAAAAACGTCGGGGAGGCATGTCTTGACCCTTTTGAACCTGTTGGCTTCGCGCTCGTCGCGTATGAAGGCGTCGGAAATCCGCGAGCTGCTGAAGCTGCTCGACCAGCCCGACATCATTTCATTCGCCGGCGGCATTCCCGATCCGTCGCTGTTTCCGTCCGACGCCATCCGCGGTGCCTATGGCGATGTGCTGGGCGGCGCGGAAGCCGGGGCGGCCCTGCAGTACCAGGTTTCGGAAGGCTATCTGCCGCTGCGGCGCTGGCTTGCCGGGCAGATGGGCAAGCTCGGCATTGCCTGCGACGAGGCCAACATCTTCATCACCTCCGGCTCGCAACAGGCGCTGGATTATCTCGGCAAGCTGTTCCTGTCGCCGGGCGATACCGCGCTGGTGACATGGCCGACCTATCTCGGCGCGCTGCAGGCCTTCAACGCCTACGAGCCGCGCTACGACCGGCTGCGGCCCGAAGGCGGCAACATGACACCGGCGGCCTACCACACCGCTGCCGCCGCCAATGGCGGGCGGATGAAATTCGCCTATCTGGTGCCCGACTTCGCCAACCCGACCGGCTCCACGCTGGACCGAAAGCAGCGCGAGGCCGTGCTCGACCTTGCCGGCGAGCTCGACATCGCCGTCATCGAGGACGCCGCCTATCGGGCGCTGCGCTATGACGGCGAGGGTGTGCCGCCGATCCTGGCGCTCGACTGCGCGCGCCCCGGCGGCATCGACAAGGCGCGCACGCTCTATTGCGGCTCGTTTTCGAAAATCCTGTCGCCGGGCATGCGCGTCGGCTGGGTCTGCGCGCCGCGCCACGTGGTCGAAAAACTGGTGCTGATGAAGCAGGCTTCGGACCTGCACAGCCCGTCGGTCAACCAGATGGTGATGCACCGCGTCGCCGAATCCGTGTTCGACAGCCAGGTGGAAAAACTCATCGGCGCCTATCGCGAGCGCCGCGACGGCCTGCTTGGCGCGCTGGAAGCCAACATGCCGGACGGCGTGAGCTGGAGCCGCCCGGAAGGCGGCATGTTCGTCTGGGTGACGCTGCCGGAAGGCACCGATGCCACGGAACTCCTGGCGCGGTCGGTGAAGGAGGCGCGCGTCGCCTTCGTGCCCGGCAATGCCTTCTACGCCGACGGCACCGGCCGCAACACGCTGCGGCTGTCGTTCACGCTGGCCGACCGTCGCGCGGTGAGCGAGGGCATTCCACGGCTGGCGGCGCTGGCCAAGGGTTAGCCAAGCTTACGCCGGCACGTTCACCAGTTGCTTGAGCTTCGCGAGCCTGGCGCGGGCGAGCTTGCGGATCGGCTTTTGGAAACCCTCTTCGCCGGTTTCGACGACGAAGACCAAGGTCTTGAAGTCCAGCATGAACTCGTCGATGGCCCGCGCCGTCTTTTCGGACCTGTCCTTGAACCGGCGCAGCAATGCGTTCGCTTCCTCGATGCCGTCGGCGCCTGCGCCGTCGACCAGGGCTTCAAGCCTCTGAAAACAATCCAATCGCAATCCTCCCCGCCGCGCCACCAAACTTCCGGTCAGCCGAAAAGTTCCGTCGGGCCCAAAAAATTGTCGCTGGTTGTCAGCAGATGCAGGCGCCCCGCGTTGACGCCTTGCCGCCCGCGCCTAAATTCGAGGCCTTGCGAGGAGGAGCTTTCATGGAACTGCATCGCGGCCGGCTCATCGACCACCTCCAGCTCGTGGTCCGGGATCTCCCCGCCAGCCGGCGTTTCTACGAGGCGCTCTTCCAGGTGCTCGGTATCCCGATCGGCGGCACCGGCGAGGACTATTTCTGGGCCGACGAATTGTTCATCTCCAGCGTCGACAGCCGGGCCGCACAGGGAAAGCTGACCGGCCGCCATCATCTGGCCTTCCAGGCCAGGGACCACGCCATGGTCGATGCCTTCCACAAGGCCGGGCTGGCGGCTGGCGGCACGGACAATGGCGCGCCCGGCGAGCGGCCCTATCATCCCGGCTATTATGCCGCCTTCCTGCTCGACCCGGACGGCAACAACATCGAGGCCGTCCACCACGGCCCGGCCAACCGGAGTGCCGCTTCCGTGAAGATCACGTTCTAGCAACACCCGGCCGACCGGGCGACCGCGATGCGCGCGTCGGATGGTGATTCTCATGCCGCTGCATGTTCCGCGCATTTGAAAAAAACGCGGGGCCGGCGAATCGGATCGGATCCTTGATCTGGGCGGCACTGAAATTGTCCCGCAGGGCATTGATAACGCCGCCTCTGGACAAGAGGCAAATCGGTCCCATACGGTGCGGCTTCAGGGAAGACGCGTGCGCGGGAAAGGCCGGTTGGTCGTTGAAAAAGAACGCCTTCTCATCGGTCGACCTGCCGCCGCATCTCGACGACCGCGCGCGCTTCGCGCTCTGGCAGGACATCCATGTCGCGGAGATATGGTCGGTCGAATACGCCATCTCCGGCAACGTGCCGTTCCAGGCGGATATCGAAGCCACCGCCATCGGGCCGCTGGTGCTGGGGCGGATGGCAGGGACGATCAGGCACGCCAGCCGCAAGACACGCAACATCGCCGATGACGGCCGCGACGGCTACCTGCTGCTGGTCAACGACGGCGACACCAAGCTGAGCGGCGTGCAGACCGGCCGCGACTACAGCATCGGCAGGGGCGAAGGCGCGCTGGTCTCGGCTTCGGAAGCGCTGGAAATGACCGGCGGCGACCGAAATGTCTGGACCAATGTCGTGGTGCCCCGCGAAATCCTGGAAAATGCCTTCCCCCATCTCGAGGATCGCCTGGCGCTGACCATCGGCGCCGACAATGAAGCGCTCGATATGCTCAAGCGCTATTGCGGCTTCCTGGAAGCGGGACCGGCATTGCTCTCGCCCGACCTTGTCGCCCACGCCACCGAGACGATCGTCGACCTGATCGGGCTGGCGACCGGCGCCAAGGGCGAGATCGCCGAGCTGGCGGGCGTGCGCGGCCTGCGCGCGGCAAGGCTGCAGGCCATCCTGCAGAAGATGCGGGACAACTTCGCCGATCCCGCCATCTCGGCCCAGCACATCGCCCAGCATTTGCGGCTTTCCGCGCGCTATGTCCATGATCTCTTGCAGGAAACGGGCTCCAGTTTCGCCGAGCATATTCTCGAACTGCGCCTGCAGAGAGCCCATCGCATGCTGCGCGACCGGCGCAACGACAGCATGCGGGTCAGCGAGATCGCGCTGTTGAGCGGTTTTTCCGACGTCTCCTATTTCAATCGCTGTTTCCGCCGCCGCTTCGGCTCGACGCCGAGTGGCGCCAGGTAGAGCGATTCATCGTTTCCTTGAATCGCAAGCGGGCTTTTCCCGCGCCGGCACGTTCGCAAGCAGCTCGAGATGGCGAAGACTGGTTCCGATCAGCTTTGCCGATCGCTGCCCTGCGTTGCCAATTCGGTGGCTCCGGTGCTAACCGTGAAATGGCGGACGGGAATCGGCGAAGCAAAGCGCGCCGCCTTTCTCAATAACATCCTGAACAGAACATCTCTTGCCCACCGTGGAGAACCGATTTTTATGCAGAAATCAACCAGGGCGATCCGTGTCGCCGCGCCGTTGCTTGCGATTTTGTGCATGGCCTCACCATTCATATTACCATTTACTCATATATCTTCCGCGCAGGCTCAGGAGGAATATCTTCCGACCCAGAAGGACTTTGTCGGCAAATGGCAACTCAGCGGCGCGACCACCCGGCCGCCGCGCGACTTGAAGGATGCGCCCACGCCGGAACAGGAAGCGGCCGCCAATGAGTTCCAGCAGACGGTGACCGCGTTTTACGGCGCGTTCGATTATCTGGAGATCACCGCGGACGGCCGCTACAATTTCCATCAGGCCGGTGACCCGACATCGGGTTCCTGCGTCTGGTGCGGAACCTGGTCCTTCAACAAGAGTTCGCTATGGCTCAAGCTGGACACGGCGCCCAGGCTCGATATCTACGCCAAGGGCGGCGACATACAGATGACCTACACCGCCGAACCCGATGAAAAATCGAAATACGCCTGGCTGGTGTTCGGCTGGACGAAGGTTGAGTAGACGCCGCGCGACGCACCGGGAAATTCGGGGTGTCCGAGCGGCTTTCACCTGCCCGAGGAGTCCACATGAGTCCATTGCCTGAAGCCGTGCCGTTTTTCAGTCAGTGGGAGACGCCCGACATGACGCTGGCGGTGCTCGCCGATGGCGCCGAAGCCGCGTTGCGGCAGGATCCGCTGTGGCAGGGATCGGGTGCCGCCACGCTCGACGAATACGCGGTCTGGGCCGCCAATGTCTGTGGCATGGCTTGCCTGAAGATGATCCTGGCGACGCGCGGCCAGATCGTGCCGACGATCGAGCTGGCAAGGCGGTGCACCGGATATGGCGGCTATGTCGTCAATGAAGGCTCGATCAAGGGCCTGATCTACGCGCCCTTCGTCACTTTCGTGAAGCAGGAATTCGGCCTCGAGGCCGAGGTGATGACCGATGTCGCGGCAGCGGACGTCCCAGGGATCCTCGCCCGGTCGCGCTTCTTCATCGCTTCGGTCAGCAGTTCGATCCGCTGGCCGGAGCGCGAGCCGCCGTCGAAGGGCGGTCATCTGGTGCTGGTCACGGCGGCGTCGGACGATGGTTTTCGCTTCCACAACCCATCCGGCCATACCAGCGCCACACAGGCGGACGCAGTGTTGGCGCCCACCGATTTCGATCGTTTCTTCGCCAATCGCGGCATTGCCGTCAGCATTTGATTTTTGACAGTTGAGGGATTTCGATGACCGGAAAGATCAGGGTTGCCATCCTCTATGGCGGTCGCTCGGCCGAGCACGAGGTGTCGCGGCTGTCGGCGGCCAACGTGCTGAAGGCGATCGACCGGACCCGGTACGAGGTGGTGCCGATCGGCATTTCCAGGGACGGCAGATGGCTGCTGCAGCCGGCGTCCGAGGCCTTCGGCGAAGGGGCAGGGGCTCCGGTGTCGGAGGACGGCGTGGAAGTCGCCCTGCTGCCCGGCGGCAAGGGCCGGCTGATCTTAGCATCGCACAAGGAAACTGACCTGCCGTCGGTCGATGTCGTTTTTCCCGTGCTGCACGGTCCGTTCGGCGAGGACGGCTCGGTGCAGGGCTATGCCGAGGTTGCCGATGTCGCCTATGTCGGCTGCGGCATCCTCGCCTCGGCCGCCGCCATGGACAAGGACGTCGCCAAGCGGCTGCTGCGCGAGGCCGGCCTTGCCGTCGCCCGCTCGGTCACCGTGCTTAGAGGCGATGTCGGTTCGTTCCAGGAAACCGCCGGGGCGCTCGGGCTGCCTTTCTTCGCCAAGCCGGCGCGCCAGGGCTCGTCCTTCGGAGTGAGCAAGGTAAACGACAGGGATGGCTTCGAAGCAGCCATCGAAACCACTTTCCGCTATGACGGCAAGGCGTTGATAGAGGAGTTCGTCGAAGGCCGCGAGATCGAGTGCTCGGTGTTGCAACGGGCAGACGGCTCGCTCACGGTGTCGCTGCCAGGCGAGATCATCCCGGCCGGCAAGCATGGCTTCTACACCTACGAGGCCAAATATCTCGACGCCGACGGCGCGGTGGTCAAAGTGCCCGCCGATATTCCCGCCGCAGTCGCCGACAGAGCGAGGAACATGGCGGGGCAAGCCTTCAAGGCGCTCGGCTGCGAGGCCCTGGCGCGCGTCGACTTCTTCCTGCGTGCCGACGGCTCCCTGCTGGTCAACGAGGTCAACACGCTGCCCGGCTTCACCGACATCTCGATGTACGCCAAGGCGCTGGCGGCGATCGGCATCGGCTACAGCGAGGTCATCGACGCGCTGATCGAGCACGCGCTGGCAAGGCATGCGGTGCGCACAGTCTAAAGTCTTCGCCGATCGAGATACAGCCAGGATGATCCCGTTTGCGCTCCGAGCGCCTACCGATCGACCATCGCCATGCCGCGCTCGGTGTAGCGCGGGCCGGAGATTTTTCCCGGCGCCAGGGCATCGTCGAGCGCGGCCATTTCGGCGGCGTCGAGTTTCAATGATGCGGCGGCGACGTTTTCCTCCAAATATCTGATCCGCTTGGTGCCGGGGATGGGCACGATGTCGACGCCAAAGCCGTTGCCCTTCTCCAGCAGCCAGGCCAGCGCGATCTGGCCGGGCTTGACGCCCCGGGCTGTGGCGATGTCGCGCACCTTGGCCGCCGCGTCGACATTGGCGTCGTAGTTTTCGCCCTGGTAGCGCGGGTCGTTGCGGCGGTAATCGCCCTCGGCGTAGTCCTCCGCGCGCTTGACCTCGCCAGTGAGAAAACCGCGGCCGAGTGGCGAGAACGGCACCAGGCCAATGCCGAGTTGCCCGAGCAGCGGGATGATCTCCGGCTCCAGATTGCGCTCCCAGAGCGAATATTCGCTCTGCAACGCCGACACCGGGTGAACGGCATGCGCCCGGCGGATGTTGGCGGCACCTGCCTCCGACAGGCCGAAGAACCGCACCTTGCCTTGCGCGACCAGCTCGCCGACAGCGCCCGCGACGTCCTCCAGCGGCACCGCAGGGTCGACGCGGTGCTGGTAGAGCAGGTCGATATGATCGGTGGCGAGACGGCCGAGCGAGGCTTCCACGACCTCGCGGATATGCCCGGGCCGGCTATCGACTCCCACCTGTTTACCGTTTTCGATGCGGAAGCCGAACTTGGTGGCGATGGTCACCTTGTCGCGCTTGCCCTTCAACGCCCGGCCGAGCAGGGCCTCGTTGGTGTACGGGCCATAGACCTCGGCGGTGTCGAGGAACGTGCAGCCGAGTTCGATGGCGCGGTGCAGCGTGGCGACGGATTCGGCCTCGTCAGCCGGGCCGTAGGACTGGCTCATGCCCATACAGCCGAGACCAATGGCCGAGACTTGCAGCCCCTGGCTGCCGAGCTTGCGTGTGTTGAGGGTCATGGTGGAGCTCCGAGAGGGAAGGAAGGAAGGAGATGACCCGGATTATATAAGGCGCTCGCTCAATTCCCACAGGGCGTTCGGCGCGGTCTCGATGGATAGCATCGGGCATGACGCTGTACGCGCCGGCTTCGCCATCAAGCTACGGGCTGGTCGCGCGTCACGCTGCAGCGAATGTGCGAAAGGACATCTGGGTCCAGGGCTTCGAAGATAGTCGGGCTTCATTCCGATTTGGGTGTGGTTGCCAGCAGACCGCTCAGCCCAAGTCTGGCGGTAAGCGCACTGTGCTCACATATTTGAAGCGACGTCACGGGAGGAGGGCGGCTTTGGCTTGTGTTCCGGTCGCGTTCTCGCGATCTGGCGGGCAACGCGGGAAACGGGTTTGACAGGATTTCCGGCGACTGGTTTTTGCGTCTTGCGGCGCTGGAGCCAGTTGGAAGACAGTTCGGCAAGCAGACTGCGCAGGGCCTTCACTACATCCTCCTCTATCGGGCGATGCAGTAATTTCCGAAGGCTAGACTCGTTCCATGGCACATGGATCTGTCGCGCCTCGGGCTTTGACTATTGCATCGAGCCTGATCGTTGAAGACCGAGATGGACTGTCGCACTCTCATCGCCGTTCTCGACATGCCCGTTTCCAGACGGAGCCAATCCGTAGCTCAAAGTGTCGAATTCGATCGGCGCGCCATGCAGTTGAGCAGCCTGCATGACCAGATGTTCAATGTCCTCGAGGGCGACATTCTCGGCCAGGTTCTTGAGCCTGATCCTTTCCGCAACTGCCGTCAGTTCGATGATGCCAACGGTCCTGAACACTGCGCAGACGATCGAATAGACGTCTTCACGCAGCTGTGCGGAATAATCGTATCGCATCGAAACCTCCCAAAGCGAGTTGGTTTCCTCAAGGCGGCAAGATGCGCCCGATACCGTGGCCTGGCAAGTTAAAAAATGAAAAATTGACAAATAAAATCAGGTAGTTAGTAGAGTTACACGAACGCGCAACCTGCGTTCGATGATCATCATTGGTACAACGCTGCATTCGCGCATTAGCCACGCTTGACGCAAGATGAGCGAATTCCTAACTGTAAGTGGAATGAGACAGTCACTAACTCAGCAAATCTTGCGCGGGGAAACGCACATGGAACTGGAACGCCCGGAACGATTGCAGGTCATGTTGACACAGGATGAACTGGCAGCGCTGGAAAACTGGCGTTTCGACAAGCGCATGCCCAGCCGTTCGGCTGCGGTGCGCGAATTGCTGCGCCGTGGCCTTGCCTCCGACGGGTTCCTGACGGCCGAGATGGGCGCCAAGTCGCAGGAATTCGGCGTGCTCAGGCCCAATGGCGATGGCAAGACGCCGCCGGAACAGGCGGAGTGAAATGCGTTAAGGCCTATCCATCGCGCCGGCGATTGCCTTGATCCGTTTGCGCCTTATCTGATTGGGGGAAGATGCAATTGCGGGTGGCGATGAACGACGTCGACGGCAGCGACAGACAGGGGGCGACTGCCGATGCCCGGCTCGCGGCAATTGTCGATTCCTCTTTCGATGCCATCATCAGCAAGGACCTGAACAGCATCATCCAAAGCTGGAACCAGGCGGCGGAACGCATGTTCGGCTATACCGCCGAGGAGGCGATCGGCCAATCCATTCTCATGCTCATCCCCGATCACCTCAAGAACGAGGAAATCGAGATCATCAGCAAGATTCGCAGCGGCGACAGGGTGGCGAGCTTTGAGACGATGCGCAAGCGCAAGGATGGCGTGCCGATTTCCGTCTCGCTGACGATTTCGCCGATCAAGAACAGCAATGGTGGGATCATCGGCGCCTCGCAAATCGCCCGCGATATCTCCGCCGCCAAGGAGAGCGAGCGCCGCATCAGGCTGCTGATGCGGGAGGTCAACCATCGCGTCAAGAACCAGTTCGCGGTCATCCTGTCGATGGTCAGGGAGACCAGCAAGCGCTCGACCCATCCAGGCGAGTTCGAGGAGTTGATCCGCGCCCGCATCATGGCGCTGTCGCGGTCGCACGATCTGCTCGTCACCTCGGAATGGGCGGGGGCGAGCCTGTTCGACCTGATCCAGGAGCATCTCAAGCCCTTCGGTCTCGAGGAGCAGATCCTGCTCTCCGGCCCGGTCCTGACGCTGCAGTCGAACGCGGTACAGAACCTCGGCATGGCCTTCCACGAACTGGGCACGAACTCGTCCAAATATGGCGCGCTGGGCAGCGAGGGCGGCCGGGTGGAGATCACCTGGACAATCGACTCCGGGACGCAGAACCCCGGCTCCGTGGGCGAGCGTGAATTTCACTTGACCTGGGAGGAGACGTCGACGCCGCATCCCGGCGACCGGCGGGACCAGACCACGCGCAAGGGGTTCGGCACCGTTGTGCTGCAGCGGGTGGCGCCGCAATCGCTGGGCGGTTCCGCCATTCTGGAGCGGTCGCCCGGCTATTTCAAATGGCGGCTGAGCGCGCCCTTGGCGTCCATCGTCGTGGCGCCGATCGGTAGCGAGGCTGACGGCGATTCGCCGGGTGCAGGCATCTAGGGCAATCCGCCGGTCCGGAATGCCGCCCAAAATCCGTGGCCCACAATCCGTGCTCGACCTACTCGACCAGGATATGCGCCTCGCGCGCGGCCTCGACAAAAGCCTCCCTGGCGACGTCGGGCGGCACGTCGCCGCTCGTTGCGCGGCGGCAGGCGCGCAGCGCGGACTGGTGTTTCAGGCTGCCGGCATCGCGCCAATGTGTCGTCAGCAACTCGATGGCCTGTTGTGTGTTGGACAGGTTGCGGGTGGCTCCGGTAACGCCGACCGAAACCACGACGGGCTTGGAGAACCACGCGGTTTGCATTGGAACCTGGACCCTGTTGCAGGTATGGAACGTGTTTGGCCGCGCGAGGTTTCGTTGCCGCCGATCACTGTAGCGTGAACTCTCCGGCATCTCCCGGCGAAACGATGCCTAGAGGATGTTGGTCGTCACCTCGACGACAATCGCGGCGCCTTCCAGTCCGCCGTTGGGAACATGCACGACGCGCGAGACCCTGAGATCCTGTGGGCTTCCGTCGACCGGCAGGGAAACGCTCTCGCCAATCCGCGGCACAGCCTGGAAAATGGCGTTGGTGGCGTCAGGCCGGTTGTCGATGGATATGCGGCAGTTGACGGTCATGGAAATGTCTCCTTTGTCTGGCCATGCCGGTCGTTAACGCCGGGTCCCTGAAATGGTTTCAGGAGGGCCGGGTCAAACCCGAGAGCCCGCCGATGTCTACCCCGTTCGCCAACTGGCGACGTTGGTCGCGGCCCGGCGGCTTCGGCATCCGGACTTGTCGTTGCTGGCGGGCTTCTAGTTGCTGGCTCTCGGCACGAAATAGTTGGTGGTGACCGCATCGCTGCCGGTTCCCCGCGTGACTTGAACCGCGGCATAGCCTTCCGGAGGAACCGAGCCAGTCGCCGTCTGGTCGACCTGCTTGCATCGGCCGACCATTTCGCCGTTCGGCCACGGTGCCAGTCTGGCTTCAAGTGCCGCTTGGCATTCCTCCATCGATGAATAGACGACCGGGCGCGACTCCGTGGGCCTGCAGAGCGATGCGCTGCATGAAAGCATCACCATCACCGCCGCGGTTCCCGGATCCATGGAATTCTCCTGTTGGCCGACAACGCGCAACAGGCCGCGAGGTTTCATGCGGGCCCAGCGCGCCGCGATTGCTAGAGTCAAGCACGAGGTCTGATAGCGCACTCACGTTTTACAACGGCCCAGGGCCTCGGTCTCCGGGCCTTCGGGTAGAGGAAATGCTGGGAACGTTAAAGGCCGAACGAGGGTATCGTCCAAGGGTTTTCGTACCCAAGGTGCGGCTTGGCATTCGCTGCGTCAGTCTGGGTTGCCGTGGCGGTTCCCGTTGCAGTGCAGTCCAATTTTGCCGCCACTGCCGCCTTGATCGACAGACAAGCACATGCCTTGGCAGCAGTGACTGTTGCCTTTTTCCCATGCGCCGCAGCGACACTCGACCCGGCGAGGACAAGCACCAGGCAAACGAAGGCGATCTTCATGAGGATCTCCTATTTTAAAGTTGGCTAATTTAAAGTTAACGTAACGTTAACTGGCCGTCAATCGCGAGCGAGGTCCTGGGCTGAAGCCACCTTCCTCCTGCCCGGAAGGATCACGGCCGTCCTTTACCTGTCCCGGATTGTGTCCAAATTGATGCGAGAGGATCGGGAGCGGCATGACCTTCGGCGCCGCACGCTCGCGCGCTCCGGCACGCGGTGATCAGCACCTCTACACGATGGCTTCTTCCCAAGCCCTCCACTCCCCGAAGCAGAGAATGCTTCCGTTGCGGGAGAGAGTCTAGACAATCATTAGTAAGTGCTAAAGAGCGACTGGAAGACGTGCCTCGGCTGAATTACGATTTGGCCATGAGCTTTTTAACAACTTCAGTAACGGTTGATTCAACCATTACTGGTATTTATTCCAGCGTGTGGTGGCGGCTCCGACAAAAGCGGGCGGGGCTAGTTGCCGAAGCCGCCTGCGCAGTCCGGTGGGATCTGACCGCGCTGTCTCAGAATAGGACAGCGCGGTCAACGATCCGTTAATCGGGCGTCAGCCGCCACTTGTCAGCTTTCCCACCCATGGTGATGATCGCCTCGCCCGGTGGATCGGCCTTTGGCCGTGATAACTCGGGCGGGCTCCGGTAGAGCTTGAGCATAGCGTCCTAAATTCGGGAGCCGCGTGGAACATTGTTGCGTAGGGTGTCCGGCGAGCTGCGCGTAGCTTGCAGAAACTTTAGCCCTTGATCTCAATCTTGGATGCTCGCACGCCGGCGTGGCAAAGCGCATGCCGGCTCGGCATCCAAGAAGGAGAGTTGCCTGGGAGGACGCCGAGCCTAACCGACGAGATTAGCGGGGGGCCGCGTCGTCTCGCCGGCTAAGAGTTTATGCGCTCTTTAAGGCAACTCGCACAAAGCATCCGAACGAACTAAGGGGTCAGCCGATCGGTGGTGCATCATCGACCGCTGTTCTGGCGCGGCTGGTTCCTTAGAGGGGTGCTTCCTGCAATAGATGCGAAGCATCCGAATGAAACGAGACATCCTTGCGCTTCGAAGGGCGTAGGACCGCCGGGCGGCAGGAAACCGCTCTCCGGCGGGGTTTGCCAGCCCCTGTTAATAGTTCTTCATCGCTCGGTGCGGGATGCCGGCTTCCTCGAACTCGTCGCCACATGCGACGAAGCCCAGCTTTTCGTAAAGCGCGGTCTTGTCGGCCTGGGACGTGAGGTAGAAGCGGTTCTCGCCACGTGACCGCGCGATCTGCATCCCCGCCTGGATCATCCGCATGGCGATGCCATTGCCCCTTGCCTGGCGTAGCACGGCGACGCGGCCGAACTTGGCATGTTCGGTCAGAAAGACAATCCGCAGCGTGCCGACGACATCGCCTCCGTCGATGGCGACGACGTGGGTGGCCTCCGCGTCATAGGCGTCCCGTTCCACCGTCTCGGGCACGTTCTGCTCGACAATGAACACTTTGCGCCGGACTTCCAGGGCGAGGGCTCCTAGGTCAGAGGCAATGGAAACGGGTAGAATTGTTAGATTGGCCATAACCGTTGTTCTCATGGCTTACCAATAAGTGGCGCCTTATGTCCTGCGTTTCAGTAAGAAATGTGGCGACCCGGCGCCAAGTAAATTGTTGGTTCCCGCTCATGGGCTCGAACCACGATTCACGCCTTCAAAGGGCGCTGTCCTACCATTAGACGAAGCGGGAAAGGCTGGACGTTATGGCGCCCAGGCAGCTTGCGGTCAATTCGGGAAATTATTGACCGGCTCTTCGCAACGATAGACCGGGCAGTGGCCATCGCGGGACGGCACATAGGCCGACATCGGCACTTCAGGCCAGTCGCACTCATTGCCGAACTGCCTGACATAGCGGTCATAGGTGTTGCGGCCGGTGGTCAGCACCACGGCGCGATGGCTCTGGATCATGGCCCGGATCTCGCCGCAGCCCATGGAGCGGCTGTCGGGGCGGGCATCGACCAGACCGGTCGTCGCGAGCACGGCGCCGATGGCCGTCAACAGGGTCAGAACGCGAGCGGACATGACGGTTCTCTTTGGTTTGACAAAATTGGCGACCGGTCCGGATTCGCACTGGAACGGCCGCTTGCATTGTCGCACACAACCCCTTTCGTGTCCGTTGGTTCCGCGACAGGCTGTGCGGCGCGCGCGTTCGGGCGCGGCGCGGGCCCCCGCGCAACCAAATCAGGCGTTGCGCATTGCTGGGCATGGACGGCAGGAAGCCCTACGAAACACCGCAATGGCGGCCCGGAAACGAGGGCCGTCCGGCGATGTGCTGTTCCTTCTGCGGCGGCCGCGATCATGGTTTCGAGGAGTGTCCGCGCATGCCCGATCCTCTCCGGCCCGGTAGGCCCGAAGACGACGATACGTCGGAGGAATCGGCCGGCTGATTCGAGGCGCCCTTGGCGGGTGGCTAACCGGCGCCAGCCGCGCCGAAGAAATCGATCAGCGCGCCAGCCGTTTGCCCTGGCGCTTCCTCGGGGAAGAAATGTCCGCCTGACATCGCGCGGCCATGCACGTCGCCAGCCCAGTTCCGCCATAGCGCCAACGGTCCGCCTTCGCCGGCATACCATTCGGCGAGCGCGCCTTGCCCGCTCCACAATGCCAGCAACGGGCAGGCGATGCGCCGGCCGGCGGCTTTGTCCGCCCGGTCGTGGTCGCGGTCGAGCGTTGCCGCCGCCCGGTATTCCTCGCAGATCGCGTGGATGTGGGCGGGGTCGCGCAAGGCATCGACATAGGCCTGACGGATGCCGGCTGGAAAGACATCGGGCGGCGAACCCCAGCCGCCCAGCGCATTGTCAACGATGGCGTCGGCGGTGCCCGCCAGGATCTTTTCCGGCAAGGGTTCGGGCTGCGCCAGCAAGGACCACGGCCAGTAGCCGAGGGCCAGCCGGGCATCGGCCCTGTCCCAGGCGTCGGCCGTGGGCACGATGTCGAGCACGGCGAGTTTGTCGATGCGGTCGGGATGGTCGAGCGCCAGACGGTAGGCGACACGCCCGCCGCGGTCATGGCCCGCGACCATGAAGGAGGTAAAGCCGAGTTTGGCCATCATCGCCACCATGTCCGATGCCATGGCCCGCTTGGCATAGGGCGCATGATCGGCGGTCGACGGCGGGCAGGCGCTGCGGCCATAGCCGCGCAGGTCGGCGCATATGACGGTGAAACGCTCGGCAAGCACCGGCGCAATATCGCGCCACATCAGATGGGTTTGCGGAAAGCCGTGCAGCAAAAGCACCGCCGGTCCGGCGCCGGCGCGGCGCACGAAAATGCCGGCGTCCCCGATGTCGACGTCCATGGCTTGGAAGTGCTCGAACATAGCTGGCCTCCGGCACAGGCAACGACTGGAGGACGGGGTTGGTTGCAGCGCCTCTCGCGCAAGCACCGGCTCTTTGCGCCGCGACAAGTGGTCCCGGGCAAAGCCGGGCGCCACGTTGATCGAGCTGATCGTGCTGGTGCTTCCGCACCGGCTCGAACCCAAGGCTGGCCTTGCGAAGAGGCCGACAAGAAAGCCGCTCCGGCTCCAACGGGCCGTTCCGCGAATAAGCCTCTTTTCCAACCCTTGGGGCCAACGCTGTGGGCCAACCCTTGGGGCCAACCTTTTGGGCCGACGGGCGTTGTCTCCATGAAGGGAAGGCCGCCGCGGGCGGCCATCAACGAAGGAGGCCGAGATGAAACCTCTCGCCATTGCGTCATGCGCCGCGATGCTGGCCCTGGCGGTGCCGGCAGCGGCACAGGCGGATCAACAGATACCGAACCAGCAAACCGACAAATGCCGGGCGCAAACGGACCAGGGCGGCAAGCAGCAGCCCGGCGGCGGCGACCTCAGCGAAAAGCTCAACGATTGCGGCGGCGTGCTGAAGCCGCCGCCCACCGGCGACCAGGGCATGGCCGCGCCGGCACCCGACGAAGGCAAGACGCCGATAATCAAGCCGGGCGAAGTGCCGCCCCAGCCGTCAAAGCAGTAGAACTGGTCAGGCGACATCGTCATCGAGGCAGCGGAACCTCGCAGATCGCAACTGGAGGCGAGTTCGCCTGCTTTTTTGGACTTTTCTTGACTTACCTGACCAGAAGGCCGGCGTGATCGCACAGCGCGGTAAAGGCCTCCTGCGCCTGTGCCACGCCTTCATTGTTTTGCAGCGCCGACTCGATCTTTTCGCGCGCGGCTTGGTAGAAAGGGCCGCGCTTGGCTTGTGGCCAGTCGATCAGGATTTCACTGGCGTCCTGGAGCGTGGCCACGTCACGGATCGTGTCCGACCCATGCGGCTTGACCCGCAGCGGTGTCGACAGCATCAAATACGCCATTTTTATTCCCGCTATTGGAGGATGCGCGCTTCGCGCGCGGCGTCGATCATCGCCCGCATCGCCTTTTCCGGCGGCGCCCAGCCATCCAGGGCATCGCGGCAGCTGCGCAGTGCCGCCCGGTAGCGCCGGCCTTGGCCGGCCGGCCAATCGCCAAGGCATTCCAGCCCTTCCCAGGCGCTGCGTACCACGCGCTCCCGCTCAGGGGCGAATTTGAGGCGGATCGGTCGGGGAAACATCTTGTCGTTCAACGGTCGTCTCCATGAATGGTGCATGTGAGCAGAAGCCGACATGCACCGAGGAAGCGGCGGATAACGTGGCCGACAGGGGAGGGTTCCGGGCCCGACGATCAATTTTCAATCTTGCTTTCAGTCGCGCGCGACGGCGTCCGACAATGGCCTGGGCGCGGGCAGATCCGCGCCCAGCGCCCGCGGCCGGTCATGCTCGAACTGCTCGGCGCCGGGCAAGGCATGCAGCCAGGCTTCGCGCCGGCCGGTCCACAATTCATATTGCGGTGCCAGGTCCGTCGGCGCGACGTCGAGACTGCCGAGCATCACCTCGGCCTCGTTGTCGTCGACCCAGGCGACGCGGCTGCCGCAGGTCGGGCAAAAGCTGCGTGTGCCGTAGCTGGCCACTTGGCCCGATGTCTCGAAAGCATCGCGCGGCCAGATGGCAAAGGCCGAATAGATCGAACCGCCCGCCTTGCGGCAGTCCTTGCAGTGGCAAAGGCCGACCCGCGACGGCTGGCCGGTGACGACGAACTGCACGCCGCCGCACAGGCAGCTGCCGGTCCTGCGGGTTATCTCGGACATGGTTGCGGCCCCTCCCTTTTCGCCAGTCTGGCTTCGTCAGTTTGGCATACCGCGGGCCGGGCGGGACAGATGCTCGTCTGCCATTTCGTTGGCCAGGATGAGAAACCGGGAAAAAGACATCCTGTTCACCGTACCGCCGGGCCCGGTTGACGCGGCCCGCAGCATTCTCCAACGCGACGCAGGCGAAATGGTTGCCGCCTCGCCCCTTCTTCTATCCTCGCGCCGCCATGTGGTTGTCGAGCTTCTTGCGCGAGGGGCCGTAGCGCTTGATGATGGTCTGCGCCTCGCTCTGTGGAATGCCGTATTTGCGCGCGAAGGCGGCGACCTCATAAGTGTCCTCGCTCGAGACCAGCTTGCGGTCCTGTTTGGTCTTCGATTTGTCGTCGGGCATGGCGGGCCTCACTTTCTGTAAGCCGCATGGTCGCGCGGACGTCTAGATGTCGCGGTCAGACATAACACGGATCGGCCATGCTGGTTCCATGGCGGATGGCGGTGACCGCCGGGCACTTGCCGCCGGCCGTTCATGCCGATGGAGGGGCCGGGTCGGCGCTGTGGCTGTCGGGCGCCCCGCATTCGGCGCAGGGCGCGCTGGCGCCGGGGCAGCCGCGGGAATGCGTGCCGGCGGGACAGCAAAGGCCGTTTGAACTCGCCCAACGCGGGCACTGGAAAACCTGTCCGGTGCCGCCGCAGCCATCGCACTCCAGGACCGGCGACCGGACCAGATAGGACTTCGTCCCCAACCTGACGTTTGCGCCCAAAACTCGACCCACCCAAGATTACTGCACGGAACACGCCATGCATTAGCCCCAGCTAACATATCATGTTGCCGGTTACGGACAAGTTTCAGGATCGTTAATTGTTCGTGAACGCCTGGCGCGTGTCGCGGCGGCCGGCAATCGGCGCCTTGGGCCTGCTTGCTTCCCCTTCGAGGGGTGCCGTACATCAGCCGTCAAACCGAAGTCGGAGAGAAAAATCGCTGGCTGATGTCGGATGCGCGCGCGGCGGTGCGTCCTTGGGGCTGATGAAACTGGAGGAATACAACCATGCCGTCGCAAATCACACAATCGCCGTGGCAGACCGCGGCCCTTCTCGTCGCCCGCCTGATCTTCGCGGCCGTCTTCCTGATGGCGGTGACCTTCAAGTTCATGGGCATGGAGGCCACGGCGGGCTACATCGCGGCCGCCGGTTTCCCGTTCCCGCTCTTCCTCGCATGGTGCGCGGCGATCCTGGAGGTTGCGCTGGTGCTGTGTTTCCTCAGCGGTGCCTTCTTCACCCAGGCCGCGCTGGTCGCCGCCGCCTATGTGCTGTTCCTGGCCTTGGCCTTCCACGGACCCAGCCACTGGGCCGGCAACCAGGCCGAATTCGGCTTCTTCGTCGACCATTTTTCGTTCCTGGCCGGACTGCTTTTCGCGGCGGTCCATGGACCGGGAAGAATCCTGGCGCTGAACCTGGGATGGCCGGGCAGGGCCTAGCGGCCCGCCCGGGGCAGGGGATGACGCCCGCCCGGGGCAGGGCATGACGCCCGCCCGGGGCAGGGCCTAGCGGCCCGCCCGGGGCAGGGCCTAGCGGCCCGCCCGGGGCAGGGCGTAGGACCCCGACCGGGGGGCGTGAGGAGCCTCACATCTGGTCGTTATAAGGCTCCTTCATCTGGCCGACCATGCGGGCCAGCTTCGAAAAGGATGGCATGTCCGCCTCCGGCTGGCACTGGTTGGCAAGTTCCAGCAGCCGGATCGGGAAGTTGACGGCGTCGCGGCTCGACGCCGACATGCCTCCTGACCGCTCCTCGCCGGTTTCCGAGGCCTCGGCCTTGCGTAGCGCGATGTCGATCTCCTCCGATGTGAGCACCCCCTTTTTGACCAGGACGTGGTTGATCGAGGCGACGGCCATCAGCAGGCCCTCGAGTTGCAGATTGGCGACGTTCATGGCGATTGCTCCAGTGGCTGGGTTCCAAACGCGCGAGCGGCATTTCCGATCCGACGCGGAGAAGCGCCGCGGCTTTTTGGCGACATGCGTCTACTCCTCCGTCAGGCGCTCGCCATATTCGCGCCACAGCGCCCTGACCTCCAGGCTGCCGAGGCGCGGGATCGAAGGGTCGCCGCAGTCTATGGCGACGGTGCCGATGTCGTAGTTGGGGTAAGCGCCGGCGACGAAGCGGATCGCTTCGCCAAGCGAGTGAACCCGGATGATCGGATCGGCCTGGCCCTGGCCAGTGCTGCGCACACCGGAAACCGTGGCCGGAGCGTGCCGCATCCTGAAGACGGATGCCATGGCTGGTCTGTCCATCGTCCTCTCCACAAGGCCGTGCGACGGGAATCATTCCATGAGCTGCCGCTGATGATTTCACAGGAGCCGGCTGATGAAAAGCCGGATGAATGTCTGGGCTGGCGTCATGCTCTCTCGGTCAAATGTGAATTTTTTCCTAGAAGCCGTTGACCGGGTGAGGGCAGCCATGCTATAAATTTGTCCATGGTGCTGATTTGCGCCAACGACCCGCCGCCAAGGCGGGTTTTGTGTTTCTGCCGCCATGCCTAGGGACGCTACTGCGGTTGCAAATTTGAATGCTGGCGGGACAGCGCCCCCCTCTGGCCTGCCGGCCATCTCCCCCTCTTGGGGGGAGATCAGATACAATCGCGACCTTCGCCAACCGCCTGCGCTCCAAGACTGGGCGAGGCGTCCAACCTGCCAATCTCCCCCCAAGACGGGGAGATGTCCGGCAGGACAGAGGGGGGTGCCGTAGAGCGCTACCTCCGCGAGATGCGAGAAATCCCATGACACGTTACGCCACCATCATCACCGGCGACGACGGCCTTGAGGTCGTCAGCGCCATCGGCCAATTCGAGGGCGCGGCGCCTCGGGCGCGCCTCGGCCGTGTCGAGGCGGTTGCGCCCGACGTGCTGATCGGCATGGTGCGGGAGGCGGCTGGCGGTTTCTGTTTTCCGCAAGCAGGCACAGACAGCCGCGCTGTCGGTCTTGTCATGGCCAGGCCCAAGGCGCGAGCCAATGCTGCAAAACCTGCAAGCGCGGCAAAACCGGCCAGCAAGGCAAGGCAGAAGGGTGCCAAGCGGGCCAGGAAGAAATCCGCCCGCTCGAAAAAGCCGGCCAGGCGGGCCAAGCAGGCGCTGCCGGAGGCTGCCGCCGGTGATACCAATGCCGTGGCGCAGATCCATGACTGACGAAACCGGGCCGTCGCGCGCAAAGGCAAGGTCGGCAAAGCGCAAGCCTGCCGCCAGCCCGGCAGCCGCGAAGACGCCCCGCCCGAAACGCACCAAGAAGTCACTGGGCGACGATTTTCTCACCGCCGTGCGGGCCGATTTCCGCATCCATGGCGCCGGCGTCCTCGCCGAGGTGCGCACCGAGAAGCCGGACCAGTACCTCAAGATCGTGCTTTCGGTACTGCCCAAGGACATCGATGTCGCCATCAACCAACTGGACACGCTCTCGGATATATTGTTCGAGGTGATCGTGCGGAAGTTCAGGCCAGCGGGGGAGGAATGACCCGGGCCCCTACCTGGCATCGAGAATCCGCGGCTCGGTCGAGCCAAAGCCCGCCTTGGCTCGCGCCAAGGCGGGCTTTTTGCGTTTGTGGCTCCTGCCCAAGGCGCGTTTGAATGGATCGAGGCGACGCGCGCTCAGGTCTTCATCTTCATGCCTGCCGTTCTCCCGGTGCCCGGCGGGCTTGGGGGACGTGCCTTAGGCCAGGATGTTGACTGCGCGGGCCGCGACAAGCGCGATCGTCAGCAGCGAGATCATCGCCTCGGCCATCATCAGCAGCTTGGCGCGTTGGGAGAGCGGCAATGTGTCGGTTGGCGAAAACGCCGTCGCATTGGTGAAGGCGAGGAAGAAATAGTCGACGAAGCCCGGCAGCCAGTCGCGGATCTCGCGGTCGCTCAGGGTCATTTGCGGAAATAGGAAATCGGCATGGGCGCGTGTGACGAGGCCGCAGGTCGGCGGCCCGCCCCGGTCGGTGCTCCAGAACCACAAGGCAAAGACGATAATGTTGGTGACCCAGATGTTGAGCGCGTCGACCAGCAGCGTCTGGCCGCTGGAGCCGGCATGGCCGGCCAGCAAGGCACGCACCAGAAGCGCCAGCGAGCCGCAATTCATGACGCTGACGAGGCCGGTCATCACCAGGGCCGTCCTGCGGATCATGACGCGAAACCGGCCAACCAGATACCAGTGCTCCTCCTCGACCGCTTTCTGGGTGGCGACCTGCGTCCAGGCGGTGGCTACGGACAGGGGTACGAGCAGGGCGGCCTCCAGCGCCGGCGCCAGCCAGCGGGGGCCGAACGAAAGATCGTTGATGACCAGAAGCTGCAGACAGATGATGACAAGGACCGCCGCGCGCGCCAGCCAGAAGTCGAGCGCGCGGTGGTGGATGACGGCATGCTGGTGACGCATCGAGTATCCGGGATGTTCAAGTGGGATCAGTGTGCGGGCTGTTCTGCCCGGCGACGGCAGTAAGAGACCGTAGATCCCGCTCAATCTTGGTCTTGCAATGACCTGCAAGTATACTTTTTTGTAAGCTTTGATGTTGGGGCTGTTCGGCAAACCAGGCGATGTGGTCTAAGCGCCGCATGGCGGGAATTGACGACTCCATCGATCGTTGGATGCCAGCAGGGCTGCCTGCCGCGGGGCTGGACTCAGCGTCGGTCTGGTCCGCCCTGCTTCGGCACCCCTGGGGTTTGCTGGCGCTTTTGTGCCTGGCGCAGACCCTGTGCTGGACGGTGGTGCCAACACTCATCAATCCCGCACCGCCCGGTGATGTCGTGGAAGGCTTCATGTGGGGCCGCGAATGGGTGCTTTTAACCTACAAGCATCCGCAACTGCCCGGCTGGCTGCTCGAGACCAGCCATCTTCTGACCGGATCGTTCCGCTGGCCGCAATATCTGCTCGCTCAGCTGACGATCTCGGCCACCTTTGTCCTGGTCTATCTGCTGGCCCGCGACATGCTCGGACAACGCCGCGCGCTGGCTGCCGTGCTTTTGATGCCATCGATATATTTCTTCGGCTGGCCGACGCCGCAATTCAATCACGACTATGCGCAGATGCCGTTCTGGGCCGCGATCTGCTGGCTGTTGTGGCGCGCCGGCCGCGCCGGCGGGCCAGGCTGGTGGCTGGCGCTCGGACTGGTGTCCGGCGTCGGGCTCTACGCCAAGTTCTCTACCGGACTGCTGCTTGCCTTCGGCGGCCTCTGGCTGCTGTCGGACACGCGCGCGCGCAGCCGGCTGGCGACACCCTGGCCATGGCTTGGCCTGGCCGTTTTTCTCGCGGTCGCCGCGCCGCTGGCCGTCGCACTTTACCGCATGGATTTCCTGCCGCTGACCTATTTCGCCGGCCGCGACGCTTGGGTGACCGAACACCGTGCGCGCCTCTACTATATCGGCGTCCAGATCGCCGGGTTTTCCGGCTTTCTCCTGGTGTTGGCGCTATCAGGGCTCTTGCGGCGCTCACCAGCCCCGCAAGAGCCGGTCGAGCGCGGCACCCTCGTCTATCTCATATGGATGGGGCTTGGGCCCGCGGCGCTAGTCATGGTCGCCTCGCTGTTCACCGGCACCGGCGAGGCCTGGAGCGCGCCGATGTACAATCTTGTCGGTGTGGTCGCGCTGGCCTTTCTCGGTCACCGGCTCGCCGCCGTCGAGATGCGAAAGCTAGCGATCTGCGCCTTCATCTGCATCGTCACCATGTCGGGCGCCTATGCGGCAATCCGCTGGACGGACTGCAATGTGCGCGGGCGCATGGACGCCGTCTGCTGGCCGGCGCAGCCGATCTCGGACGAGGCCGAGGCAATCTGGCACGCGGCGGCGCCCGGCCAGCTCGACATCGTCGGTGGCGACACCAATCTTGCCATGCTGGCGGGCCTCAATGCCTATGACAAGCCGTCGATCTTCACCGACCTCGATATGCGGTTCGCACCCTGGATCACGAGGCAGCGGTTGCGCGACCATGGCATGCTGATGATTTGGCGGGGTCATGGCGTGCCGCCACAGTTGCGGGCATGGTTGGACAACATCCCGGTCAAGACGGTTCTTTTCAACTGGTCGCGCGAGGCGCCGCCGGTAGCGATCAGTTTTGCCGCCATTCCGCCTGGTGCGCGATATCTGCCGGTTGCCGCCAGCAGCCGGACCCGGCACCCGCGCGTCTAAGGCGGGCAGTGTCATGCGCCGGTTCGTTAGGGGGCGCCTTCCACCGGTATGACCGAATGGCCGCTCGTCTGACTGGACGAACCGGGCGACAATGCCCATTTATGGGGATATCCATATTTGTTGTCGCGCAATTCCCCGGGGAAAGCCGCTACACTTTTCCTGGGATTGCCTTTGAGGAGACGTTACATGGCGACTTCGAGCGAACGTGCAGTGCTTGCCGGTGGCTGCTTCTGGGGCATGCAGGATCTGATCCGGCGCTTCCCGGGCGTCCTCGCCACCCGCGTCGGCTACAGCGGCGGCGACGTGCCGAACGCCACCTATCGCAATCATGGCACGCATGCCGAAGCCATCGAGATCACCTTCGATCCGGCGAAAATCAGCTTCCGCCAGCTTCTGGAATTCTTCTTCCAGATACACGATCCGACGACGCGCAACCGCCAGGGCAACGATGTCGGCATGAGCTATCGCTCGGCAATCTACTACACCAGCGAGGAGCAGAAGCGTGTGGCGGAGGACACCATCGCCGATGTCGATGCCTCCGGCCTGTGGCCCGGCAAGGTTGTCACCGAGCTCGCGCCGGTCGGTGCGTTCTGGGAGGCCGAGCCCGAGCACCAGGATTATCTGGAGAAATATCCCAACGGCTACACCTGCCATTTCATCAGGCCAGGCTGGAAACTGCCGGTTCGCGAAAAGGCAGTTTCATAAGTTTTTTTGATAGCGGCTGTTAACCACCGTCCGGCGGGTTGACAGTTCGAATCGGCGCGAGGGGTGCCGCCGGGCGGTCGTGGCGGACACTGAATCGATGCGCATGGAAATCGCGGAACGTCAGTCCGCGATTTCCATGCTGCGAAACTATTTCCCGCAGTTGCTGTCGTTAACGGTCGGCGCCGTCGCATTGCCATTGGCATCCGTCTGCGCGCCCTGCGGATTGTTCGGGTAATTCTGGTCCGCGTTGGAATTCATATTGCAAGGGCAATAGTGAAGGCCGAAGCCGCGAGGATTTTCATAAGCATGGTTTGTCTCCATTTCTATGGATTCATCGCCAGAGCGGTTCACGGGCTTCGCGGAAGCAACTGACCGCTCTATCTCTTTGTTTTGACGCAAGTCCGGCCAGAAACCGCTTCACACTTTTCCTGCGATTGCGTCTGGTGAACAACCCCTCGACATTGCGAAGGTCCAGACAAATTTCCGAGCCGGGGGCACCCGGTTGCGTCTGCGCTGGCGCAATGCTTTTGGCGCAGCTTGCTGAAAAAACAGCTTCCCCAACCGATCGAATGGTGCTTTAACGCCGCCATCCACAGGGGTGCTCCGTACGGTCGGGGCTGAGACGGGGGCGGCAAGCCCACAGACCCTAGAAGCTGATCTGGGTAATACCAGCGGAGCGAGGCGGGCGATGTTTTCAGGCGCACAGGTTTCCCTATATCCAATGGCCGACGATTTTGTCGGCGTCATCCTGGGCGCGCTCGGCGCGCTCGATCCGTACCGCGACAAGCTTAGGATCGAGACCGACGACATCTCGACCCTGCTGGTCGGGCCCCCCGAGGTGTTGTTCCCGGCGCTGCGCGACCTTTTCGTGGCTGCGTCCGGCAGCGGCAAGCATTGCGTGCTGTCGGCCACCATTTCGCGTGGCTGTCCAGGGGAGCCGGACGATCCAATCTGCCGCTCCAACACGTTCGGCGGACCCGCCGGGCCACTCGGACCACGCAAGCAAGCGGCCATCACCGCCGTGCGCGGCGCGCCCGCCACTGGCCAGCCAGCGGCGGCGCAGTTCTCGCTCTATGTGATGGGCACGGACGACCACATGGACGAGATCTATGGCTGCATCGATTTCCTGAAGCAGTCCGGCGTCTACGATCGCTCCAAGAATTTCTGCACCAAGCTGCGCGGCGATGCCGGCGCGATCTTCTCGGCGCTCGATGAAGCGTTCTGCCGCTTCGGGCCAGGCGCCGGCCACGTAACCCTCGACGTCACGGTTTCGGCCAACAGTCCCACTGCCGTCTGAACCGCTCGCGCCGAAGCGCGCGCCGTCAAGGTTATCCTCTCGTGGTTTCATCGTCATTCAACCCGCGTCAACTCGCGGGCTTCTTCGCCCAGGCAGCGCCGGCCGTGATAACGATCGGTCTGGTGCTCGTGGCTTGGGAACTCTACGCAAACCATTCCGGCATCAAGGCGACGGTTCTGCCGGCGCCCTCGCGCGTCTTCGAACAGGCGATGCTCAATCGTGACGCGCTGCTCGACAATGCCATTCCCACCATCGGCGCCACGCTGATCGGTTTTGCCTGTTCGCTCAGCGCCGCCTTTGCGCTGTCGATGCTGGTCGACTTCTTCCAGCCTTTGCGGCGCGCACTGTTTCCCGTGTTTATCGTCAGCCAGACTTTGCCGCTGGTCGCCATTGCGCCATTGGTGGTGCTTTGGTTCGGTTTCGGGCTGACGCCCAAGATCATGCTGGTGGCGCTGGTCACCTTCTTCCCGATGCTGGTGGCCCTCGTACAGGGCTACGAGGCGACCGAGGTTGAGATTGGCCAGATGCTGCGCGCCATGGGAGCAGGGCGCTGGCGGGTCTTCATGCTGGCACGGTTGCCTTCGGCGCTGCCGTATTTCTTCGCGGGCCTCAGGATCTCCATCACCTACGCCGTCGTCGGCGCCATCTTCGCCGAATATGCGGGCGCGGCCAAAGGGCTGGGCATCTACATGCTCAACGCCAAGAACAATTTCCGTCCCGACCTGGTGCTCGCCGCCGTCGGCGTCAGCGCCGCGCTCACCCTCGTCCTGTTCGGGCTGACGGTGCTGCTGCAGCGTCTGGCCATGCCCTGGGAACAAGCCGCTGGCAGGCAAGCCGCCGGAAGAGGCCCGCAAGCATGAGCCGGCTCGAATTGCGGCATATGCGCAAGGTCTTTGGCGGGCTCGAAGTGCTCGCCGACATTTCACTGCGCGTGGATGCCGGCGAATTCGTCTCGATCCTTGGGCCTTCGGGTGCCGGCAAGTCGACGCTGTTCCAGCTTTTGACCGGCGCCGAGCATGGCGAGGGTGAGATGTTCTTCGACGGCGCGCCGCTCGACGATCACGGCAGGCATTTCGCCTTCATGCCGCAGCGCGACGCGCTGATGCCGTGGCGGCGCATCCTCGACAACACGACACTCGGGCTCGAGGTGCAAGGCGTCAGCCGCAAGGCGGCGCGGACGCGGGTCGCGCCGCTGTTTGCCGAGTTCGGGCTCGCCGGCTTCGAGCGGCATTTTCCAGCGCAGCTTTCGGGCGGCATGCGCCAGCGCGCGGCGCTGCTGCGCACTGTCGTGCAGGAACGCGACATGTTGCTGCTCGACGAGCCGTTCGGCGCGCTCGATGCACTGACCCGGGCGGCCATGCAGCGCTGGCTCGAACAGATGTGGCGGCATCATCGCTGGACGGCGATGCTGATCACCCATGATGTGCGCGAAGCCGTGTTCCTGTCCGACCGCATCTATGTGCTGTCGGCGCGGCCGGCCCATGTCGTGCGCGAAATCAAGGTGCCACTGCCGCGCCCGCGTGATCCGACCAGCACCGCCACACGGCAGGCCGGGGCACTCGAGGCCGAAATCCTCCATATTTTGCTCAACCTCCAGCCATCCAAAGGACATGACCATGACTGACTTGACGCGCAGGCAAGCTCTGCTGCTCACCCTTGCCGGCAGCGTACCGCTGATCACCGGATCGAGCCGCTCCTTCGCGGCAACGCGGAAGGTTACCGTCGCGCTCGACTGGACGGTCAACACCAACCATATCGGGCTGTTCGTCGCCCGCGACAAGGGCTTTTATCGCGAGGCGGGCCTCGAGGTCGACATCCTGCCCTATAGCGATACCGGTGCCGGTACGCTTGTCGCCAACCGCGTCGCCGATTTCGGCATCAACGGCACCATCAGCCTGTTCACCCAGAGGACCGCTGGGGCCGACTTGAAGGGTGTCTATGCCGTCGTGCAGTCCGAGACAGGCCGGCTGGTGTTCGATGCGGCGCGCAGCGAGATCAAAAGTCCGAAGGATCTGGATGGCCTGACCTATGGCGGCTTCGGCAGTGCCTGGGAGAACGCACTGATTTCTACCATCATCCGGCATGATGGCGGCAAGGGCGATTTCGAGACGGTGACGCTCGGCACTTCCGCCTACGAGGCGCTGGCCAACGGCTCGGTCGACTTCACGCTCGAAGTGTCGACCTGGGAGGGCGTCGAAGCCGAACTCAAGGGCGTCAAGCAGCGCAGCTTCGTCTACGCCGACTATGGCGTCCCCGACGAGCACACGACGCTTATCTCTTCGAGCGAAGCCTATCTCCAGGCAAATCCCGAGCTGGCGTCATCCTTCATCCAGGCAACGCGGCGGGGTTATCAGTTCGCGGTCGATCATCCAGAGGAAGCCGCCACGCTGCTGATCGCCGCCAACAAGGATGCCCTGAGCAATCCGGCGCTGATCCACGCCTCGCTGAAGACACTGATCGAGGGGCACTATCTGCGCGGGCAAGACGGCACCATCGGCATCATGGATCCGGCCAAGATGGAAGCGATCGGCTCCTATCTCCTTGCTGCCGGCATCCTGCACGACGCCGATGGCAAGATCGTCGCGCAACGTCCCGATTTTGCGAAATATTTCAGCAATGTGTACCTCAGATAGGCATCAATGCGGAAACCGCGAAAGGATCGTCCGATGCTGGACGCCGGGATGTCGCCAAGGTTGCGGCCCCGACAACCCCGGGTGCGGCCCTCACCTTCGATCCGGTTTGATGCCGATCTGATCTTCTCGGTTAACGACCCGGCAATGGTTGCGTGCGAGGGTCGCCCCGAGGGATCATCGGGATGCTTGCCTTGCTCATGTTAAAAAGCGACACACTTTCGCCTGCAGCAGATAACCGGTTTTTGTCCGCGGCGCGCAAGCGCGAGATTCTGCTCGACCTGCGCGAAGGTTTCTTTCGTGTCTGCGCCTTGGTGTGCGCGGGGCTGTTCGTCTATCGCGGCGTCTATCAGCTTATCGAGGATCCGACCCGGCTCAATGCCGCGCTGGTGGCGATTTCCGAGATACTCACCTTCACCTGGCTGCTTCTGTCGCGGCGTCCGGTGACGCGTGACTGGAATCCGCTGACGGTCATCGTTTCGGTGTCAGCCAGTTTTGGCGTTGCGTTGATCACCCTCCAACCAGGCATTGCACTCATCCCCCTTTATGTCGCCGCGCCGTTGCAGTTCATCGCACTGTTGTTCGTTATCTGGGGTAAGATCTCGCTGGGGCGCTCTTTTGCGATCCTGCCCGCCAATCGCGGTGTGATGACGGGCGGTGCCTATCGGCTGGTGCGGCATCCGATCTATGCCGGTTACCTCGCCGGCCATGTGCTCTACCTCCTGTCGGCCTTTTCCTTCCACAATCTCGCGGTCTATGCGGTAATTACCTATCTCCAGCTTTACCGCATCTTGCGCGAGGAGGCCTTGCTGGCCACCGTGGCGGAGTATCGCGCCTACATGGAACGCGTGCACTACAGGCTGTTCTATCGGCTATTCTGAGAGCAAGATCGCCAAGGCATTGTTGGCGAACCCATTTTTGGGCTGTTCAGGGGCGGGTCGCCTCAACATCGCCCAGTGAATCAAAGACTCCCGGCAAAAGCCAGGGTCGTCAGCAGTCCGAGCCCGCCGTCCAGGCGGGCTTTTCTGCGTTTCGGGGCTGAATGTTCCGCAGATGCAATGGTCCGGCGGAACGCCAGCCCCCCTAAAACGTTCATACCTTGCAACATCCGAAATAGCGCGATGTTGAAACAGCGCGAAAGCGCGCATTCAGGAGCAGGGAAGGCCATGGGTCTAGGAACGATACTGATCATTATTCTAATCCTCGCGCTGCTCGGCGGCTTCAGCGGTCTCGGCGGTGGCCCGTTCTACGGAACCGGTTATTATGGTGGTGGCGGTCTCGGACTTGTGTTGCTCATCGTCATCATCCTTGTCGTTCTGGGACGCATTTAGCAGTTCGATCACGGCGGCAATCGCCACGTCGCCGGGCACCGGATTGTGATGCAAGCAAGCCGGCTTGTGATCCTACATTCCGCGGGTGATTGCGGTCCACACCCCCGTGGAAACAAGAGGAGAAGGTCCCACCCTTTCATCCTCCTCCAAGGCCCGCCCGGTATCCCCGGAGCGGGCTTTGCTTTTTCATCAAAGCGATTGCCTCGAAGTGCTGGCTCGCCGCAGGGTGATACTGGGCCACTTGCGGTGAAGCGTCCGTCCGCGCCGATCGCTGACAGAGTTCACATAGCTGCGCGTGCTCTCGACGAGCCGCTCGGCGCGCTCGACAAGGCGTTGCGCTTCCATGCAGATCGAATTGAAGCGCATCCAGCGCGAGATCGGCATCACCACCATCTTCGTCACCCACGACCAGGTAGAAGCGCTGACAGGCTGGCGCAGCGGCAGGATGTGGTGCTGCGGTGGTCACCGGAGAGCACGGTGCTGATCGCGGCGGGGTAGTCAGGGCGTCTATCGCTGCGACGGTTGGCATTCCTTCGCGCCCCCCTCTGTCCTGCCGGACATCTCCCCCACGAGGGAGGAGATCGGCTGTCATCGCCGGTTTCATAGATGTTCCACGTGCAAAAAGTGTAGTAAGGCTGAAGCTGCCAATCTCCCCCTCGTGGGCCATCGTGGGGGAGATGCCCGGCAGGCAGAGGGGGGCGCTGTCCCGCCAAAGGTTGGTAGAGTCCGGAGCACACCGATGACTTTGGAACTGAGTGCGCTGGACAAATCCATGCTCGGCAGTGAGCAAGGCCCTTCCGTCGTCGCCGCCATGAAGATCCTCATCGCCTTTTCCAAAGCCATCGGCGCCGGCAGCCTGCTCGACATCACCGGTGCCCATATCGATGGCTGCCTCTACCACGGCAAGGCAGGACTCGATTTCGTCGAACGGCTGGTCGAGGGCGGCGGCCGTGTGCGTGTCCCGACGACGCTGAATGTCGGCTCGTTCGACCTTATCCATCCCGGCATGGTGAAGATGACCGTCGCGGAAGAAGTGCCGGCGCGGCGGTTGATGAAGGCGCATCTGGAGCTTGGCTGCCAGGCGACCTTCACCTGCGCGCCTTATCAGACCCGCTTCCGGCCTGAATTCGGCCAGCAGATCGCCTGGGGGGAATCCAACGCCATTGTCTTCGCCAATTCGGTGATCGGCGCGCGCACCAATCGCTATGGCGATTTCATCGATCTGTGCTGCGCCATGACCGGGCGCGCACCGGCCTGGGGCCTGCATCTGAGCGAGAACCGGCGCGGCCGTATCCTGTTCGAACTCGACGCCGGTTCAGAGCCGAGCGACAGTCTGTTTGTCGGCGTCGGACTAATTATCGGGCAAGCCTGTGGCGACCGCGTTCCGGTGATCGCGGGCCTGCCGAAGCCGCGTGACGAGGATCAGCTGAAAGCGCTTGGTGCCGCGGCGGCAACAACTGGCGCGGTGGCGCTGTTCCATGCCGTTGGCATCACGCCGGAGGCCGGAACCGTCGACGAGGCCTTTCAAGGCACGGTGCCCGAGGAGATTGTCCACATCAACCGTGCCGACATCGACCATGCGTTGTCCAGGCTGTCGATGGTGCCCGATGGCGCGCCGCTCCGCGCCGTGTCGCTGGGCACGCCGCATTTCTCGCATGACGAATGGATGCGCTTGCTGCCGCTGCTGCGTGCGGTCGCGCCTGACAGGGGCATTCCGATCTATGTCAACACGGGCCGCGCGACGCTGAGCCGGCTGCGGGAGGAAGGGTCGCTCGACGGCATGGAGGCGTTCGGCCTGATCCCGGTCGCCGACACCTGCACCTACGTCACCTCGATCTTCGAGCGGCTCGACGGCGTGGTGATGACCAATTCCGGCAAATGGGCGCATTACGCGCCGGGCAATATCGGTGTGACCGTCGCCTTCGCCGATATGAAGGACTGCATCCAGTCCGCCGCAGCCGGCCATGTCGTGCGGGGTGTGTCATGACGCAGCCGATTGAAGTGAAGGTGGTTGAAAGAGCAGGGACATTCCAGCTGACCGGCGCCGCCGAGGGGGAGGCTTTGGTGTTTTCGCAGCCGCTCAGCTTCTGGGGCGGCATCGATGCCGAGACCGGCAATATCGTAGATCGTTCGCATCCGGGCCTTGGCCAGAATGTCGCTGGCAGGATCCTCATCATGCCAAGCGGTCGGGGATCGTCATCCTCATCCTCGGTCTTGGCCGAGGCGATCCGCAGAGGCACGGCGCCCGCGGGTATTTTGTTGGAGCGGCCGGACCCGATCCTGGCCGTCGGCGCCATCGTCGCCGAGTTCCTCTACGGGATCAGCATGCCGCTGGTGGTCTGCGGGGTTGCGGAGATCGTTTCCGGTGATCGGATCTTCATCGGTGCTGGTGAGGATGGTGGGGCGATCATTCGCAAGGTCTAGGAACCTGCATTCCCGATGAAGGTTGGCGCGAACGTTGCGGGTGAAAGTCGCCGCTTCGAGAGCCGTTTTTCCTTCCCAAATCTCATTTCTTCCAAGACCGCCTTCTCTCGAATAACGTGCCGGCTTGGCCCGAAACATTGGCACGATATTCTAAGCTGCCCGGTTGACCGTAAATGTCCAGGTATCGAGGCGGCGGCGGCTCGGCCTGTGCAAGCCGGCCGCGAAGGTGGCAATCACCTTCTATTCCTCGGTGTTCTTTCTCCTCGTCAATACGATCGACGCCATTGTCGAGACGGATTCGACGGCGGCCAAGCTGGTCGATACCGGCGAGGCCCGCGTCCTTTTCGACACCGGCACACATCCGGAATGGAACGTGCCCAACGTCATATCCTCAACGGCGCCTTCGCCGCCAATCATCCCGACCTCGTCAAGCGGCTGCTGAAAGTCGATATCGAGATTTCGCGATGGGCCGACGCTCATCCCGACGAGACGATCAAAACCTTTGTGGAGGCGACCAAGTCGTCGGAAAAATCCGTACGCAAGACCTATGCCGGTGGGGTGTTTCACCAGGATCCAAAACTCACCGACGACGCGATCGAAGCTCTGAAGGGCGAGGAAAAATTCATGGCAAGTGCCGGGCTTTTGAAAGGCTCGATCGACTACGGCAAATGGGTCGACAAAAGCTTTGTCAATGCCGCGGAGGCGGAAGTCGCTGTCGTTCAGTAGACCGAAGCGTCGAGCCGCGCGGCGCCCTAAAATAGGCCCGCTCGTCTGGATCGGTCAAATCTCCGGGATGTTCTCCTTGAAGATTACTTGCAGCCTCGGCTGGTGCAGCTCATAGGGTAGGCCCCTGACCGCATGGGTCAGGATGTTGAGCGCCTCGCGGGCCTCGACGCGCGGATTCTGGTCGATGACCGCGTCGAGCGTGCCGTCGAGCAGCAGTTCCTTGGTGCCGTCCGTCGCCTCGTGGCCGAGGAAAACCATGGATTGCGCACGGCCGCGCTCCTTGAGCGCGCGCGCGATGCCGGTGTTGCCGGCGCCGACATTGTAGATCGCGGCAAGGTCGGGATGCCGTTCCAGAAGGGCCGACGCCTCCGAATAGGCTTTTTCGCGATCGTCGAGCATTTCGCGCATCTCGACGATCTCGAGATTGGGCGATTCCTCTGTCAATATGTGCCGGAAGCCCATCTCTCGTTCCTCATGGCCGCGATAGGAGAGCGAGCCGGCGAACAGCGCCACCTTGCCGGGGCGCCCAGAACCCATGAAACGGTTGAGCAGATAGCCGGCCAGCCGCCCGGCGGCGCGGTTGTCGATGCCGATATAGGCGACCCTCGGCACATGCAGAATGTCTGAGGCGATGGTCACCACCTTGACGTCGTTGGCCGACAGCGAGCGGATCGCTTCACGCACCGTCGGATGGTCGAGTGCGATGACGCCGACGCCTTGCGTCTGGCCGCGCAGATCCTGCAGCAGGCGGGCGAGCCGGTCGGGATTGAAGCCCTCTATGGTGGCGATATGGACGTCGAGATCGGGGCGCGCCAGGGCCTGCGCCTCGATGTGGTGGTGCAGCATCTTGATGAAGGAATTGGTGCCCGCCGGGAGCGCGAAGTCGAGCCGGATGATCTCGCCGGGCATGGGTCGCAGCGACGCTCCGTTTGGGCTCTCGGCGATGTAGCCGAGGCGCTGCGCCATTTCGAGCACGACCTCGCGCGTGCGAGCCCGCACGCCGGGGCGGTTGTTGAGCACGCGGTCAACGGTGGCGGCGGAGACGCCGGCTTCCCGGGCTATGTCAGTCAGGGTGGAACGCACCGTCTTTCATCTCCTAATGCATCAAGATCAAGCAATGCCGGCTGCAGGCCTGATGACGTCAGCCGCCTCGTTATCCGTGATTCTGATGGGAAATGATGTATCCGGCCTTAGCCGATGCGCAAGCCGTTGGGCTAAAATCGAGTCGCCCGGCACGATCATGCAGGGAAAGGAAACACATTTCCCATCAGATCGAGGCATCTGGAGAGGTATAGGAATCCCGGTATGGTGCATTTCTCTGCTTCGTTGCCATGTTGTGAGGTATTTTGATTATTTATGATGTTGACAGCCTTCCGATAGTGCCGTCAATATCCCTCATGGGCTCGTGGAGGAAACATTGGGCCTGAGGGAGGAATTCCAATGTCTGATCTGATCCGCATCTCGCGGCGCCGGTTGCTGGCGTCCGGAGGAAAGGCGGCGGTATTCGTAGCCGCTGCAGGTATTGCACCCCAATTCATCCGTCCCGGCCGCGCTTATGCTGCCGATGCCCTGGCGCCCGGCATGATCGGTGGGCCGACCGGCTTCGACGGCGCCGAGCGCTACCAGTATGGCGTCGACACGCCTGAGGGTCGCGCCGTCGAGGCCGCCAAGGCGCTGAAGGGCGCCGGCAAGGCGCCGGCCAAGATCGTGCTTGGCCTGTCGGACGGCTCGATCGGCCAGCTCACCCAGCCTTTCCCTGCCGGCGCGCCGTCGATCAAGGAGCTCTGGGAAAAGGAAACCGGCATCCCGATCGAGATCGTCGGCCTGCCGAATGGTCAGGAATTCACCAAGACCATGCAGGACATCTCCACCAAGGGTGGGGCCTACGATATCTATTCGACCGAGTGGAACCGCCTTGGCGATCTCGCCGAGACCGGCGGCATCGCCAAGCTCGACGATTTCGTCGCCCAGTACAAACCCGAATGGGACGATCCCAAGACAGGCTATGTCGACGGCGCCAAGGGCGTGTCGCTGCTCAACAAATATCGCGGCTCGAACTATGGCGTGTCGCTGGACGGCGACTTCCAGACCTGGGTCTACCGCACCGATCTGTTCGGCGACGAAGCCGAGAAGAAGGCCTTCAAGGACAAATACGGCTATGATCTGGCGCCGCCGAAAACCTGGAAGCAGCACGGCGATATCGCTGCCTTCTTCCAGCGCCCGGACAAGGGCCTGTTCGGATCCACCGACCTGCGCAACCAGGGCTGGGGCTACACCAACTGGTACCAGCGCTATGTCTCGATGGCCTCGCCCAACCAGTTCCTGTTCGGCGACGACGGCAAGCCGCTGATAAATTCCGAACACGGCATCGCCGCCACCAACGAATATGTTGAATCGCTTGCCCATCATTCGCCGGACGCCATTTCATGGGGCTGGCCCGAGCAATACGGCAATTTCGCCAAGGGCGGTACGGCGATGACCTGCGCCTTCTCCAACCTGCCGAAATTCCTAGATAATGCCGGCAACAAGGACTCCAAGGTCACCGGCAAGATCGGCTCGATGCTGCCGCCCGGCCGCGAGATCGACGGCAAGCTGATCAGCCGCTCCGTGCTCTGGTTCTCACTGACCGGCATGGTCTCGTCGCAGTCGAAAAACCAGGAAGTCGCCTATCTCCTGCTGCAATGGCTGGGTTCGGCCCGCATCTATGCCTGGATGAGCGCCAACCCCGGCGGCTATCTCGATCCGTTCCGGCTTTCGGACTTTTCCGATCCGCTGGTGCGCCAGACCTATCATGCATACCACATGGACGTGGTGCGCGAGACGGTCGCCCGCACGGTGCCAACCATCAACTATCCGGGCGCCACCGCCTTCCACAACGCGCTGGATGAAAACCTCATGGCCTCGCTGACCAAAGCCAAGACGTCGGAGCAGGCGATGGCCGACACGGAAGCCGAGTGGAAGAAGATCGCGCGGCGCATCGGCGAAGACAAATTGCTCGAAGCCATCAGGACCAACAAGGAGGCTTGGCCGACCGTTCTCGATCCGATCAGCTGATCCGTCGCCCTGGATCAGAGACGGAGGGGAGGGGCGAAAGTTCTTCCCCTCCGCAACCGACGCCACCAGCAAAGCAGCCAGATGAAGCGTTCCGTCCCCTTCGAGATATTCCGCTATGCCGCGATCCTCGCGGCGATGGCTGTCACGCTGGTGCCCATCTTGTGGATGGTCTCCATGGCCTTCAAGCCGATCGCCGAGTGGTCGGCGACCGGTGCCGACCTGACATGGTGGCCGAAGAACCCGACGCTCAGCAACTTCCAGTTCGTATTCGGCGAGTCCACCAATAATCTAATCGTCGCGCTCGACCGCACCGCGCTGAAGCCGATCCTGTCGTCGCTTCTGTCGGCGGTGTTCGGCACCGCGATCGCCATGTCAGCCGGCACCACCGCCGCCTACGGCCTGTCGCGCTTCGGCTCCGGCCAGAACCTGCCGTTGGCGCTGATTCAGCTCAGGCTGTTTCCGCCGATGGCCGTGATGATCCCTGTCATGATCATGTGGGCATTCCTCAACTTCACCGACAGCTGGTGGGGGCTAGCGCTGATCTACGGCATCGTCACCTTGCCGTTCGCCTTCTGGCTGATGAAGACCTTCTTCGACGACATGCCGCGCGAGATCGAGGAGGCCGCCCTTGTCGAGGGCTGCTCGCGGCTGCGCGTCTTCACCCGCATCACGCTGCCGATGATGCGCGCGCCGCTGGCGAGCGCTGCCCTCTTCGTCTTCATCCTCAACTGGTCGGACTATCTGATCGCGTTGCTGCTCACGACGCGCGAATGGGTGACGATCCCGGTCTACATGGCCTCGCTGTCGTCCTCGATGACCGGCCAGCTCTACGGCGCCAAGGCGGCGCTTGGGCTCGTTGCCGCCGTGCCGCCGGTCATCATGGGCATCACCATCCAGCGCCATCTGGTGCGCGGGCTGACTTTCGGAGCGCTCAAGCAATGAGCGCCGTGACCGTAACGATTTCGGAGGACGAGATGAGCGCCGCGCGCGGCAGGCCAGCCCTGCGCGACGAGGGCACGCGGTTGGGCTTTCGGCTGACCTTGCCGGCGCAGATCCTGGTGCTGTTCATCTCGGCCTTTCCGCTCTTGATGCAGCTCTACATCAGCGTCACCGACTGGTCGCCGCTTTCGGGCCTCGGCTGGTGGAACGCCTGGGAGATGTGGAACAGCTTTGCCAACTACACCGATCTCGCCGCCGACGCACGGTTCTGGAGCGCGCTGAAGCGCACGGCCATTGTCATGATCGTCTGCGTGCCGGCGGAATTCCTGTTGGGCCTCGCGCTGGCGACGCTGTTCGCCGACGATTTTCCCGGCAAGCGCATCTTCTATTCGATCCTGCTGATGCCGATGATGGTGGTGCCGGCGGTGGCCGGCTATATGTTCTTCATGCTGTTCCAGTCGGGCGGCCCGGTGAACGACATCCTGTCGGTCATATCCGGCACACGCGTCACCATCGCCTGGCTGTCGGACCCGACCCTGGCGCTGATCGCGGTGATGATCGCCGACATCTGGCAGTGGACGCCGCTGATGTTTTTGATCCTGCTTGCCGGCCTGGTCGGCGTGCCGGAGGACCAGATCAAGGCGGCGACCTTGCTCGGCGCCAATCCCTGGCAGCGCTTTATCACCATCGTGCTGCCGAAAATGAAGACGATCATCATCATCGCGCTGGCGATAAGAGTGATCGAGAACTTCAAGATCTTCGACACACTCTACATCATGACCGGCGGCGGGCCCGGTGTCGCCACCGAGACGATCTCCGTCTATATCTACAAGGTCACCACGCAGGACCTGATCTGGGGCTATGTGGCGGCGATCGCGCTGGCCATTCTGGTCGTGCTCTCCATCGTCGCCGTGTTCGCCATGAAGCGCATGGCGCGGGCAAGGCAGGTGCCGGCATGAGCACGATCCAGCTCAAGCACCTCACCAAGATATTCGGCAACTTCGCGGCGCTGAAGACGATGGACCTCGACATCGCAGACGGCGAGTTCATGGCGCTGCTCGGGCCGTCCGGCTGCGGCAAGTCGACGACGATGAACATGATCGCCGGCATGGAGGAGCCGACCAGCGGCAAGATCCTGTTTGGCGAACGCGACATGGCCGGCGTGCCGATGGGCCGGCGCGGCGTCGGTTTCGTGTTCCAGAACTATGCCATCTTCACCCACATGACAGTGCGCCAGAATCTTGCCTACGGACCGAGGATGCGCGGTGCCGCCAAGGCCGAGATCGACCGCCGCGTCGGCGCGATCGCCGAGCTGCTGCAATTGACGCCGCTGCTCGACCGCAGGGCCGACCGGCTCTCGGTCAACATATTGCAGCGCGTGGCGATCGGCCGGTCGGCGATCATGGAGCCGGCGATCTTCCTGCTCGACGAGCCGCTGTCCAATGTCGACGCGGCCTTCCGCGCGGTCATGCGCACCGAGCTGAAACAGCTGCAGCGCCAGTTCAGGCAGACCATGGTCTACGTCACCCACGACCAGCTCGAAGCCATGACCATGGCCGACCGCATCGCCGTCATGGATCACGGCGTGCTGCAGCAGGTCGGCACGCCGCTCGAGGTCTACAACAATCCGGCCAATGTCTTCGTCGCCCGTTTCATCGGCGCGCCGGGCATGAACCTGCTCAAGGGCAGGCCGGCGGAGAGTGACCGGGGTCCGGTCGTCGATCTCGGGCCTCTGGGTGTCACACCGCCGGTGCCGGACGAACTGGCGGCCAGCTTGCGCGGCGCACGCGGCGAGGTTCTCTACGGCTTCCGGCCGGAAGAGGTGACCCTGGCGCAAGACGGGCGCGGGCTGGCCATGCATGTCACCTTCGTCGAGCGCATCGGCGCGCGCACCATCGTTCATCTCGGCCAGGGCGAGGGCGCCGTGAAAGCGGTGTTCGACAATGATGTCGGGTTGTCGATCGGGCAAACCGCAGTCGTCGCGCCCACGGCGTCATCGGTGCGCGTCTTCGACGCCGCCAGCGGCGTAGCGATGAGGGCGGGCTGAACCATGGCCGATATCGTCTTCCGCAATGTCACCAAACGCTACGGCACGACGCTTGCCGTCGATGACGCCTCGTTTACCGTCAACGACAACGAGTTCTTCTGCTTCTTCGGGCCGCCGCTGTCGGGCAAGTCGACAATCCTGCGCCTGGTGCTCGGGCTGGAAACGCCGGATGCCGGCGAAATCCTCATCGGCGGCAAGCCGGTCAACGCGGTGTCGCCGGCCGAGCGCAACGTCGCCATGGTGTTCCAGAACCTGGCGCTGTTCCCGCATATGAGCGCGCTCGACAATGTCCGCTTCCCGCTGGTCGAGCGCCGGGTCGCCGAGCTCGATATCAAGAAGCGCGTCGCTGACGTCGCGGCCAAGCTGCATATCAGCCATATCCTGCACAAGCCGCCGGCGCAGCTTTCGGGCGGCGAGCGGCAGCGCGTGGCGATCGCGCGTGCGCTGATGCGCGATCCCAATGCCTATCTGATGGACGATCCGATCTCGGCGCTCGACGCAAGGTTGCGCGAGGAAACGCGCGTCGAGCTGAAGCGCATCCAGCGCGAGCTCGGCAAGACGCTGATCTATGTCACCCACGACCAGGAAGAGGCGATGTCGATCGCCGACCGCATCGCCATCCTGGACAATGGCCGTATCAGGCAGATCGGCGCGCCGGCCGAGATCTATGACCGCCCGGCCAGCACTTATGTGGCGCGGCTGCTCGGTTCGCCTGTCATGAATATCCTTAAATCCGTTCGCGGCGAGGGCAGTGTCGAGGCCGCCGAAGGCGCGCTCAGCATCGCTGACCGCGCGGCGCCGGCCGACGCCGTTGAGATCGGGCTGAGGCCGGAGGATATTAAGGTCAAACCTTGGAGCGGCAATGAGAAGGCGAGCTCGGGTCGCCCGGCGCGGGTGTTCGAGGTCGAGCCGCTTGGCGGCTACACCGTGGTGACGCTCGCCGCCGGGCAGGCGCGGCTGAAGGCCTTGCTGCGCGGCCAGCCTGACATCAGGCCTGACGCGATGGTGGCAATATCCTGCGAGCCGGCACGGGTGCATTATTTCGGACAGGGCGGAGGCGCGTTGGCAAGATGAATGCGGCGCGAGGACAGGATTTCGGGAGGAAGGCATGACAGACAAGGGCTTCGAGCCGGATGTGAAGGTCCGCACGAAGGAATACCGGATCGGCTGCGTCGGCGCCGGCATGATCATGGCCGAGTGCCATTTGGCTGCCTACGAGGAGGCAGGATTCCTGGTGGTGGCGATCGCCTCGCGCACCAAGGCGAATGCGCAAAAGGTCGCCGACCGTTGGAACATCCCGACGGTCCACGACACACCGGAACAGCTGATCGAGGATGCAAATGTCGAGATCATTGACCTCGCCTTTCCGCCCGACCAGCAGCCGGCGCTGATCCGCCAGGCGCTGAAGCAGAGCCACATCAAGGGGATCCTGGCACAGAAGCCTCTGGCGCTGTCGGTCGAGGAAGCCGTCAGGCTGCGCGACGAGGCGGCGAAGGCCGGCAAGATCCTCTCGGTCAACCAGAACATGCGCTACGACCAGTCGATGCGCGTGTTGAAGCAGATCATCGAGAGCGGCGCGCTCGGCGACATCGTCTTCGCGCAGATCGACATGCATGCCATCCCGCACTGGCAGACCTTCCTTCAGGGCTATGACCGGCTGACACTCGCCAATATGAGCGTGCATCACCTCGACGTGCTGCGCTTCCTGTTCGGCGATCCCGACGAGATCACGACGCTGACGCGCAAGGATCCGCGAACGACATTCGACCATTCCGACGGCATCACCGTCTCGACCCTGCGCTTCCCGTCCGGCGTGCTCGCCGTATCGCTGGAGGACGTATGGTCGGGTCCGCGCCAGGACGGCTACAAGGACGATCAGCACATCAACTGGCGGGTCGACGGCACCAAGGGCGTTGCCAAGGGCACGATCGGCTGGCCGACGGGTGCTGCCTCGACACTGACTTACGCCTCGGCCGAGACGACCGGCGGCGAATGGATCAGCCCAAGCTGGGAGACGATGTGGTTCCCGCATGCCTTCATCGGCGTGATGGAGCAGTTGCAGCACGCCGTGAAGACCGGCACGCCGCCGGCGCTCACCGTCGCCGACAACGTCAAGACCATGGCGCTGGTCGAGGCGGGCTACCGCTCGATCGCGTCGGGCCGCACCGTCAAGCTCTCCGAAATCTCGACAAACTCAATCAGCTGAAATCACTGGCAGCTGAAATCACCGGCAGCTGAAATCACCGGCAGCTGAAATCACTGGCAACTGAATCGCTTACTGGGAGGAATTCACATCATGATGCAGGCAGGCATTTTCACGGGCTATTTCCCGTACGGTCTCGAAGAGACGGCGAAGAAAATCCGCGGGCTCGGTTTCAACACGGTGCAGCTCGACCTGCATTTCAGGGATGTCGACCTGTCGGCCGGCCAGATCACCAAGGACAAGGCCAAGCAGGTGCGCGACGTCTTCCGTGACCACAACCTGCCGGTCTGCTGCGTGTCGGGCTACACCAACATCATTCATCCCGACAAGGCCGAGCGTGAGAAGCGCGTCGGTTATCTCAAGGAGATCATCCGCAATGCGCGCGCGTTTGGCTCGCCTTACGTGATTTCGGAAACCGGCACCTACAACACGGAATCCGACTGGGTGCATCACCCCAAGAACAAGACCGAGGAAGGGTTCGAGGAGTGCCGCAAGGTGATCGCGGACCTCGCCCAGACGGCCTATGACCACGGTGCGGTGTTCCTGCTCGAAACCTATGTCAACAACGTCGTCGGCTCGGTCGAGGAGACGGTGAAGATGTTCGCGCAGGTCGACCATCCCGGCCTCGGCCTTCTAATGGACCCGACCAATTATTTCGAGACCCACAACATCGACCGGATGGATCAGATCCTGAACCAGGTGTTCGACACGCTGACCGACAAGATCAAGATCGCGCACGCCAAGGACGTCAAGCGCTCGGGCGACGACAAGTCGGAGAAGCATGCCGATATCGGCGACGCAGACGCGATGGAGAGCCACACCTTCCGCGGCGTTGGCGAGATCGAACTGCCGGCGCCCGGCCTCGGTTCGCTGAACTACGACCTCTATCTCCAGCGGCTGGCCGAGAAGCATCCGAACATCCCTGTGATCATCGAGCATCTGTCGGAGGACGACGTACCGCGCGCCAAGACATTCCTCGACGGGAAATTCCGCGCCAACGGTCTGTGATGGCCGGCCGCGCCGCCCGATGCATGGCGGCGCGGCTTCAAACAAGGGAGGAAAGAATGTTGAAATTCGCATTGAAATTGGCGGCCGCCGCGACAGTGCTCGCCGGCGTTGCCCTTGGCACGGCGGCGCAGGCGCAGGACGGCCAGAAGACCTTCTATCTCTTGTCGCATGGCGGTCCGTCGGATGCGTTCTGGATCGACTGGAACGCCGGCGCGACCAAGGCCCGCGACCAACTCAAGGTGACCTGCAAGATCTCCTTCAGCGGCGGCGACATGGCGGCGCAAAAGGAGGCCTTCAACTCGGCGCTTGCCGCCAAGCCCGACGGCATCGCCACGACGTCGGCGCAGCCCGGCCTTTGGACCGAAGAGGTGAAAGCGGCAAAGGCGGCCGGCATCCCGATCGTGTTCTTCAACACCGACGATCCAGCGACAGGACGCCAGGCCTATGTCGGGGCCGACCTCAGGGAAGCCGGCGTCACCTGGGCCAAATATCTGGTGGACCAAAAGATGGTGAAGCAGGGCGACAAGGTCTTCCTGCCGGTCGAGGTTCCCGGCGCCAGCTACCAGCAACTCGAGACCGAGGGCATCGCCAGTGTTTTCGATCCGTTGGGGATCAAATATGACGTGGTTGACTGCGGCACCGATCCGGCTGGCATCATCGCCAAGATGACCGACTACATGGTCGCCAACAATCCGCCGGCGATCATCGCGCTCGGCGATTCCGTGGCGGCCAGCGTCAAGCGCGTCTTCGATGGCGCCGGTGTGCCGGCAGGCAAGATCCCGGTCGTCGGCTGGGGCAATTCCAAGGAGACGGCGCAGGCCGTCAAGGACGGCTTCGTCAACGCCGCCGCCTGGCAGTACCCGTCGGCGCAAGGTTTCATGCCGGTGGCGCTGCTCGGGCTTGCCGCCTCTGGCGAGCCGATCGGCTACGACGTCCACACTTTCGGTCTCTACGATGCCTCCAGCGTCGAGCCGATCCTGAAACTCTACGACAAGAAATGAGAAAACCAGCGCCCGCTGCCAAGGCGGCGGGCGTCTTTCAAGCATGGTCCAAGCAGTCATGACAATTGCCGCAGAAGACGACGCGCCGAGAGTGAAGGGCAGATCGCGCCTGATGCGCTCGCCGCAATTCTCCTCCTTCGTCATCCTCATCATTTTGCTGGCGGTGTTCGCTGTCGCCGACGCCAATTTCCTGTCGCCGCTCAACATCTCCAACATGATGGCATTCCTGCCCGAGCTCGGGATCATCGCGCTCGGCATGACACTGCTTTTGACGGCAGGCGAATTCGATCTTTCGGTAGGCGCTGTGTTTGGACTGGCGCCAGTGGTGGTGATGCTGCTGGTGCAGAATGGCGGCGTGGATATAGGTGTCGCGCTTCTGGCCGGACTAGTGCTGTGCATCTCGATCGGCGCGATCAACGGGCTGATCATCACCAAGATCGGCATTTCCTCCTTCCTGGTGACGCTGTCGATGCTGCTCGTCGTGCGCGGGGCAGCGCTCTACATCACGCAAGGCTTTCCGCTGAAATCCTGGGACCAGCCGGGCTTCTTCGTGACGCTGCTCGCCGGCAGCTTCAACATCGGTTCGTTCCGCTTCTATACCTCGCTGTGGTGGTTCATCGGCCTGTCGCTGTTTGCCATCTACGTCCTGCGTTACGCCAAGCTCGGCAACTGGATCAGCGCCATCGGTTCTAATCGCAACGCGGCGGTGGCGCGCGGCGTTCCCGCCGACACCGTGAAGATCTGGCTGTTCATCGCAACCTCGGTGCTGGCCGGCCTTGCCGGCATGATCAGCGCCTTCCGCATCTCGGCCGCCTCGCCGGTGGCCGGCACCGGCTATGAGCTGGAGGTGATCGCTATGGTGGTGGTCGGCGGCACGGCGCTGACCGGCGGACGCGGCACGATCCTCGGCACAATCGTCGGCGCGCTGATGCTGCGTGCCATCCGAAACGGCATCGTGCTGATTGGCGTGCCGGGGCTCGCCTACAACATCTTCGTCGGCCTTATCATCCTTGCCATGCTCATCCTGCACGCTTTGCTGCAGAAGAACGCCGCAAGGGGCTGACGATGATGCAAGAAGTACTTCGGCTGCAGAACCTGCAAAAGTCCTTCGGTAGCGTGCGGGCGCTGAAGAATGCCTCGCTGACACTGCGGGAAGGCGAGGTGGTGGCGCTGCTTGGCGACAATGGCGCGGGCAAATCGACGCTGATCAAGGCGATCTCGGGCGTGTTCCCTGTCGACCGGGGCGATATCTTTGTGCGTGGCGAGAAGGTCTCGATCCGCTCGACGCGCGATGCGATGGATCTCGGCATCGAGACCATCCACCAGGACACGTCGCTGGCGCCGGACCTCAGCATCGCGCGCAATCTTTTCCTCGGCCGCGAGCCGGTCAATTTCGGTTGGCTCGGCGTGTTCGCGCCGCTCGATCTTGCAAGGTTGCGCAAGGCCGCTTCCGAATTGCTGAAACGCGTTGGCATTTCCAAAAGGCTCGACGCCGACGCGCTGATCTCGACGTTGTCGGGCGGCGAGCGGCAGTCGATCGCCATCTCGCGCGCCATGCAGTTTGCCGCCAAGGTCATCATCCTCGACGAGCCGACCAACAATCTCGGTGTCGAGGAAACCCACGGCGTGCTGCGTTTCGTCAAGGAGGTGCGCGACGCCGGCCATTCGGTGCTGCTCATCACCCACAACATCCACCATGTCTTCCAGGTCGCCGACCGCATCGTCGTCATGCGGCGGGGCGAGATCGTCGCCGAACAGACGGTCGCCGACACCGATCTTCTGACCGTGGAGAGCATCATCACCGGCGCCGACATGTCGGCCTTGCTCAGGGAGGCGAGGGCAAAGTGAAGGGCGTCGCATGGTAGAGCTTTACGGCAAGACGCTGTCGCGCCGGCAAGTGGCCGAGCGATCAGGCATGCTGTCGCAATTCGCCGGCGTGCGGCTGATGACGCTCGGCGACGGTGTGGAGCGCGGCATCCGCATGCTCGAATTCCGCACCGGCTCGGGCCTGCGCTTCACCGCGCTGGTCGACCGGGCGCTCGACATCGCCGATTGCGACTATAGGGGGCAGGCGATCGGCTGGCATTCGCCGAGCGGTTTTCGCAATCCCGGCCTGCATGAGTATGAAGGGGAAGGGGGGTTGGCCTGGGCGCGCTCTTTCTCCGGCCTGCTGGTCACCTGTGGCCTCGATCATATTCTGGCCCGCGAAGACGTGCCGGCCGACAGCTACAACTACCCGGGCAAGAAGACGGTGCTCCATTCGCTGCATGGCCGTGTCGGTACGATCCCGGCGCGGCTCACCGGCTATGGCGAGCGTTGGGACGGCGACCGCTGCGTGCTGTGGGCCGAAGGCCTCGTCCAGCAGTCGGCGGTGTTCGGCGAGGATCTGCATCTCGTCCGGCGCATCGAGGCCGATGTCGGCGGCAACGAAATCCGGCTTTCCGACCGTGTCGTCAATCACGGCTTCAACCGCACGCCGCATATGTATTTCTACCACGTCAATGTCAGCCATCCCTTGCTGGATGAGGGCTCCCGCTATCTGGCACCGATCCGCGACGTCGTCTGGGCCGGCCATGCCGGCGAGCGCTACGAGGCGCAGAGGGTCGGCTATCGCACGGTGCCGGCGCCGCAACCAAGCTTCAGCGAACAGGTCTGGCAGCATGAGATGGCTGCCGATGCCCATGGCGAGGTGCCGGTGGCCGTCGTCAACGACCGTATTGGGCTCGGTCTCGAACTGGTGACGCGCAAGGACCAGTTGCCGTGTGCCTATCAGTGGCAGAATTTCCAGGCCGGGCAGTACGCGTTGGGCATAGAGCCATCGACCCACCACGTGCTCGGTGATCTCGCCGCCCGCGAGCGCGGCGAGATGATCTGGCTGGAGCATGGCGAAAACCGGGCGTACGACGCGGTGATCCGGGTTCTCGATGGCGCCGGTGAGATCGCAGCGGCCGAAGCCAGGATCGCGGCTATCGCCCGACAGCCCGCGCAGGATTATCCTCACCCTTCCGGAAACTTTCCAAAACTGGCCGGCAGGACATGAGTGCGACATTTATCCAAAGCAAGCCCTCCGGCCGGCGGACCGGATTGCCAGCGGTGCGCGACGGTTGGAGGTCAGTGTGACGACGATGGCAAAAAAGCGCGACTACAGCCTTGTCGGCGAAAGCACCAGGGCGGCGATCGAGACCGGGCTTGCCTCGGCCGAATGGTACCACACCGACGTCCCGCGCAAGGCGATGAAGGAACTGATGCAGCGTTCCGACGGGCCGGCGATCCGCGACACCATCATCTGGATTGTCGCGATCGTCGGTTCGGCCGCCGGTATCGTCTGGTTCTGGGGTTCGTGGTGGATGGCGCCGTTCCTGTTCGTCTACGGCGTGCTCTACGGCTCGTCGAGCGACTCGCGCTGGCACGAATGCGGCCATGGCACGGCCTTCCGTACGCGCTGGATGAGCGATGTCGTCTACCACATCGCCTCGTTCATGCTGATGCGCAATCCCGTGCAATGGCGCTGGAGCCATGCCCGCCATCACACCGACACCATCATCGTCGGCCGCGATGCCGAGATCGCCGTCATGCGTCCGCCGGATCTGTTGAAGGCTGCGCTTGCCTTCACCGGCATTCTCGATTTCCGCTATTCGCTGCCGACGCTGGTGCGCCAGGCATTCGGCACGCTGTCGGACGAGGAGAAGAGCTATATCCCCGAGATGGAACAGCATAAGGCCGTGGTCGCCGCCCGCTGGCACGTCGCGATCTATGTGGCGACAATCGCCCTGGCGATCGCGCTGAGGTCATGGATACCGCTGGTGCTGATCGGTCTGCCGCGCCTCTACGGCACCTGGCACATGGTGACGACCGGCCTGCTGCAGCATATCGGCTTGGCCGACAATGTCGTCGACCATCGGCTCAACACGCGCACCGTCTACATGAACCCGATCAGCCGGTTCATCTACTGGAACATGAACTATCATGTGGAACACCACATGTTCCCGATGGTGCCCTATCATGCGCTGCCCAGGCTGCACGAACTGATCAAGCATGATCTGCCCGCGCCCAATCCCTCGATGTGGCATGCCTATCGCGAGGTCTGGCCGGTCCTGCTCAGGCAGCTGAAATACGAGGATTACTACCTCAAGCGCGAATTGCCGCCGACAGCGAGGCCCTATCGCAGCGAATTCCACGAGGTCGATATGTCGGCGGCGGCCGAATAGCGATCGCGAATGGTTGCAGGAGATTGAGATGGCCGATTGGGTTGAAGCTTGCGCGGTGGACGATGTCGAGGAAGAGGATGTCATCCGCTTCGACCATGGTGGGCGGAGCTTCGCGATCTATCGCTCCCCGGACGACGAATTCTTCGCCACCGATGGTTTTTGCACGCATGAAAAGGCGCATCTGGCCGACGGGCTTGTGATGGACGACATCATCGAATGTCCCAAGCACAATGGCCGCTTCAATTACAAGACCGGCCAGGCCAAGGGCGCGCCGGTCTGCGTCAACCTCGCGACTTATCCGGTGAAGGTCGAGGCCGGTAAGGTGATGATCCAGATCTGAAGCGGGGGCATGATCAACCGATCGGCATCGCGATGCTAACCAACAGAGGGACGTTTTAATGAGCCGAAAGAGACCGACCGTCGCCGATTTGCGCGCCATGAAGGGCAAGCGGCAACTGACCATGCTGCGGGTGCTGACCCTGGACGAGGCGGAGGCCGCCGAACGGGCAGGGGTCGACATCGTCTCGGTGCCGCCCGAACTGGTGCTCAATCCGCAATACCGCGATGCGGCACCCAGCCTGTTCACCATGCCCGGCGACAATTTCTTCGAAATCGGCACCGCGGATGATTTCGTCCGCTGGGCCTTCCGGCTCTATAAGGCAAGCGCCGACGCGGTCTATTGCAGTGCCGGCTACGCAACCATCAAGCGGATGGCGGACGATGCCATTCCCGTCATCGGCCATGTCGGCCTCATTCCTTCCCGTGCGACCTGGACCGGCGGCTTCAAGGCGGTCGGCAAGTCCGCCGACACGGCCATGCAGGTCTTCGAGGCGGTGAAGCAACTGGAGGCGGCCGGCGCCATCGGCGCCGAGATCGAGGTGGTGCCGGTCGAGGTCGCCAAGGCGATCTCGGAGCGCACGTCGCTGATCATGCTGTCGATGGGCGCGGGCACGGGCTGCGACGCGCAATATCTGTTCGCCGACGACATCCTTGGCCAGAACAGGGGTCACATGCCCCGCCACTCCAAGGTCTATCGCAACTTCGCCGCCGAGTATGACCGGCTGCAGGCGGAACGGGTGGCGGCATTTTCCGAATTCGTCGCCGACGTCAACGGCGGCGCCTATCCCGAGGACCGGCACATCGTGCACATGGATCCGGCCGAGCTACGCCTGTTCCTCGACAAGGTCGGCCGGGGATAAGGCCGGCTGCCACGCACTGCCGGCCAGTGCGGCGTGGAGTGCTTCCGCATCGACGCCGAGCGGCCGGTCACCCTTCAGCGTCAGAACGAGCGCGCGTATCGCCGTGTGGACAGCCGATGTGCGTGGCGCCAGCGTCAACCCTTCACGCAAGTCGATTGCCTGTGCCGCGGCCATCAGTTCGAAAGCGATCAACCGGCGCCACAGTACGATCATGTCCGCGCATTTCGACATCGCCAGCGGCGTCTGCGTGGCGTGATCCTCGACGCCTTCCGAAACCGGGAGAAAATCGAGCATCACCGGATTGGCCTTGTGGCGGATGGCGGCCAGGATCGATGTCGCCGTCTTCTGCAGCGGCACGAAGCCGGCCGAGGCGCCACCGACCGGCGACAGGTACTTGGGCAGGCCGTTGCGGCCCGAGCCGGTGAGCTGGATGAAGCGGGCGGCACTTGCGGCGGCGCATTGCGCGATTGCGAGGCCTAGCGTCTCGAAGGCGAGCGAGAGCGCCGCCGTGTGGAAGTTGCCAGTCGACATCACCACGCCGTCGTCGCCCAGCACCAGCGGATTGTCGGCGGCGGCATTGAGTTCGATCTCGACGGCGCGTCTTGCCTGGCCGATCGCCTCGATCAGCGCGCCATGGATCGAGGGCATGCAGCGGATCGATAGCGGATCCTGTATGGTGGTGGGCGCCGGCGCTTCGTCGCGGGCGAGAAGATCGTGCAGCGCCTTGGCGGCTTCCTGCTGGCCGGCGGCCGGCCGCGCCATGTGCAGCCGAGGATCGAGGATGGCGCGGTTGGCGCCGATCCCTTCCATGGTCAACGCGCCAGCCTGCTGCTGTTGGGCCAGGGCCGACAGCGCGTCCGTGACAACAAGCGCGCCGCTGCCGGCGGAGACGGCGGATGCGTTGATCAGCGACAGCCCATCCTTGGGCGCCAGGCCGATGGGGCCGAGGCGGGCCATCATCAGCGCCTTGACCGCCGGCATGCGCCTTCCCTGATAATCAGCCTCGCCTTCGCCGATCAGCAGGCGAGCAAGCGCCGTCATCAGCACCAGGTCGCCGGCGCCGATCGAGCCCAGCGACGGCATCACCGGATGGACGCCGGCATTGAGCGCATCGGCCAAGGCGACAAAGACTGACGGGGAGAGGCCGGATCCGCCGGCCGACAACATTGTCAGGCGGGCGAGCATGGTGGCACGCACGGCTTCGACCGGCAGCGCTTCACCGACCGCGCCGCTGCGGCCTTCCAGCAACTGACGCTGGAAGGCGCTGGCGTCACCCTCGACCGATGTGCCGAGATTGGCGCCCAGCCCGGTGTTCAGGCCGTAGATCTGCTGGCCGGAGGCCGCGGCCTGATCGAGCACTTTTCGCGCCTTCTCCAGCCTGCCAATGACATCGGGTCCGATTTCCACCTTGCGCGCCTCGCGGGCGACAGCGGCGACGTCGCCGATTCTGACGCCAGCCCCGGTGAGGACGAGCGCGCTCATGCGAAGCGCAGCCTTTGGCCGATGCCTTGCGCCTGTGCCTTGGCCAGCATCGCCTTGCCGAGCGCTATGTCGGACAGCGACAGGCCGCGATGCCAGAACAGGATTGTTTCGCCGTCACTTTGCCGTCCTGGCTTGAGTCCGGCGGCGATCTGGCCGAGTTCGGCATGCAGCGTTGCTTCGCTCAGCCGTCCCGCCTCGACATGAGCGCGCAGCGAGCCGAACTTGCCGCCTTTGCACTGGCCCCAATCGTCGACGACCATCTTCTGCATGATGTCGGTCAGCGACAGCTCCACCGCGCTCATCGTGCCATAGGGGACGACCAGCGCGCCCGGCTTGATCCATTCTGTCTTCAGCAACGGCTGCGGCTCGGGCAGGCGCGATGCTTCGACGACAATGTCGGCGCCCTTGACGCAGCTCTCCCAGTCGGCGGCCGCAGTAACGGGTTTGCCAAGGTCGGCGGAGAGTTTTGCTGCAAAGCCATCGCGGCTTTCCGGCCGGCGCGAATGGACGCGGATCTCGTCGAAATCGAAGAGATGGTCGAGCAGGCGCACGTTCCAATAGGCGGTGCCGCGTGCGCCGATATGAGCGAGCACCTTCGAATTCTTGCGAGCTAGGTGTTCGGCGCCGATCGCGGTCACGGCGCCGGTGCGCATGTCGGTGATGACGGTGGCGTCGAGGATGGCGCGCGGCGCGCCGGTGCGCGGGTCGAACAAATTGAGGATGCCGAATTCCGACGGCAGGCCATGAAGATAGTTGTCGACAAAGTCGCCGACGATTTTCACGCCGGCCGCGTCGAGCGGCGCCACGTAGCCGCGCAAGACATTGAAATGGCCGTGGAAGGACGGGTCGGGTTCGAGGTGGACACGCGGCTCGATCACCGTCTGGCCCTTGCCTTGCGCAACGAGCCCGGCCTCGACCGCGCCGATGATCTCGGCATCGGTCATGGCAAGCGCTTTGATGTCCAGGGCATTGAGATAGTCGATATAGATGGGCTTCATGCGCACGCTGTTCCTCGGCCACCCCGCCCATCCATAACAGGCCGTGGCGCGACACGAAAGTTTGTTGGCTGTTGTCTGGACGCAGTCGGCCAAATGCTGTTCAAAGCGGTCCGTCATGACAGCCATTTCCGAGACCGAAGCTTCAGCCGACCCAGCCGGGAATTCGCGGCGTGTGGCGCTGATCGTCGCCATCGCCTTTTTCATGCAACTGCTGGATTCGACTATCATCTCGACCTCGCTGCCGCAGATGGGCGCCTCCTTCGGCGTGCCGGCGGTGGCGATGAGCATCGGCATCACCGTCTACATGCTGACCATGGCGGTGTTCGTACCGCTGTCGGGCTGGCTCGCCGACCGTTTTGGCGCACGCAACATCTTCCTCGCGGCAATCGCGCTGTTCACTCTGGCTTCGCTCGCCTGCGGCTTTTCGCAGAACCTGACCGAATTTGTCGTTGCCCGTGCCGTGCAGGGCCTGGGCAGCGCGCTGATGACACCGGTCGGCCGCATCCTGGTGCTGCGCAACGCGTCGAAATCCGAATTGCTCAACGCCACGGCGCTGATCACCTGGCCGGCGCTCTTCGCGCCTGTCGTCGGGCCGGTGCTTGGCGGCTTCATCACCACCTATCTGTCCTGGCACTGGAATTTCTTCATCAACATCCCGCTCGGCATGATCGGGCTGGCGCTGGTCGCCCGTTTCATCCCGGGCGACCGTGAAGCCGATGCCAAGCCACTCGACTGGCCGGGTTTTTTCCTGACCTCGCTGGGGCTCGCCTGCCTGCTCTATGGTCTCGAGCGCATCGCGCATCCGGAAGATGGCGTCTGGCCGACGGTGGGGCTGATCGTTGCAGGCATCGTCGTCGGCTGGGTAGCGGTGCGGCATCTCCGTCGCGCGCCGCATCCGCTGCTCGACCTCTCCTCGTTCAAGGTGCAGACCTTCGCCATCTCGACGCTCGCCGCCGGAACCATCTTCCGGGTGGCAATCAACGCCACGCCATTCCTTTTGCCGCTGCTGTTCCAGGTCGGCTTCGGGCTATCGCCGGTCGATGCCGGCATGATGATCCTGGCCTATTTCCTCGGCAATCTCGGCATGAAGACGGTGACGACGCCGACGCTGCGCCGCTTCGGCTTTCGCTCGGTGATGGTCGTCAACGGCATCATCGCGTCCGCATCGATCATGGCGTGCGCGGCGATCTCGCCACAGACGCCTCAGGCCCTGGTGGTGGCGCTGATGCTGATCGCCGGCCTGACGCGCTCGATGCAGTTCACCGCGCTCAACACGCTGGCCTTCGCCGATATCGCGGCTGGTCAGCGCAGCTCCGCGGCGACGTTATCCTCCATGCTGCAGCAGGTGGCGATGCTGTTCGGCGTTGCCGTGGCGGCGGCGATCCTCAACCTGTCGCAGATCGCCAGGGACCGGCCGGCGCTCGATCTCGTCGATTTTCGAGCAGCCTTCCTGGTGATCGGCGTCATCGGACTGGTTTCCTCGTTCCGTTTCCTGGGGTTGCCGAAGACCGCCGGCGCTGAGGTCTCGGGCCATATTGCCGGAACTGAAATCGAATTTTCCCGCCGACCGCAGGGTTAAATCCGTCTTCGCCTTTCGCCTTGGTGCTGTATATCCGCAGGCACGGACGATGACACAAACAATTGCCAAAAGCGCAGGAGTTTCCGGACATTGCGCCAGATTCGGCAATCGATGCATCCACTTTGTGAATCTCATCGCCAGCCCGCCTTTTGAACGCGGATTCATTTGACGAAGCGGCGCTGAGCCGATTAGCTTTCTCTCCCAGGACGGCAGCGCTGCCAGCGGGGTGAAAGCAGACAATGAACATGGGCGGCTGGCTGAACTTCAGGAGCCTGAATCAGGAAGGCATTGTCTTTGCCATAGCGGTGGTGCTGTTCGTTGCAGCGGCTATAGTCCTGCCTCGCTTCATAGATCCCAACAATCTCGTCGCCATCGTCCGCTCGGTCTCGGTGCTGGGTATTCTGGCGCTGGGCATGGCGGTCGTCATCATCGGCCGCGGCATTGACCTGTCGGCGGTGGCGATCATGGCGATGTCGGTCGCCTGGTATCTGCAACTGCTCAATACCGGAACGCCGGATGGGCTGGCCTTCACCTATGTGCTGGCCGGCGTGCTCGCCATCGGCCTGCTCAACGGCTTTCTCGTCGCCTACGCCGATGTGCCGGCGATCTTCGTCACGCTGGCGACCGGCTCCTTCGTCTTCGGCTATGTCCGTTCGCAATTGATCACCCAGGACGCGGTGCCGGTGCCGCAGGGCCATTGGGTGGAACTGCTCGGCGGCCTGCGCTTCCTCGACGTCCCGATCGAGGTGTTCGTCTTCGCGGGTCTCGCCTTCCTGTTCTTCCTGTTCCTGCGCTACACCAAATGGGGCCGCTATATCTATTTCGCCGGCGACAATCCGGTCGCGGCGCGCAATATCGGCATTCCGGTACGGCCGATGCTGGTGCTGCGCTATGTGCTGTCCGCTTTCGTGGCACTGATCGCCGGCCTTTTGACCGCGGCCAGCCTGCATTCGATCAACACGCGTGTCGTCAATTCGACGCTGCTCTACGACATCGTGCTGGTGGCGGTGATCGGCGGCATCGGGCTGTCGGGCGGGCGAGGCGGGGTGCGCAACGTGCTGGTCGGGGCAGCACTCATCGGCGTCCTGCTCAACGCCATGACCATCATCGATATTCCGCTGCTCTACCAAAACCTGATCAAGGCGGCGATCCTGCTTGGCGCCATCATCGTCGACGGCATCATCAATCCACGTGACGAACAGACAGCGCAGCAGGGCGACATTTAGAGCAGATGGGCTAGCCCATCTGCTCGGGGTACCCGGCGCGATCGGGGGCGATTGGCCGGCAATGAAAACCGAACCAGAGGATGACACATGAAACTGATCAGAACACTCATGGCGGCGGCCACGGCCCTTGCCGTCACCGCCTTCGTGGCGCCGACCTTCGCCGCCGACGATCCAGGCCCCGCTGCCTATGCGCAAGCGCTGAAAGGCAAGCGCGTCATGCTGGTGCCGCTGGCGATGGGCTTCGACCTGGCGCAGGGCTGGGCACATTACCTGAAGAAGGAGGTCGAGGCCTGGGGCGGCACGTTCGAGACGCGTGATCCGAACTGGGTGGTCGATGCCGGAGCGCAGGCGATCACCGATGCGATCTCGTCGGACACGAGGCCCGATGTGCTGATCATCCATGCGCCGGACCTCAACTCCTATTCCAAGCTGATGAAGAAGGCGCAGGCCGCCGGCACCTATGTGATCCTCGTCGACAATCCGGCGAATTTCCCCGCCGACGCCTTTGTCGGCAGCGACTGGGACCGGCTCGGCCAGCTCGAAGCCGAAGCCGCGATCAAGGGCTGCGGCGAGAACTCGTCCAAGAAGATCGGGCTGGTGCAGGGCGACCAGGCCAACTCTTCCAGCCTGTACCAGTATGCCGGCATCATGAAGGTGCTGGACAAGCATCCCGACTTCAAGGTCGTGGCCAAGCCCGACTCCAACTGGGACGCCACGACCTCGCGCAACGTGACGACGACCATGCTGCAGCAGAACCCGGACATCTGCTCGATCATCGACTTCTGGGATGGTGACGCGACCGGCGCATCCGCCGCGATCCGCGACGCCAAGCTCGACGGCAAGGTGTTTTTGGTCACGACCGGCGGCGGCGAAAAGGCAGCCGACTGCGACAAGCTGCAGGACGGCACTTACGGTGCTGTCGTCATGACGGAACTTGCCCGGCAGTCGGGCGACATGAACGCTATCATCAAATTCCTGCTGCAGAGCGGCCAGCCGGCCGGCACCTCGCACACCTACATCTATACGCTGGAGAAGGCGACGACGAAGGCCGATCTCAAGCCGGACAGCTGCTGGGACCTGAAGGCGCTGCAGGCCGAAGCAGCGGCGAAGTAAACCGATTGCCTTCAGCTGGTATCAGCGAGGTGGCCGGACAATTCCGGCCACCTCTTCTCTTTCCTTGTTCTCTCGTGCCCGCAGTGACCCGATGACCTTTCGCGAACGCCTGCAGTCCTGGCGCTACAATCTCGTGCCCGACCATCTGGTCGGCGAGATCCTGACCAAGCGCTGGACCGACAACGCCATTCCGTTCCTGGCGCTGGTGGCGACGCTCGGCGTGTTCGGCGCGATCATTCCAGGCTTCTTCAAGCTCTCCTCGCTGCAGGAATCGACCCGGCAACTCGGCGAATTCTCGATGGTGGTCACCGGCATGACCGTGGTGATGCTTGGCGGCGGCATCGATCTCTCGGTCGGCTCGATCTTCGCGCTGTCCTGCTTTTCCGCGGTCTATGTCTTCTTCATCCTTGAACAATCGATCTGGCTGGCGCTGGCCGCCTCCCTCGCCACCGGTCTAGTCTTCGGCGCGATCAACGGCTATCTCGTCGGGTACCTGCGGCTGCGTGCCTTCCTCACCACGCTCGTCACCTTCATCTTCGGGCGGGCGCTGTTCGACATCCTAGTCACCACCTATGCCGCCGACGTACAGCTTTCGACCGCTACGTCCGACGTGCTCGATTTCATCGGCGACAGCACTTTCTGGGGCCTGTCCGTTTCGGTATGGCTGGCGATCATCCTTGCCATCGTCACCCATATCGCGCTGACACGTTCACGTCCCGGCTGGCATGTGCTGGCGGTGGGTGGCTCCCGGCGCTCGGCGCACAATGCCGGCATCCGGGTGCGCCGTACCGTGTTCATGACCTATGTCTTTTCCGGTTTCTGCGCCTCGATCGGCGGCTTTCTCATCGCTTGCCGCCTGAGCGGGGCAGGGCCGGGCACAGGCCTCAACCTCGAGATCATGGCGCTGACCGCGGCGGTGGTCGGCGGCGTCAGCCTCGGCGGCGGGCGCGGCTCGGTGATCAAGGGCCTGATGGGCGCCATCATCGTGCTCACCATGACGAATGGGCTGATCCGGCTTGGCTACGGCACCGGCACCAACCAGATGGTACTGGGCATCATGCTGGCGGTGGCGGTGACCATCGACATCCGCTGGCTGAAGAACCGCCACAAGGTGCTCAACGAGGTCTATGTCGCGCCGGTCTATCTCAAGATGGGCAAAACACAGTCCGCGGTGCCGGGCTCCGGCACGCCTTACGCCCTCGACAACCGACTATCGGCTGCGGACCATATCGGGCTCGGTGAGCTGGAAGGGCCAGAAGACGTCATCCTCGACCGCGATGACAATCTCTATTGCGGCACGCGCCATGGCGAGATCGTCCGCTTCTTCGCGCCGGACTATGTCAGGTCGGAAGTGTTCGCCCATATTGGCGGGTTTCCGCTGGGGCTGGCTTTCGACAAGTCGGGCAATTTGATCAGCTGCGTCGGAGCCATGGGGCTATATTCGGTTTCGCCGCAGCGCGAAGTGAAACGGCTGTCGGCTGAGACGTCGCGCTCCTGGACGTCGATCGTCGACGATGCGCGGCTGCGCGATCCCAATGATTGCGACATCGCGCCGGACGGCCGCATCTATTTTACGGACTCGACCAAGCGGTATGATGCCCATGATTGGGCGCTGGATTCGATCGAAAACCGCGCCACAGGCCGGCTGCTGGTCTACGATCCGAAGGACGATTCCACGAAGACGCTGCTCGATGGCTACCGCTACACCAATGGTGTCTGCATGGCGCATGACGGCAAGTCGCTGTTCTTCGCCGAAAGCTGGGCCTGCCGGGTGCACCGCTATTGGCTGGAAGGGCCGAAGGCCGGCACCGCCGAATGCGTCATCCGCGACATGCCGGGTTACCCCGACAACATCAACCGGGCGTCGGACGGCAATTACTGGATGGCGTGGCTGGGCATGCGCACGCCGAGCTTCGACCTCTCGCTGCGCCATCCCGACATGCGCAAGCGCATGACGCGCCGGCTGCCGCAGGACGAATGGCTGTTTCCCAACATCAACACCGGCGGCGTGGTGAAATTCAACGAAAAGGGCGGCATCGTCGAGGCGATGGGCGACTTGACAGGCGGGGCGCACCCAATGGTCACCTCGATGCGCGAGCACAAGGGATATCTCTTCGTCGGCGGCATCCTCAACAATCGCATCGGCCGCTACAAAATTGCCGGCGCCGACCCGAGCTGGACCAGCCCTGCCTCCTACTGGGGAGCGAAGCCATGATCCTCGATCCGATCCTGGATATGTTTCGTGGCAAGGCGGTGACTATCCCGCCGCTCGACGGCGCCTTCCGCCCCAACACGCGGCTCGATGATGCGCCGGCGTTCGCCGAGCTGACCGAGCCGGACAATCTGCTGGTTGCCGATGGCCGACTGCTGGCCTCCAGCGGCAACGCCGTCTATGCGATTGCCGTTGGTGTGAAACCTGCCGTGGTCGGGACCTTTCCATCTCCCGTCACGGCGCTGACGCTGTCGCCTTCAGGCGAACTGACGGTGGGGCTGGAGAGCGGCAAGCTGTTGATCGCGGGCAGGGAATTGTCCTTGCCGGCAGGGATTGGCTGCATCACCGCGCTTGCCTATGCAGGAGACGGTACGCTGTGGCTTGCCAATGGTTCGGCCGAATTCTCGCCGTCGCAATGGGCCGCCGACCTGATGAAGAAGGGCGCGTCCGGTTCGCTTTGGGGGCGGGCGGCGGGTGGCCAGTTCCGCAAGGTGGCTGGCGATATCGCTTTTCCCTATGGACTTCACATCCTTGGCAGCGATGTGCTGGTCAGCGAAAGCTGGCGCCACCAGCTTGTCCGTTTCGATGGCGCGACCGGCAACCGCTCGACGGTGCTGACGCATCTGCCCGGCTATCCCGCGCGGCTGTCGCCTGCTGGTGATGGCGGGGCGTGGCTGACGCTGTTCGCCCCACGCAACCGGCTGATCGAATTCGTGCTGCAGGAGACGCATTACCGTCAGGACATGATCGACCAGGTGCCGCCGGCCTACTGGATTGCCCCGGCGCTGGTATCAAACCGCAGTTTCCTCGAGCCGCTGCAATGCGGCGGCATCCGCACGATGGGCATTCACAAGCCATGGTCGCCCAGCCGCTCCTACGGGCTGGTGGTCCGGCTCGACCGGGAGATGAAACCACAATTCAGCCTGCACAGCCGCGCCAACGGCACGCGCCACGGCATCTGCAGCGTGGTGGAGAAAGGCGGCGAGCTGTTCATTGGGTCCAGGGGTGGCGATTGCGTGCTGGCCGTCGATCTTGCCTCGGGAGGTTTCTGATGGAACCGATCGTTCGCCTCGAAAACGTCACCAAGAATTACCGCGGCGTGCCCGCGGTGAAGAACGTCAGCTTCGAGCTACGCAAGGGCGAAATCCATGCGCTGCTCGGCGAGAATGGTGCCGGCAAGTCGACACTGACCAAGATCATCGCCGGTGTGGTCGACGCCACGTCAGGCAGGATGTTCCACAAGGGGCGGGAGATCGCCTACGCCTCGCCGCATGCGGCGCTCGAGGCCGGCATCGCCATGGTGTTCCAGGAGACCAGCCTGGTGCCGTCGATGACGGTGGCGCAGAACCTCTATCTCGGTACTGAAAAATTCCTCAACCGGCTGCGCGGCACGTATATTTCAGCACAGCAGTTCCTGCAGTCGCTGAATTTTCCGGTCGATCCCAACGCCATGGTGGCGACACTGGGTGCTGCCAAGCGGCAGATGGTCGAGATCGCGCGCGCCGTGCACCACAATGCCGAGATCATCATCTTCGATGAACCGACGGCGACGCTGACGCCGGAGGAGAAGCGGCATTTCTTCGCGCTGATCCGGCGGCTGAAGGCGAACGGTGTGTCGATCGTCTTCATCAGCCATGCTCTCGAAGAGGCTCTGATGATCGCCGACCGCATCACCATCCTGCGCGACGGCGAACTGGTCATCACCGACGACACATCAACCTTCGACCGCGACAAGATCGTCGCCGCCATGGTCGGGCGAACGCTGTCGGGACAGATTTACCGCCAGCGCGACGAAGCCAAGCTGCGCAAAGCCGGCAAGAAGGTGCTCTCGGTGCAGGACATCTCGATGAGCAATGTCGTGCGCAACAATTCCTTCTCGATCTTCGAAGGCCAGATCACCGGCGTGTTCGGGCTGATCGGTTCCGGCCGCACCGAGACCTTCAAGATCGTGTCGGGCATCTACAAGCGCGATTTTTTGCGCGGTGGGGCGATCGAGCTGGACGACAGGCCGGTGCGCTATCTCGTGCCGAGCGAAGCCGTGGCGGACGGCATCGTCTATGTCACCGAGGACCGCAAGAGCGAAGGTATCTTCGAAACGATGGGCATTGCCGAGAACCTGTTCGGCGGGCTGCTGGCGGCAGGCCGCGAACAGTCGTGGGTAATCAACCAGCAGGAGATGCGTCAGCTTTCGGCCGAATGGACCAAGACGCTGAACATCAAGGCGATCAACGACAATGCCCGCGTGGTCGAGCTGTCCGGCGGCAACCAGCAGAAGGTGGTGATCGGCAAGGGGCTGGTACAGAAGCCGCGCATCGTCATATTCGACGAGCCGACGCGCGGCGTCGATGTCGGCGCGATCGCCGAGATCCACCAGATCATCAACAGGCTGGCCGACGAGGGCCTCGCGGTCGTTGTCATCTCGTCCTATTTGCCGGAGATCATGAACCTGTCGGATCGCATTTTGGTCTGTCGGCAGGGCCGCATCGTCGAGGAGTTTTCCCCGGCGGAGGCGACGGAGGAGAAGATCATGTACGCGGCGGTGCATTAGGGTGTGTTCGAGGAATACCCGATATATCTGACAATCTTTGCTGCAGGCTTCAGGATTAGCCGACGCGACCACTTCGTCATCCTGGGGCGAAGCAAGGAGCGAAGCGACGCGGCGCAGACCTCAGGATCCATGCCGGGACTCCGGTGCGTTGCCACGGGGCAGGATTCTGCTCCGCTGCGCTCTACAACTAAGGTCGCGGCATGGATCCCAGGGTCTCCGCGACGGAGCTTCGCTCCTGCTTCGCCCAGGGATGACGAAGTTTTAGGTGCTTCGGCCAACCTTCAAGGTCCCGTGCATTGAGCGCCAAAACTGAGTCAAAAAAGTTGGTTAGCCGCATTTGCTCGAGACGTGATTCAACGGGCTAATTCATCGATCCGAACGAAAGGACCAGACCATGGCCACCACAAGACTCCTCAGCGATGCCGAGGTGGAGAAGATCCCGGTAGTGAAGGCGGTGTTCGACGACATCAGGGCGACGCGCAAATCGGATTTCGTCAACAATTTCTGGCGAGGGCTCGCCAATGATCCGGCGGCGTTGAAGCGCATCTGGGAGCAGCTGAAGGTGGTGATGGTCGCCGACAGCGCCATCGACCCATTGACCAAGGAAATGATCTATATCGCGGTATCGACGGCCAATGGCTGTTCCTACTGCGTTCATTCGCACACGGCGGCAGCGCGAGCCAAGGGCATGACCGATGTACAGCATGGCGAACTGGTGTCGATCATCGGGCTCGCTGGCCAGACCAATCATCTGGTCACGGCGATGCAGATCCCTGTCGATCCGCAATTCGAGGTGAAGAGCTAATCTAGGAGTCAGCCAGCCAATCGGAAGGAAAATTTGTCCCCTGCCTGTTAAGGAAGTGACATGTAACGGCACTAAGGAGACCCACGCGAAGTCGCGCCGGTGGGTTTCCGGCAGCCGGCTCTCGCAGTGGAGCCGGCATGAAAATCGTCCAGATCACCGATACCCATTTCAGCCCGAGCAAGCCGCATTTCAACGGCAATTGGGAGCCGCTGGCCGCGTGGATCGCGCAAAACGGCGCCGATCTCGTCATCCACACCGGCGACCTCAGCGTCGATGGCGCCGACAAGGATGCCGACATCAGCTTCTGCATGGAGCTGATGCGGGAGATTTCGGTCCCGATGCTGCTCGTGCCTGGCAATCACGATGTCGGCCATCTGCCAGGCTCGTTGCAGCCGGTCAATGCGGAACGCCTCGAGCGCTGGCGCCGGCTGGTCGGTCCCGATTACTGGATGGAGGACGCTGGAAACTGGCGATTTATCGGCCTCGACAGCCTGCTGATGGGCTTTGATGATGCCGAGGAAGAGGCCCAGTTCGAATGGTTGCGGACTGTGCTGGAAAGCCGCGGCGGCCGTCGCATCGCGCTCTTTGCCCACAAGCCGTTGTTCATCGATGAGCCGGGTGAGGGCGACACCGGTTACTGGAGCGTTCGGCCGACGCAGCGGCAGCGTCTTTATGACCTGATCGGTTCCCATGATGTTGCATTGTTCGCCAGCGGTCACCTGCACCGGGCATGGCAAGGCAAATACGAAAGCACCGCGCTGGTATGGGGGCCTTCGGCGGCCTTCGTCGTCGGCGACATGGAGCGCGACATGCCGGGCGAGCGGCTGCTCGGCGCGGTCGTGCATGAATTCGGCGACACAGTCACCAGTGAGATCGTCGCGATCCAAGGCATGAGCGTCCATGTCCTCGATGACGTGGTTGAGGAAGTCTACCCGCACGAGGCGCACAAGGTCCGCGGGAAGGTCGCATCATGAGCGCGCTCTCGCTTCGCGATCTGAACAAGTCCTTTGGCGGCAACGCCGTCCTGAACGGCGTCAGCCTCGACGTCGAAGCAGGCGAGTTCATCGCTTTGGTCGGCCCCTCGGGCTGCGGCAAAAGCACCTTGCTGCGCATTCTGGCGGGGCTTGATCATGCTGACAGCGGCGAGATTTTCGTCGGCGGCAAGGACATGTCGGCGGTCGCCGCGGCCGATCGCAACATCGCCATGGTGTTCCAGTCCTACGCGCTCTATCCGCATCTGACGGCCGGCCAGAACATCGCGGTCCCGCTGGCCATGAAGCGGCTGAGCCGGACGCAGCGGCTGCCGCTGGTCGGCTCGGTCCTGCCGGGCCAGAAAGAGATCCGCGCCGGCATTTCGCGCGATGTCCGCGAGATGGCGACGGTGCTGAAGATCGACCATCTGATCGACCGCAAGCCGGGACAGATGTCGGGCGGGCAGCGGCAGCGCGTGGCCTTGGCACGCGCCATGGTGCGCCACCCCAGCATCTTCCTGATGGATGAGCCGCTTTCCAATCTCGACGCCAATCTGCGCGTCCATGCCCGCGGCGAGATCGTGGAACTGCACCGCCGCGCCGGCGTGCCGACGCTCTATGTGACGCATGACCAGGCCGAAGCGCTTTCGATGGCCGATCGCGTGGCGGTGATGATTGGCGGCAACCTGCTGCAGCTGGCCGCGCCCGAAGCGATCTACAACGATCCCGCCCATATCGAGGTTGCGCGCTTTGTCGGCCAGCCGAGGATCAACATCATACCGGCACGCGCCGAAAACGGCCGTGTCGATTTCATGGGCATCCGGCTGGCCTTGCTGGAGAAGGTGGCGAATGGCGCTGTCAGCCTCGGCATCCGGCCTGAATTCGTCAAACTGTCTCCCAGCGGGCGGAGCGGCCTTGCCGGGCGGATTGAGCGTCTGGAATTCCTCGGATCGGAGGTCGTTGCCCACTGCCGGCTCGACGTGACCGGCGACAATGTCATCACCAAGCTGGCACCGCACGAGGCGAAGGACTTGATCGCGGGAATGCCGGTGGGTGTCCTTCTGTCACCCGAGCAGGCCATGGTGTTCGGGCCGGAGGGAAGGCGGCTGCGTACGGCGAGTGCCGCGCCCGCACGCCAGGAGCCGGCCTATGTCTAGTATCGCGCTGGCGGGCAATGTCCCGAGCGCCGCGGCCCTCCACAGGCGCAGCGAAGATCGCACTGCCTGGCTGCTGGCGGCTCCCGCGATCGTGCTTTTGCTGCTGTTAGTGCTGCTGCCGGTGATTGCCGTTATTTTTCTCGCCTTCACCGATTTCGAGCTCGGCTATGGCAAATTTCGCCTGGTCGGCTTCGAGAACTACGCGCATCTCCTGACCGACCGCACCTTCCGCAGATCGCTGTGGAACACGTCAGTCTATACCGCGATCGTGGCACCGGTCTCGATCGTGCTCGGTCTCGGCGTTGCCTTGCTGATCGAAGGCGAACCGCGCGCGCGCGGCTTCTTCCGTACCGTCTATTTCCTGCCTGTGGCTTCGCTGATCGTCGCCATGGCGACTGTCTGGCAGTACCTCTTCCATCCGACGATCGGACCACTCAACGCGCTGCTTGCGCTCGCCGGCATTCCCGGTCCGAACTGGCTCGGCGCCTCGAGCACCGTGCTCTACAGCCTGTCGATCATCGGCGTCTGGCAGTCGGTGGGCTTCAACATGGTGTTGTTCCTGGCGGGCCTGACGGCGATCCCGCGCGAACTCTATGCCGCCGCACATGTCGACGGCGCGAAATCGGCGCTCGACCGGTTCTTCCTGGTCACCTGGCCGATGCTCGGGCCGACGACGCTGTTTGTCGTCACCATCAGCATCACCAATGCGGTGAAGGTCTTCGAGACTGTGAAGATGCTGACCGACGGCGGGCCTAACAAAGCCTCCGAAGTGCTGCTGTTCACCATCTACCAGGAAGGTTTCGTCTATCTGCGCGTCGGCTATGCCTCGGCGATGACGGTCGTCTTCCTGGCGATCCTCGTCGTGCTGATGCTCCTCCAATATCGCGTGCTCGACCGGCGGGTGCATTACACATGACCAGTATCCCGACCGGCCGCATCGTCCGTTTCGCCCTGCTTTCGCTCGGCGCGCTGATGATCCTTGCGCCTTACATTTTCATGATCTCGACCGCGGGCAAGACGCAGAGCGACATCTTCACCTCGTCGCTGTCGCTCATCCCCGAGCATTTCTACTTCGGCGAGAATTTCGCCAAGGCGCTGAACAAGGTGCCGATGGCAACGCTGCTGTGGAACGGCGTTGTCGTCTGCGGCCTGATCTTCTTCTTCCAGGTGCTGGTCGCCATTCCTTGCGCCTACGCCATGGCTAAGCTGAAGTTCCGCGCCGCTCGGCTGATGATGGTGCTGGTCATGCTCGGCCTGCTGGTGCCGATCCATGCCACGGCGCTGCCGCTCTACGTCGCCTTCGATAGGATGTCGCTGCTCAACAGCTACACCTCGCTGGTGGCGCCGTTCACCATCTCGGTGTTCGCGATCTTCATGTTCCTGCAGTTCTTCCGCGCCATGCCCGACGACCTCATCCACGCGGCGCGGCTCGACGGCATGTCCGAACTCGGCATCGTCGCGCGCGTCATCGTCCCCAACGCCTGGCCGGCCGTCACCGCGTTCGCGATCTTCTCGGTGGTCGCGCACTGGAACGATCTCTACTGGCCGCTGATCGTCGTCAGCAAGCAGGCCTACGCCACGCCGCCGCTCGGCCTGATGTATTTCCGCGCCGCCGAGGCAGGCGACGACTATGGCGCGCTGATGGCCGCCACGCTGATCATCACCCTTCCACTCGTCGTCGCCTTCCTGTTCGCACAGAAGCGCTTCGTCGAAGGCATCACCATGACCGGTCTCAAAGGCTGACCGGTTCGAACAGGAGCACGAGCATATGAAGCAACTTCCCAGGATTCTCGCAGCGGCGGCGGTTTCGCTGGCGTTCGCCCTTCCGGCCTATGCCGACACGACGCTGACGGTTCATTACCCGATGCCCGGCTTCTTCAAGAACGTGATGGACACGATCTCGAAGAAGTTCATGGAAGAAAATCCTGAAATCAAGATCCAGTTCGCCAGCCCGTCCGCCACCTACGAGGAAGGCATCCAGACCATCCTTCGCCAGGCCGGCACCGACGAAATGCCCGACATCACCTTCATCGGACTCAACCGCCTGCGGATGCTCAACGAACGCGATGTTGCCGTCGATCTTGGCCCGCTGGTCAAGAAGGATGGCAACATGGCGGAGCTCGGCTTCTCCGACACGATCCTGAAGTTGGCGCAGGTCAACGGCAAGCAGGTCGGCCTCGCCTTCGCCACCTCGAACCCCATCATGTACTACAATGCCGACCTGGTGAAAGCCGCCGGCGGCGATCCGGACAATCCGCCCAAGACCTGGGACGAGGTGATCGCGCTCGGCGGCAAGATCAAGGCGCTCGGCAATGGCGTCGACGGCATCGATTTCCGCTGGCAGGGCGACGACTGGATGTTTTCGGCGCTGCTGTTCGGCGCTGGCGGAAAGATGCTGAACGAGGACGAAAGCAAGGTCGCCTTCAACGGGCCGGAGGGCGAGAAGGCAATGGAAATCCTGCAGCGGATGGTGAAGGAGGGCGGCATGCCGGTCTTCACCAAGCCGGCGGGCGAGCAGGCTTTCGCGGCCGGCAAAGTCGGCTTCGAGTTCCAGACCACCGGCGCCCTGGTCAACACCATCAAGAATGTCGGTGACAAGTTCACGCTGCGCACGGCCAAGATCCCGCTGATCGATCCAATCAACGGCCATCTTCCGACCGGCGGCAACGCCGTGGTCATCCTGACCAAGGATGCGGCAAAGCAGGACGCCGCCTGGAAGTTCGCGAAATTCGCCGCTGGTCCTTACGGCGCGTCGGTCGTCGTGCCCGGCACGGGCTATGTCCCCAACAATGAGCTCGCGGCGAAATCGCCGGAATATCTCGGCGATTTCTACAAGAAGAACCCGCTCTTCCAGGCCGGGCTCAGCCAGATGCCGCGGATGATACCGTGGTATGCTTTCCCGGGCACCAACGGTGTGAAGGTGACGCAGACCATCGTCGACAACCTGTCGCGGATCGTCGACCAGTCGGCGACCCCGAAGGAAGCGCTCACTGACGCGGCAAGCGATGTCGAAGGCATGCTGCCGACGCAGTAAGGGCTGTGCAGGGTATCGCCGCGCCAATGGCGCGGCGGTCCCGGGCGATCAAACCGGCCGGTAGACACGCTCCGCCGTGTTCCAGAAGATATCCGCCTCGGCGGCCGCACCATGCTTTGCCACGGCATCGCGATGCGCCATGATCAACTCGGCGTGGCTGGTCCAGAGTTTCTCGATGGGGAAGTTCGAGCCGAACATCAGGCGATCCGCGCCTAATATCTCGATCGCGTTGTCGACGATATAGCCGATCAGCGCCGGGTCGTTGCGGTGGACGAAGGTGCCCAGACCGGACAGCTTGGCGTAGAAGTTCGGCGCCGCCGACAGCGTGCGCAGGCCGGCCTTCCAGGCTTCGGTGGTTTCCGCGTCCATGCCGGTCAGCATGCCGGCGTGGGTGAGGATGAAATTGGTCTCTGGATTTTCTCCGACCAGCGTCAGCCCGTCTTTCATCTGGGCGGGAAAGAGCTGCAGGTCGAAGGACAGGCCGTAGTCTTTCAGCCGAGCGACATTGGCGCGTACTTTTGGATCGATGACCTGATCGGCCGAGGCAGCGAAGCGGAAGGCCGGCGTCTCGTGCCAATGCAGTTGCATGCGCACGCCGCGCAGCAGCGGATACTTTTTCAAGCGGTCGATCTGGGGCCTGATATCGTCCACCGTCATGTCGGTGTAGCCGACGATGGCGTGCGGCCAGCCTGTCTCGTCGGCCGTTTTCTGCAGGAAGGCGACTTCCTTTTCGAAATCCTCCTTGGCCCAGTTGGTCTGGACATAGACGGCCTTCTCGACACCCGAACCCTGCTGGTCGGCGAGAAACTCCTCGATCGGATAATCGCGGCGGATCGGCTCGTAGGGGCCGAAGATGCGCGGCACCATCGGCCCGACCAGCCAGGGCTGATCCTGCTGGCGCCAGATGTGGAAATGCGCGTCGATGACTTTCTGCATCACGATACCCTTTTCCAGAGTGTCGCCGCCCGTGGGGCGGGGCGGGCGAGCGACAGGATGAAATCGGTGAGGCTGTTCACCGACGAGCCGTCCACCAGATCGTCGAGCACTGGCAGGATAGCGCGAAGCGCCGCCGTTGCCGGCTGGAAGCGCGGGTCGCCGGCCAGAGGTGTCGCCAGCGACAGCCGGAAGGCGCGGGCGCTCAGCCGGCGCATCGCCGTCTCCAGTTCGGCATGGTCGCCGCGCTCCAGCGCGTCCGAGAGGATGACCACTGCCGCACCGCGCGCGAAGGACGAAAAGCGCGGCACCGACAGAAAAGCCAGCAGCGTCGGTCCCATGCGGGTGCCGCCGTCCCAGTCGTCGACCTGGGCGGCCGCGCGCGCCAGCGCCTGGTCGCAGTCGCTGATGCGCAATGCTGATGTGATGCGGGTCAGACGCGTGCCGAAGGTGAAGATTTCCGCCCGGTCAGCGCCCTGCGCGGCGGCATGCGCGAGCTTGAGGTAGTCAGCCGTGTGAAGCTTCATCGAGCCTGAGACGTCGATGAGGATCAGCAGCTTGCGCGGCACTGTCTGGCGGCGGCGCAACAAGGGCGAGGGGATATCGCCATCGGCGCTGACGATTTCCCTGAGCGAGCGGCGCAGGTCGAGCTTGCCGCGCGAATGAGTGCGCACCATGCGGAAGGAGCGGCGCGCGGGCAAGGCGCTCGACAGTCGGCGGCGAAAGACGGTCAGCCTGTCGCCGTCGCGCTGGAAGTCGCGGCTGCTCAACTGCTCCAGCGCCGAGGAAAGCTCACCGCCTTCCTGTCGCTCCTCGGCCTCGATCCGCTCGTCGTCGGCGCCGCCATCATCCTTGATGCGGGTTTCCTCGTCGGCGTCGCCTTCCACCACGGCTGATGTGTCGCCATAAAAATGGCTCTGGAAATGCGCCTCGAATTCGTCGCGACGGTCAGGTGGCGGCGCCAGGGTGGCCAGTGCTGCTTCGCGGATATCCGCCATCGAGCGTGGTCCAAGCAATGTCACCGCCTGCATGAAGCCGGAGACTTGTTCGGGGGCGATGGCGAAACCGTAGCGACGCAGCAGCCGGGCGAAGCCGAGGAAGGGTGCGGCGGCACGGGGCAAGCTTGTTTCGCCCCGTTTACGGGGAGAGGATGCCGGCGGGCAGGTGAGGGGCGGCGCCACCTTCTGCCCATCATGGCGCTGCCCCTCATCCGCCCCTTCGGGGCACCTTCTCCCCGTGAACGGGGAGAAGGGATCGTTGAGGTCACGGCTCACGCCAGCGCCTCCTCGACGATGCTGCCAAGCTCGGGCGCGATGTAGGAGAGGTCTTCCTCGTCTTTGATCAGCACGCCGATGGCGCGGCGGAAGGCTTCCGGCCACGGGCTGCCGCCTTTTTCAAGAATGGTGGCCGCGTTCGCCCATTCGACCGCCTCGGCGATGCCGGGGGGTTTGGCCAGCGGGCGAGCTCGGATGGTCTGCACCGCTGTCGCCACGGCGCGTGCGGTGGCCTGCGCGACATTGCCGGCGCGCAGCATGATGATGGCGGCCTCGCGTTCGGCGTCGGGATAGCCGATCCAGTGATAGACGCAGCGGCGACGCAGCGCCTCGGCAAGTTCGCGGGTGCGGTTCGAGGTCAGGATGACGATTGGCTGTGCCTCGGCGCGGATGGTGCCGCGCTCGGGAATGCTGATCTGGAAGTCGGACAGGAATTCCAGCAGCAGCGCCTCGAATTCATGGTCCGAGCGGTCGATCTCATCGACCAAAAGCACGCGTTGCTGCGGCGCCTTCAACACCTGCAGCAGCGGCCGGGCAATGAGGAAACGGTCGTCATAGATGTCGATCTCATGCTCGCCGGCATGGCGGATGGCGAGCAGTTGGCGCTGATAATTCCACTCATAGAGCGCGTGCGCGGCGTCGATGCCTTCGTAACATTGCAGACGCACCAGATCTCGGCCGATCAGTTCGGCGATCGCCTTGGCAGCTTCCGTCTTGCCGACGCCCGGCGCGCCTTCGAGCAGCAGCGGCTTGCCGAGCCGGATGGCAAGGAAGATGGCGGTGGCGAGGCTGTCGTCGGCCAGATAGCGCGAGGCGGCGAGATGCTGTGCCACCGCCTCCGGCGAGGTCGCGACAGTCTCGGTGTTCACATCGGGCATTCTCAGCACTCAGTTGGAAGCCTGCGCCTTCAGCGCGCGCAAAATGCGCTCGGGCGTGATCGGCAGCGTGTCGATGCGCACGCCGACGGCGTCGAAGACGGCATTGGCAACCGCTGGTATTTGCGGGTTGGCGCACATTTCGCCTGGCCCCTTGGCGCCATACGGTCCGTCGGCCGAGGGACGCTCCAGCACGATGATCTCGGTCTCGGCGAGGTCGCCGGGGCCAGGCATCAGATACTGGTTGAAGTCGGTGCCGCCATGGTCGCGGTTGGGATAATAGGGCTCGGTCGTTTCGTAAAGCGCGTGGCTGATGCCCATCCAGGAGCCGCCGACCAGCTGCTGCTCGACCATTTTCGGGTTCAGCGCGCGGCCAATCTCGAAGACGTTCTTGACGGTGAGCACCGTGACTTCGCCGGTCTCGTCGTCGACCTCGACTTCTGCGACCGTGCAGGCATGAGCGTAGCAGGTCGATGGCTTCATCGCGCCGGTTTCCTTCTCCGGATAGGAGCGCGGGATCAAAAACATGCCGCGGCCGGAGATCGAGCGGCCGCGCTTGAAATGCGCCGACAGCGCGACATCGAAGATCGAGATGGATTTCTGCGGCGCGCCCTTGACCAGCACGTTGCCCTGGCCGTCGGTTTCGAGGTCTGACGCGTTCACCTCCAGCTCTTCGGCCGCCACTTCCAGCATCACCTGGCGGGCTTCCCTGGCGGCCTGGATGACGGCATTGCCGGCGCGGTGGGTGCCGCGCGAGGCGAAGGTGCCCATGCAATGCGGGCCGGTATCGGTGTCGGCGGTGTCGACAACGACGCGGTCGGTCGGTACGCCGATCGTCTCTGCGCAGATCTGCGCCATGATCTGCTTCATGCCCTGGCCGAGATCGACCGACGACAGCGTCACCATGAAATTGCCGGTCGGGGTCGAATGCACCAGCGCCTGGGTCGGGTCGCCGCCAAGGTTCATGCCGGTGGGATAGTTGATCGCGGCGACGCCGCGTCCGCGCCTGATCGCCATCTCAAGCTCCGTTCTTGTAGGAGGACATCGCCATGTATTTCTCCGCGACCGGCCAGTTGGCGACGCGCGAGGCTTCCTGCATGCACTCGATCAGCCCCGCGCCCTCCGTCGGCTGGCGATGCGCCTTCATGTCGCCGTCGCGATAGGCGTTGATGAAACGGAATTCGAGCGGGTCCATGCCGATCAGCCGGGCCAGCTTGTCCATCTGCACCTCCAGCGCGAAGTCGCCGATGGTGACGCCGAAGCCGCGCATGGCCGATGACGGCGTGCGGTTGGTATAAACGCAGTAGGTGTCGATCCAGACATTCGGGATGGTGTAGGGACCGGGATAATGGCCCGCCCCCTTCTGCGCGCCATAGGGCGAGTGGCGGGAGTAGGCGCCGGCATCGGTGTAGCCTGTGACTTTCCGCGCGACGATACGGCCGTCCTTCATGACGCCGTCCTTGATGACGACTTTTTCGGCCGCGCGGGGCGATGAAATCTGCATCTCCTCCTCGCGGCTGTAGATAAAACAGACCGGTCGCCCGGTTAATTTTGCGCCGAGGATGGCGATCGGCTCGACGATGACATCGACCTTGCCGCCGAAACCGCCGCCGACAGTGCCGCCGACGAAATGCAGCTTGCTGCCCGGCATCTGCAGGATGATCGATGTGTTGTCGAGGGTGAAGAACATCGCCTGCGTGTTGGTGTAGCAGGTGAAGCGGTCATTGCCTTCAGGCGCCACCACGCAGCCGGTGGTCTCGGTCGGCGCGTGCTCGATCGGCGAGGACTGATAGCTTTGCTCCAGCACGTGATCGGCTTGAGCAAAGCCCGCCTCGACATCGCCGAAGCGCACCTTGCGGCACGCGCCGCTGTCATAGAGGTAATAGTTCTGGCCGTGATATTCGTTGACGATGGGCGCGCCGGGCTTCAGTGCTTCTTCCATGTCGAAGACGGCGGGCAGCACCTCATAGTCGACCTTGACCTTGGCGGCCGCTTCCTGGGCGGCACGCTCGGTTTCGGCCAGCACCGCCACCACGGCCTCGCCCTTCCAGCGCACCTTGCCGTCGGCCAGCACCGTCTCGTCCTCCGGTCCGACCTGGATGAGGATCAGGATGGTGTAGACATTGTGCGGCACGTCCTTGGCCGTCAGCACCTTGATAACGCCTGGGTGTTTTTTGGCCTCGGAGGTGTCGATCGAGCGGATGCGGGCATGGTGGTGCGGGCTGCGCACCATCTTGAGGTGCAGCATGCCGGGGAAATTACGGTCGGCGAAATAGGCGGTTCTGCCGGTGACGTGGCCGGGCGAATCCGAGCGTGGCCGGGGCTGGCCGATCTCGTGCAGATCGTCCTTGCGGACATCGGCGAAGTAGCTCTTGCGCAGTTCCATTCTTTGGTCCCTCAAGCCGCGTTCTGCGAATTGGCGCGGGCGGCGGCGAGCACCGCCTGGATGATCGGCTCGTAGCCGGTGCAACGGCAGACGTTCCCAGACAGCGCCTCGACGACGTCCTCGCGGCTGGGATTGGGGGTGTGGTCGAGCAGCACCTTGGCCGCCATGATCATGCCCGGCGTGCAGAAGCCGCATTGGGTAGCGAATGTGTCGAGAAAAGCCCGTTGCAGCGGGTGCAGCACGCCGCCTTCGGCAAGGCCCGACGTGGTGGTGATCGTTGCACCATTGCAGGTCTCGGCCAGCGTCAGGCAGGAGAGCCTCAACTCGCCGTCGATAATAACGGAGCAGGCGCCGCACGTGCCCTGGTGGCAGCCGCCCTTCGGCGAGGTGTCGCCAATCTTGTCGCGCAAGGCATTGAGCAACGTCGTGGCGCTGTCGATGAATTCGGCCTTTTCAGACCCGTTGAGCGTGAATTGAACCGGAACCTTTGCCATTCTTCCTCCTTGCGCGCCTGCCCCGCAGGGCAAGCGTGCGCCCCCCACGTGTGATTAGCTGAGCAACAGCCTGCCGAGATGGACCGGCAGGACTTCAGCGCGATACCAGGCGCTGGCGATGGGATCGGTGATGGGCGCGGTGCCTTTGGTGGCGGCGGCCAGCGCTGCCGCGACGCCGTCCGGATCGAGCGTCCTGCCGAGCAGCGCCTTTTCCGCTGCCTTGGCACGCATCGGCCGATCGGCCATGCAGCTGAGCGCGATCCGCGCCGAGGACACGGTCCCGTCTTCAGCCTGTTCCAGAACGACCGCGATGCTGAGCACCGCGACCCCCTTGGGCTTGACCCGCGACACTTTGAGGAAGCGGAAGCTGTCAGCCTTCGTGAAACTGACCGACGTGACGATGGCGCGACTATCGTCCCGTCCGGCCAGGAAGGTCTCGATGGGCGTTTCGCCCTCATCGGTGCCGACCGTAGCATCGAGCGCCAGCAGGGCGACGGCGAAATCACCATAGGGCGCCGGCGCGAACAGATTGCCGCCGACGGTCGCCATGTTACGGATCGCCGGGCCGCCGACTGCGCGGGCGGCCTTGGCAAGGGTGCCGAGTTCCGGATGGCCGCCGATCTCCGCCATGGTCACCGAGGCGCCGATGCGGACCTTACCGCCGCTGACCGCGATGGCCGACAGCGCCGGGTCGGTCGACCTGACAAGGCCGGAGACCGAGACATCGCCTTCATTGGCCGCGCGGACCACGAGTGTACCCCCGCCGAGATAGCGCGTGCCGGCGGACTTCAGGGCGGCATCCGCGTCCTTCACCGTCGAGAATGTCTGCAATGCCAGCGCCATGGCCCGCTCCTTCAGCTCTGGCCGGCGAAATGGCTCTTCAATGCATTGAAGCCGCCTTGAAAAACATTGGTACCCATGCCCTCGGCCAGCTTGTCGGCTTCCTCCGGGGCCGCGTCGAAGCTGGCGGTCCATTCGGCATAGGTGCGGTTGCCGTCGGTGACGCGCCTGAGCTGCAGCGTCGCCTTGTGGTTGGTGAGCGGCTGCGGTGTTTCCAGGATGGAATAGCTGACCAGGAAATCGTCATCCGAAAAATCGACCAGTTTTTCGCGCAGGCGGGCGCCGCTGGCGAGCTGGAAGTTGCGCACGCAGCCAATCGTGGTGGAATCCTCGCCGTCTTCGATATGGCTTTCGACCATGCGCGGATGCCAGCCCGGCAGGCCGTTGAAGTCGCGTATGCGCGCCCAAACCTTTTCGACCGGCGCGTCGATGACGCTGGAGACGGTGACTTTCGCCATAAAATGTTCCCTTCCGAATGATCGTTGCGGCAAGGGTAGGGCGCCAGAGCGGGCAGCGTTTATCAATGCGTCTTGAGCGTGTATCAACCAGTCTGAAAAACAGATGGCTGCCGGTTCAGGCCGTCGCCCGCGCGGCCTCGCGGTAGAGCGTCGGCGGCACTCCGACATGATCGCGGAAGAAGCGCGAGAAATTGCCTTGCGTGGTGAAGCCGAGATTGCAGGCGACAGAGATCAGCGGCTCCCGCGACCATTGCAGCTGCCGCACCGCTTCCTCCATGCGCAGCGTGTTCCAGTAGACGTTGGGCGTCAGATTGGTCTGTTCCTTGAACAAGGCGAAGAAATGCGGCCTGGACAGGCCAACGGCGCGGGCGACGTCATCGAAGGAGATCCGCTCGCAGACATTGGCCTTCATCAGCTGGATCGCCTTGCGGACGCGGAAATCCTGCATCGTGTTTATGCGGCCGCGCGCCTCCTGCGGTGCCGAAGCGTCGGCGGCATCGAGCACTGAGTCGATGAAGCGCTCGATCTCGTAATTGGCGACATCGTCGACGCTTTCATTGTCGGTGAGATGGTCGAGCAGGCTGGCGGCGGCCTGGTGCAGCCATGGTTCGAGCGCGATCGCCGCCTGCGAGAACAGCGGCGCGCTGGATGGCAGGTCGCGGCGCCGGCGCGCCCAGTCCGGGTCGATGTAGAAGGCCAGGAACAGGCCCGGCCTGCCATCCTGGGACAGGACGTGGCTATGCGGCTGGAGCGAGTTGATGCCGGCGGCGGTGCCCGGGCCGAGGCGGACCGTCTCGCGGCCGATTGTCATCTCGCCGGCGGTGCCTTCGAGCCAGATGATCAGATGTGCCTCGACATGGGCATGGGTGACGAAGTCGCTCGCGACATTCAGGACAGAGACATGTCCGAACCGGCCCCAGTAGAGCCTGATCGCTTCCGTCATGGGTATATCCTCCCGCAAGCGACTGGCCTCCCTTCGCCTGCAGGAGGATTGTGCGGCTGAGGGCTGGCTCGCGTCAAGCTACGGGCCCGGGGCGTGCGCTCGCAAGGGTTCTTGGCGACGGATTTTCAGACTGAGCGATAGGAGGCGAAAGGAATAGCGCTCCAGCGCGGTGTTCCAGCGGAGTGAGGCGTTGGTATTCCCTGGAACACCCCTCATCCGACCTCGCTTCGCGAGGCCACCTTCCCCCACAAGGGGGGGAAGGTGGATGCAGCGCTAATCGCTGCGCCTGAAATTGCGGATGCGGTCGAACAAAACCGCCAGCAGGATGGCGCCGCCGATGAAGGTGCCTTGCCAGAAGGCGTTGATGCCAAGCAGGCCAAGGCTGTTGCGGATCACCTCGATGAGGGCAGCACCGACGATGGCGCCAAAGGCGGTGCCGACGCCGCCGGCGAGATTGGCGCCACCGATGACGGTGGCGGCGATCACTTGCAGTTCCATGCCGTTGCCGAGATTGGTGGTGACGGCGCCGAGCCAGCCGGTCTCGATGATGCCGGCAATGCCGGCCGACAGCGCCGAGATCATGTAGACGGCGACCTTGATCTGGCGCACCGGCACGCCGGTCAGCGTCGCGGCGTGCTCGTTGCCGCCAATGGCGAAAATATGGCGGCCGAACTTCGTCCAGCGCAGGATGAAACCGGTGATCAGCGCCAGCAGGATCATGTAGAGCACCGGATTGGCGATGCCGAACACCCAGGCGCCGCCGCCAAGCGCCAGCAGCTTGTCGTGGTCCGGCCCGAACTGGAAGACGACGGTGTTGTTGGAGGCGACCATGGCGAGGCTGCGGGCGATCGACAGCATACCGAGCGTCACTACGAAGGGCGGAAAGCCCAGATAGGCGATAAAAATGCCGTTGAAGGCGCCGATGACGAGCGCGGTGGCGATCGAAGCCAGAATGCCGATCTCGATCGAATAGCCGGCATGCATGGTGACGGCCAGCACCATCGAGCACAGGCACAGCACCGAGCCGACCGACAAATCGATGCCGCCGGTGATGATGACGAAAGTCATGCCGAGCGCGACGATGGCGACGAAGGTGATGTTGCGGGTGATGTTGTAGAGGTTCTTCGAGGTGGCGAAGGCGTCGGTGGCGAAGGACAGGAAAATACAGGCCAGGATGACGGCGATCACCACCCAGAAAGTCTGGCTGGAGAACAGGCGCGACAGGAAGCTGTGCTGCTTCTGCGCGATCGTCTGGTCAAGGGTGACTGCCATTATAGACCTTTCCTGCGCTTCCGATGCGCGGTGAAATCCGGGGTCGCCATTGTCATGCCACCTGCTCGATGGCGCCGGTGATCAGCCCGGTGACTTCCTCGGGCGAACTCAACGCGATCGCCTTGTCGGCGACCTTCCTGCCGCGCCGCATGACGATGACGCGGTCGGCGACGTCGAAGACGTCGGGCATACGGTGGCTGATCAGCACTACCGCGATGCCCTGGTCGCGCAGATGACGGATGAGGTTCAGCACTTCGGCCACCTGCCGCACCGAGATCGCCGCCGTCGGCTCGTCCATCAGCACGATCTTGGCCTGCGACAGCATGGTGCGGGCGATCGCCACCGCCTGGCGCTGGCCGCCCGACATCTGCTTGACGAGGTCGCGCGGGCGGGTCTCGGACTTCAACTCGGCGAAGATCTGACCGGCGCGCTTGTACATCGCGGCATAGTCGAGGATGCGGAACGGGCCGACGCCACGGCGCAATTCGCGCCCGAGATAGACATTGGCCGCCGCCGTCAGATTGTTACAGAGCGCCAGGTCCTGGTGGACGATCTCGATGCCGTGCTGGCGCGCCTCGACCGGCTTGTGCAGGATCAGTTCCTTGTCATCCATCCGCATCGTGCCGTGGCTCGGCCGGAAGTTGCCGGCTATCATCTTGACCAGCGTCGACTTGCCGGCGCCATTGTCGCCCATCAGGCCGACAACCTGGCCCGGTTCGATCGACAGCGACACGTCGTTGACCGCCTGGATGGCGCCGAAATGCTTCGAGATGTTGGTGAGTTCGAGAACCGCCACCCGTCTTTGCCTCCCATGCCTGGCCCATCCGCACGCGGACAGGCGACAGCTTCCGTTGGCTTTCCCCAGCTCCTCCCGGGGACAGCGATGCGGTCATTTACGCGAATGGCGTCGCGGGCGTCAATTGTCGAACAGGCAATTGTCAGACGAATAGTGCCGTGCGAATTTTGAAAAATCCGTTTTGTAGGACAAATAGCATTGACGTTGGCGGCAAGCCGTTATTAGTTGAGCGTCGGAGGAGGACATGCCGGCTTTGACGACGCCCTCGGCGGCGCCAGCGGTAAGAAGGTTTTGGCGATCATGCAGCGTCGTCGCTGGGAGGGTCGCATCTGAAAATGCTTATCGGCCCGGCCGGATTGAATGGGCGCACGCGTCTCAGTCATCTCGCATCCTGGCTGGTTTGTGTGGCGGGCACGCCGTGTCCGTCTGGTTGCAAAGGGAGGACTGACATGAGGAAAACAGTATTGCTCGCCGCCGTCGCCGCCATGGCGTTAGGCGCCGGGCCGGCTTTGGCCAAGAAGCAGCTCGTCATCGTGGTGAAAGGTCTCGACAATCCATTCTTCGAAGCCATCCACCAGGGCTGCGAGAAATGGAACAAGGAAAACGCCAGCTCGGAATATGAATGCTTCTACACCGGCCCGGCATCGACTTCCGACGAGGCCGGCGAGGCGCAGATCGTGCAGGATATGCTGAGCAAGGCCGACACGGTGGCGATGGCGATCTCGCCGTCCAACGCACCACTGATCGCACAGACGATCAAGAGCGCCAATCCGTCGATCCCGATCATGACCGTCGACGCCGACCTCGCCAAGGAAGACGCGGCACTGCGCAAGACCTATCTCGGCACCGACAACTACCTGATGGGCAAGAAGATCGGCGAGTACATCAAGAAGGCCAAGCCGAATGGTGGCACGATCTGCACCATCGAGGGCAATCCGGCGGCCGACAACATCTTGCGTCGCGCGCAAGGCATGCGCGACGCGCTGACGGGCAAGGAAGGCCTCACGGCACTTGCCGGCGAAGGCGGCTGGACGGAAGTCGCCGGCTGCCCGGTGTTCACCAATGACGATGGCGCCAAGGGCGTTCAGGCGATGACCGACATCCTCGCCGCCAACCCCAAGCTCGACGCGTTCGGCATCATGGGCGGCTGGCCGCTGTTCGGTGCGCCGCAGCCCTATCGCGACCTGGTCAAACCGCTCAAGGACCGGCTGGCCAAGAACGACTTCGTCATCGGCGCCGCCGACACGATCGGCGACGAGGTGGCGATCGCCAGGGACGGCCTTGTCACCGCGCTGGTCGGCCAGCGGCCCTTCGAAATGGGCTACAAGGCACCATCGGTGATGATCGACTTGGTCGAAGGCAAGAAGGTTGACGATCCGGTCTTCACCGGTCTTGACGAATGCACCAAGGACACGGTCGACACCTGCATCCAGAAGTAGGCCGCGATTTCGGGGCGCTCGCCAACGAGCGCCCCGTTTCCTCAATTCTTCAACAGGACGCCATGGTTGGGGCAATCGGGCCCCGGCTTTGACGCGTCAGTGGTTTGGATTTTCGGCAACGGGATCGGTGCGCCGCGCGGGTTCGGATCAATCCGGGTGACTGGCGGCCGACCTATTGGAACGTGGATGCCGGACGAGAAGGCAAAGAAAAAAACCGGCCGGGCCAAGGCGCAAGCCAGCCACGACCCGGCAGCCATGCGCAGGGCGGATGCGGCGCACTTTCCCGGGTCCAGCGTCCATGCCTCGCTCGCCAGCGAGATTGGCCTCAGGATCGTACGCGGCGACTATCCGCCTGGCAGCATCCTGCCCAATGAGGCCAAATGGGCCGAAACCTTCAATGTCAGCCGTTCGGCGGTGCGCGAGGCGATCAAGATGCTGATGGCCAAGAGCCTTTTGGCGTCGCGGCCAAAGATCGGCAGTTGGGTCGAGCCGAAGGAGCGCTGGAACCTGCTCGACCGCGACGTGCTGGCCTGGTACGCGACCGCGCCGGATCGCGAAGCGTTCCTTCGCACCGTGCAGGAATTTCGCCACATCATCGAACCGGAAGCATCCGCCTTTGCCGCCATGCGGCGCAGCGACGAGCAGATGGCCGAGATCAGCCTGGCCTGCCGCGAGATGGGCGAGGCGGCCAACCTGCCCGAGCGCATCCGCGCCGACACGCGCTTCCACCTCGCCATCCTGCGGGCCTCGGGCAACGACCTTCTGGTGCCGCTCGGCGTGTTGATCGAATCGGCGCTCGACCATCTCTTCGTCTTCACCACGCGCCAGGTTGGCGATCAGCGGCGGGCACAGAAACTGCACGAGGCGATCGAGAAGAGCATCCGCCTGCAGCGGCCCGCGGCGGCGCGCAACGCCGTGCACAAGCTGCTTGCCGACACCGATGAGGGGATCGGAAGGGGCCGGCGGTAAGGCCCGCCGGCGGTCCGGGTCTCAGATCGTCTGCTTCTTTCCGTCCTTCATTGGCATCAGGTCGACGCCATTCACTTTGGCGATGTGCGTGGCCAGCATCGGCACGAACTGCTCGGCCGGACCGGTTGCGTGGGCGCCGGCGAAGGAGTTCTTGGTGGCGTTGCCGAGCGGGTTGGCGATGCCGGCCGCACCGGCCATCGATTCCAGATAGGTCAGGTCCTTGAAGGCGTTGGCGATGGTGAATTTGTGGGCGTCGCGGTCGCCTTCCAGCGTCCAGCGCATGAACGTCTGGTAGAAGCCGCAATCCATGCGGCCGTTGCGGATGACGCTGTCGAAACGCGGCGGCGAGATGCCGACCTTCTCCGCCAGGGCCAATGCCTCGGAGTAGATCGCGGCATAGCCCAGCGAGATGAAATTGTTGAGCAGCTTCATGCGGTGGCCGTCACCGGTGTCGCCGATATGGACGATGCGGCCGGCCCAGGTGTCGATCACCGGCTTGACCCTGGCGAAGACGGCGTCGGGCGCGCCGACCATGGCGTCGAGCGTGCCTTCCCAGGCTTCCTTCGGAGTGCGGCTGAGCGGCGCGTCGACATAGTCGACGCCAAGCGCGTTGAGTTCTGCGGCAAGTGCAACCGTCGAGACCGGATCTGAGGTGGAGCAGTCGACGACGACCGACCCCTTCTTCAACCCCTCCTTGAGGCCGCCGGGACCGCGAATAATGGCCTCCACCTCGCGCGAGCCGGTGACGCAGATGAAGACGATATCGGATGCCGACGCCACGACGCGTGAGGTCCATGCCACCTGGGCGCCTCCGCCGCGACAGACATCCGCCGGTTT